>USAC01000011.1 GCA_900552475.1 uncultured Eubacteriales bacterium | reverse complement strand
CGCCCTCTCCAAACTCCACATCAATGTGGATATAACTGTCGGCTTTTTTGTGGGACAAAAGAACTACCGTCTCCACGAGGATCTTCACGACCGACTCGGATAAAAACGCCGGCATCGTCGGCCCGAGGTACATGTTTTTGATCCCGAGCGAGAGCAGCGTCAGCAGGATGCACACCGCCTTCTGCTCATACCACGACAGCACGAGCGTCAGCGGCAGGTCGTTCACCCCGCAGCCGAACGCGTCCGCCAGCGCGAGCGCCACCTGCACGGCGCTGTACGCGTCGTTGCACTGACCCATGTCGAGAATCCGCGGCAGGCCGCCCACCTCGCCGAGGTCGAGGTCGTTGAAGCGGAACTTGCCGCAGGCGAGCGTGAGAATGAGCGTGTCCATCGGCGCTTTTTTGACCAGCTCCGTGTAGTAATTCCGCCCCGGGTGCGCGCCGTCGCAGCCGCCGACGAGCAGGATCCGCCGGATCTGCCCGCGCTTCACGGCGTCGATCACCTCGTCCGCGTGCGCGAGCACCGCCGCGCGGGCAAAGCCGGTCGTCAGCATGTGCCCGCCGTTGATGCCGCTCATGCTGCGGTCGTGCTCATAGCCGCCGAGCTGCTGCGCCTGCCGGATGAGGGGTGAAAAGTCCTTGCGCCCCAGCGCGTCTGCCTCGATGTGCCGCAGGCCGTCATAGCCGACAACCGAGGTCGTCCAGACGCGGTCGCGGTAGCTCTCGCGCGGCGGCATGAGACAGTTCGTCGTCATGAGCACGGGCGCGGGGATGTCCTCGAACTCCCGCTGCTGGCTCTGCCACGCGGTGCCGAAGTTCCCGGCGAGGTGCGCATACTTGTGCAGCCCCGGATAGCCGTGCGCCGGGAGCATCTCGCAGTGCGTGTAGACGCGCACGCCTGTCCCCTGCGTCTGCTCGAGCAGCTGCTCCAGATCGAGCAGGTCGTGTCCCGAGACGACGATGAACGGCCCGGCCTGGATGTCCGTGCGGACGCGCGTGGGAACCGGGTCGCCGAAACGCCCGGTGTTCGCGCGGTCGAGAAGCGCCATGCACTGCAGGTTCACGCTGCCGAACTCCATGATAAGCGCGAGCCACTCCTCCACCGTGTGCTCCTCCGCCACGGCGCACAGGCCCTTATAAAACCACGCCGTGACGCTCTCGTCCCGCTTGCCGAGCCGCAGAGCGTGGTGCGCGTAGGCCGCCATGCCCTTCAGCCCGAACAGAAGCGTCGAACGCAGGGAAACGATGTCCGTCTCCCCCTTCCAGAGCGGGAAGTCCGGCGCGTCCGCCCCTCCGAGGGCGCGGCGCTCCGCCGCGGCGCGCTGCGTGAAGGCGTGGATGGCGCGGTCGTCGAAGTTGACGTTCGTGAGCGTGGTGAACAGCCCGTCGATCAGCAGACGGTCGCTCTCCTCCGTGCGGCGTGACGCCGCCTGCGCGGCCTGCGCCAGACGGATCAGCTCGCAGATGAGCGCATCCTGCAGCTGCGCCGTGTGCGGCTGCTTTCCGCATACGCCCGTCCGCACGCAGCCCGTGCCGCCGGCCGTCTGCTGGCACTGAAAACAAAACATATCCGGCATCGGTAAAACCCTCCTTTTTCCTGCTTCCAGTATGCCCCGCCGCGCGGCGCGCCATACGGATTTTTTCATGAATGGCTTGACGCTATAGCGGTTGCAGAGTTTATAATAGAGGAGAAAAATCTGCCCGTCGGAGGATGCGCCCTATGGATAAGCCCGAACTGTTTCAGATCGGCACGGTTGCCAAGCTCTTTCACCTGAGCGTGAGCAGTCTGCGCCACTATGAGGATATCGGCCTGCTCAAGCCGGAATACGTCTCGCCCGAGAGCGGCTACCGCTACTACAGCGCGCGCCAGTTCGAGGTGCTCAGCTCCATCCGGTATCTGCGCGCGCTCGACCTGCCGCTGCCGGAGATCGCCGACTTTCTGAAAAACAAGGACGTCGACCGCATCGAAGAAAAACTCCGCCAGCAGAAGCAGGCCGTCATCGAGCGCCAGCAGGCGCTGCAGCGCGTTGAGCGCCGCATCGACAACCGCCTGCGCCAGCTCGAGTCCGCGCAGCACGCGCGGCTCGACGAGATCACCCTCACGCGCGCACCGGCCTGCCGCCTGTGCTGGATCCAGAGCTCGCTGAAAATCCGCAGCTCGCTCGACATGGAGCCGCCGATCCGCCGTCTCGAAGAGACGCAGAAGGACGCCGTCGTCTTTCTCGGCAAGGTCGGGCTCGGCATCACGCCGGAGAATCTCTACGCCGGGGCATACGACCAGTACGACGGGATTTTCCTCGTGCTTGACGAGGAGGACGAGTTCACCGGCCCGGTCACGGATCTGCCGGAGACGGACTGCCTGTGCGTGCGCTTCCGCGGGAGCCATCCGGAGGCCCCCGCGCAGTACCGCTGCCTGATGGCCTGCGCGCGACAGCGCGGGCTGACCGTGACGGGCTTTTCGCGCGAGATCACCCTCATCGACTACGGGATCACGGACGACACGGAGAAATTTGTCACGGAGATCAGTCTCCCCGTCGCGCCGCAGGCTTAAAAAACGCTTGCGCCGGGCGCGCGGACAGGGTACAATAGCGGCAAAAGGAGGCGAAGACGGTGGCAAGCTCACAGGAATATCTCGACTATGTCCGCGCGCAGGCGAACGGCCCGTGGACGCTGCGCGCAAGGAAAATGTTCGGCGACTGGATGGTCTACGCCGACGACCGGCCCATCCTGCTCGTGTGCGACAACACGGTGTTCATCAAGTGCCTGCCGGCAGTGGAGCCGCTCATGCAGGGCGCACAGCGCGGCGTCCCATACGGCGGAGCCAGGGAGCACTGGATCCTCGACATCGACGACGCGGAGCTGACGCGCGCAGCCATCGCCGCGCTCCTGCCGGTCACACCGCTGCCGAAAAAGCGCAGCCGCAAAAAGGAGGTACTGCCATGAAACTCGCCCTCTGCCAGATGCGCATGAGCGCGGACGAACAAACCAATCTGGAGCGCGGGCTCGACGCCCTGCACCGCGCCGCGGCCGCGGGAGCCGACCTGATCGTCTACCCCGAGCTGCAGCTGCACCTGTTCTTCCCGCAGTACGAAGGGCGCGACGCCGCGGACAAGCTCCTCACATTGGAAAGCCCCATCGTCCGGCAATTTCAGGACGCCTGCCGCGCCGAGGGCATCATGGCCGCGCCGAACTTCTATCTGCGCGAGGCGGGCGGCTGCTTTGACACGACGATCCTCATCGGCGCGGACGGGGCGCTGATTGGGCGACAGAAGATGGTACACATCGCGCAGGCGCCGCAGTTTTACGAACAGGACTACTACACCCCGTCGGACGACGGCTTTCTCGTGTTCGACACGCCCCACGGGTGCATCGGCGTGGTTGTCTGCTTCGACCGGCACTATCCCGAGAGCATCCGCACCGAGGCGCTCATGGGCGCCGCCCTCATCCTCATTCCCACGGCCAACACGATGGCCGAGCCGCTGGAGCTGTTCGACTGGGAGATCCGCGTGCAGGCCTTCCAGAGCAGCGTCGCCGTCGCCATGTGCAACCGCACGGGGCTCGAGGGCGGGATGGACTTCGCGGGCGGCTCGATCGTGACGGATGCGAACGGCGATGTGATCGCCAAGGCCGGGCCGGGCGAGGAGCTGCTTTTCGCCGAGGTGGACATGGCCGCCCCCGCCCGCATCCGCGCCGCGCGGCCCTATACCTCGCTGCGCCGGACGGCGCTCTACCGCTGAGCATCAAAGTGCATAATACGCCCCTCTTTCGCCATAAGAAAATATGACAGAAAGAGGGGTTGTTTTGTCGATATGTCCGTGATATACTGTGCTACTGCAGCTGGAAATGCTGCGATCAGAAAACTATGAAAAGGAGAATCCATCATGCGCAGAAACAAGCCGTCCCAGCCGCGTTCCATCGAAATGACAACCGGGTTCCTCTGGCGAAATATTCTTCTTTTCAGCCTGCCGCTGATGCTGACACAGGTGCTGGAGGTGCTTTTCAACCTCAGCGACGTCGCCATCGCGGGTAAATTCGCGGGGTATGTCGCCCTCGGTGCCGTCGGCTCGACGACGTTGCTCGTCTCGCTCTTCACGGGACTGCTGATCGGCATGGGCGCGGGCGTGAACGTCGCCATCGCTCGCAGTCTCGGTCTCGGCGACGATGAACAGCTCGAGCGGACGCTGCACACGTCGTTTCTCATCTGCGCCTGCGCGGGGCTGCTGGTCTGTCTCGTCTGCGCGGGGCTGGCCGGGCCGATGCTCCGCATGCTCCACACGAAGGACGAGCTCATCGACAGCGCCGTCAGCTATCTGCGCATCTATGCGCTGGGTCTGCCCGCCATGGCGATCTACAACTTCGGCAACGGCGTCCTCAGCGCGAGCGGTGACACGAAGCGTCCGCTCATCTACCTGTCCGTCGCGGGTGCGGTGAACGTGGCGCTGAACCTCTTCTTCGTCATCGTCTGCAATCTCGCGGCGACGGGCGTCGCCATCGCGAGCGCCATCGCGCAGTGCCTGTCGGCGCTGCTGATCGTGCTGCATCTGCTGCGCCGCCCGGACGCGTGCCGCCTGCAGCTCTCGAAGCTCCGGTTTCACAGGGCGGAGTGCCGCCGCGTGCTGATGATCGGCATTCCCTCCGGCCTGCAGAACGCCATCTTTGCCGTGGCGAACCTGTTCGTGCAGGTCGGCGTCAACTCGTTCGATGCGGTGATGGTCTCCGGAAACTCCGCCGCCGCGAACGCCGACACGCTTCTCTTCAACATGATGTCCGCGTTCTACACGGCCTGCGCCAGCTTCATCAGCCGCAACTGGGGCGCGGGCAAGATCGACCGCATGAAAAAGAGCTACTGGATCAGCGTGTTCTATGCGTTTCTTGTCGGCGCTGGCGCGGGCGTGCTGCTCCTGCTCTTCGGGCGGCAGTTTCTCTCGATCTTCGCCAACGAGCCGGAGGTCATCGACGCGGGCATGCAGCGCCTGCGCATCATGGGCTTTTCCTACGGCGTCTGCGCGCTGATGGACGGCAGCATCGCCGCCTCGCGCGGTATCGGGCGCAGCATCGTGCCGACGGTGATCGTCATTCTCGGCTCGTGCGTGTTCCGCGTGGCGTGGATCTACACGGTGTTTGCCTATTTCCATACGATTCCCTCGCTGTATCTGCTGTATATCTTCTCCTGGGCCATCACGGGCGTCGCGGAGTTCCTGTATTTCCACCGCAGTTATAAGAAGTACGTCCTCGACGCGCGGATCTGGTGATCTGGTCAAATATTGTGCATTTTAAAAGGCGAAGCCGGTTGGCTTCGCCTTTTTTGTTCTGGCGCAGGAGTGGTGAGTGAATCGGCTTGTCTGCCTCCGGCGGGATACTTTCTGTGCGCACAGAAAGTACCCAAAGACGCGCAAGAACCCAATGGTTTCTTGACTTCCTTTCCGGTCAATAAGCGGGGTATCTGTAGGGTGGGGCCTATGTGCCCCGCCGCGATGCTTGCAAAATTTCCACTTTCCTACTGTAGGGGCCGGCGTCCCCGACGGCCCGAACAAGAGGACACTGCACCCCTACATTTCGCACCGTCAGCAGCAGCGGCGCAGAACGGCGGACGATACTACATTTAAGGCCCCTTGCAAAATTCCCCAACCGTGTGGCACGCACCCCAACAACCTGAAACGTGCGGGGCGCGCGGAGGAAGTCCAGAAACCATCCGGTTTCCGGCGGCGTTCTTTGGTACCTTTCTTTCACTGGCGAAAGAAAGGTACCCGCCGGAGGCATCCTCAGCCGATTCTGCCCCTCCCCCCGTGAAAACACAAACACCCCGCCGCCGCATATCCGTGGCAGCGGGGGCATTCCCTATTTCACCAGCTCGCGCACAACGGTGCCCGCCATCATGAGCCCCGCACACGACGGCACCCACGACACGCTCGCCGGAACGGCCCGCCGCCCGGGCGACGGCTCTTCGAGCGGCTCCGGCTCCGCGGGCGGCTCCGGGCTGTACACCACCTGCAGGTGCTCAATCCCGCGGCGGCGCAGCTCGCGGCGCATGACCCGCGCGAGCGGACAGCCGCTCGTCCTGGCGAGATCCGTCACTGTCAGGAGCGTCGGGTCGAGCTTGTTGCCCGTCCCCATGGCCGAGATGATCGGGATGCCCCGCTCCCGCGCCTGCTCGACAAGGTCGAGCTTGCAGCTCACGAGGTCGATGGCGTCGACGATATAGTCATACCGCGCAGTGAAGAAATCCTCCCGGTGCGCCGCGTCATACGTCGCACAGACCGGATGCACCCGCAGCGCGGGGTTGATGTCAAGGCAGCGCGCGGCAGCGACGTCCGCCTTATACATGCCGACGGTCGAGTGCAGCGCGTAGAGTTGGCGGTTGATGTTCGAGACGCTGAGCGTATCCTGATCGACAAGCGTCAGCTCCCCCACCCCGGCGCGCGCAAGCGCCTCGGCCGCGTAGCTCCCCACGCCGCCAAGGCCGAACACGATCACATGGCTGCACCGCAGCCGCTCGACGGCGTCGGCCCCGAGGATCATCCGCGTGCGCAGAAACTGTTCATCCATAGCTGCTTCCTCCTTCGCAAAAAAGACCGGCCGCCGGGCCGGTCTTTTTTTATTCGCTGGTTCAGCCGACGTACTTCATGCCGCCGGCCTCGGTGGCCGTGACGTTCTCCGTCAGGGAGTTCATCCAGTCGTTGTAGTCCTTCGACATCATGGCGGACTTCACCTGCACCTGCCAATAGGGGATGTCCGTACCAACGAAATACATGACGTGGTAGCCGATGTAGCTGCCGTCGTTGGCGACGATGCCGGTGTCACCGGGCTGTCTGGAGGCATCGAAGCACCAGTCATTGAACTCGGTGACCATCATGCCCTTATAGACCTCGGTGTAAAGGCCGCCCGCGGTGTTGGAGCCGCCATCATCGGAGAGCTCATTGGCAAGCTCGGCGAAGCTCTCCTCCGTGGCGGCGCCGTCCTTCCACTTCTGCAGTGCGTCCTCGGCGGCCTGCTTCTGCTCGGCCTTGCGCTCGTCGAGCTTCGTCTGATAATCATCGGCGGAGCTGTCGAGGTCGGAGGTATCGACGCGGAAGAGGATGTGGCGCACGTCGACGGTGTTATAGTCATGACGCGTGCGGCTGTGGTAGAGGGCGATGTAGTAGTTCGAGCCGTCATTCACCATGTCGCAGTCACCGCTCTGGCGGCTCGCGTCAAAGACCCACGCGGACAGGGCGCTGGAGCTGTTGTAGGTGCCCTCCTCCTGCGAGGAATAGGTCGCCATGTCATAGTCCTTGGCGATGTCCTCGAGACTGCCGCCGGCCTTGGCACGGCTGAGCGCGGCGGCTGCGGCCTCCTGCGCAGCGGCAAGAGCGGCCGCGTTCTGCTCATCGGTGGGCTGAACGGTGTTGCCGCTGTCGTCCTTCGTGGAGTCGGCCGTACCCTTGAAGAGGATGTACTCATAGTTCACGACGTCGAAATCGTTCTTGTTGTCGGCATAGTAGGCGGCGATCTGATCGTCGGTGTAGCTCAGGCCGTTCTGATAACTCTGGTCATAGGCGGAGACATAGATGCCCTCGGTGAGGAGCTTCTTGAAGACGGAGGTCGTCATGTTCTTGCCGTAGACGTTCTTGAGGTAGGCGGCGGTGGAGACGCCTTTCTGCTTGGCATAGGACGCGAGCTGATCCATGTTCTTGTCGACCTGTGCCTGCATGTCGTCGGTAAACTCAAAGCCCGCATCCTTCGCCGCCTTGTTCAGCACGGTCATCTGGATGAGCTGGTTCTTCGCGTTCTGCTTGAGGTAGGCGTCCCACGTCATATCCTCGTCCACGCCGAGCATGAGCTTGGCCATGCTGCTCAGATCCTGCTGGCTCAGGGGCTTGCTGGTGTCGATGCCCATGTAGCTGGCGTACTGGTTCTGTCGGATGGAGCTGTAGGCATTATAATAGAAGTAGTCGACCTCGGCGGCGCTGTACTTCTCGCCGTCGACCGTCACGGCGGTGGCGCCGCGCTGCAGGACATTAGAGTTCCAGAGCAGCAGGAACGCCGCCACCAGAACAAACACGACGGCGATACCGCCATAGAGCATGTTGGAGCGGTGCTGCTGATCCTTCTCCTCCGCCTCGCGGATTGCCTTGGGATCGGTGATCCCCTTAGCCGCCAGATCCTGACGGATTTTCTTTTCTCTTGATGCGCTCATTTGTTTCAGTCCTCTCAAAAGGTAAAACCATTTATTTTGCAAGTTGCCGCTATATTATACAGGAAATTTTCCCACTTCGCAAGGGGAGATTCCGTTTTCCGGCAGCGCAGGCCGCTTTTTCCCGGCCCGCATACGCGGATTTCACAAATTTTGGACTGGATTCAGGCCATCTTTTGTGCTACACTGAAGAAAATAACCGGAGGAGGGCATGCAGATGAGTGTAATTCGTATCAGGAATCTGGCCGACGCGCCGCAGCATGTGGAGGAGGTCTCCCGCTGGCTCTGGGAGCAGTGGGCCAGGGCCGACGGCTACAGGCTCGAGGATATCGTCTACCGCACGCGCCACGCCATGGGGCGGCGCGGCGTGCCGCAGATGCTCGTCGCTGAGGAAGACGGCGCGCCCGTCGGCGTGGTCTCCCTCTGGCACAATGACGCCAAAACCCGGCAGGATCTCACCCCGTGGCTCGCGGCGCTCTATATCCGCCCCGACTGCCGCGGCCGGCACATCGGCCAGCAGCTGCAGGCCGCCTGTATCGAGGCCGCCCGCGCCATCGGCACTTATGACAAGCTCTATCTCATCACGAAGCACGAGCACTACTATGAAAAGACCGGCTGGATTTTCTTTGAACAGATTCCCACCGGAAACGGCGAGACGGAACGCGTGTATTACCATCCCCTGCGCTGACTCCCCTTGCCTTTTTCGGCGTTTGCGGGTATACTATGATTATTAACCTCAGAAAGGACACAGAAAACATGTCAGTTTTGTCAAATCTGGAACCGAAAGCTGTCTTTACATTTTTTGAGGAGCTGTGCGCCATTCCGCACGGTTCCGGCCATACGAAGGCCATCAGCGACTATCTCGCCGCCTTTGGCCGCGCGCGCGGACTCGAGACGCATCAGGACGCGGCGAACAATGTCATCATCAAGGCCCCCGGCACGCCGGGCTACGAGCAGTCCGCCCCCGTGATCGTGCAGGGGCACATGGACATGGTCTGCGCCAAGGCGCCGGACTGCGCGAAGGATATGGAGCGCGAGGGGCTGGAGCTCGCCGTGGAGGGTGACACCGTCCTCGCTCGCGGCACGTCGCTCGGCGGCGACGACGGCATCGCCGTGGCGATGGCGCTGGCGCTGCTCGACGCGAAGGATCTGCCCCATCCGCCGATCGAGGCCGTGTTCACCGTCGATGAGGAGATCGGTCTGCTCGGCGCGGCGGCGCTGGACGTCTCTCACCTGCGCGGGCGGCGGCTCATCAACATCGACTCCGAGGAGGAGGGCGTGTTCACCGTCGGCTGCGCGGGCGGCGCAACGGCGCGTTGCGTGCTGCCCGTCACGCGCACGGTCTGCGCCGGTCACGCCATGACCGTCACGGTCAGCGGCCTGCGCGGCGGGCACTCCGGCTCGGAGATCCACAAGGGCCGAGGCAACGCGAGCATCCTGCTCGGGCGGATTCTCAACCGCGCGGGCGACATCCGTCTCGTCAGTGCCGACGGCGGCCTGTTCGACAACGCCATCATGCGCGAGGTGAGCGCGACCGTCATCACCGGCGACCCGGATAGCCTGCAGGCGCTCTGCGCGCAGATGGACGCCGACTTCCGCGGTGAGCTGCGCGCGACCGATCCCGACGTGGCCGTTACCTGCGTGCCCTGCCGCGAGGTGCCGGATCTGCCGATGGACGGCGAGTCCACGCGCCGCTGCGTGTGCCTGCTCACCTGTGTGCCGAACGGCGTGCAGGTCATGAGCGCCGATATGCCCGGCCTTGTCCAGACGTCGCTGAACCTCGGCATTCTCGCCACCGGCCGCAACAGCATGGAGGTGAGCTTCTCCGTGCGCAGCAGCGTCGAGAGCCAGAAGAACATGCTCCTCGACCGGCTCGAGTGTCTGACCGCCCAGCTCGGCGGCTCCGTCGATGTCACCGGCAACTACCCCGGCTGGGAGTATGCGCCGGAGTCCCCGCTGCGCGAGCTGATGGTGGAGGTCTACCGCGAGCAGTACGGCCGCGAGCCGGAGGTCGGCGCGATCCACGCGGGGCTTGAGTGCGGCCTGTTCGCCGGGAAGATTCCGGGGCTCGACAGCGTGTCCTTCGGCCCGGATCTTTCGGACGTACACACCTGTCACGAGCGGCTGCACATCGCCTCGACCCAGCGTACATGGAAGCTCCTGTGCGAGGTTCTGCGGCGGATGAAATAATCGACGCAAAACGAATCCCACCGGAAATCCGGTGGGATTTTTCTTTTCGCGGGACCTGTCTCCGACGGGTCACTTTCTTTCACCAGCGAAAGAAAGTAACCCGTCGGAGACAGGACAAGCCGATTCAATCTCCATTTCAACAATCAATCCTCCCCCGCGCAAAGAAAAACCCGCCGGGGTCACCGGCGGGTTTTTCCGTTAGGAGAGAGAGAAAATCACATAAGGAATGAGTAAATCTTGGATATCTTTTGTATGTGCTTATAGTACCCTGTAAAGATGGCCAAATCATGAAACAAAAATGAACTTTTTGTGAAGAAACCGGATTTCTCCCGCGCAGGCGCGGAAAAGGGCCGCATATCCGGCGGATATGCGGCCCTTTTCCTATAGAGATGAGGTGGATTAATAGCTGCCGAGATCGGCGGACTTGTCGCCCTCGACGCTCTTGCCGAATTCATAGTCGTTGCCGGGCAGGACGGCGTTCAGGACGACGCCCGCGAGCGCCGCGATGGCAAGACCCGTCAGCGTGATGTCGGCGCTGCCGATGGTGAAGGTGATGCCGCCGGCGCTGCTGAAGCCGAGGCCGCTGACGAAGATGACCGCCGCGATGATGAGGTTGCGGGACTTGGTCAGGTCAACCTGATTCTCCACGACGTTGCGCACGCCCACCGCGGAGATCATACCGTAGAGGACGAAGCTCACGCCGCCGACGATGGCCGTGGGGATGGAGTTGACGAGCGCGTCAAACTTCGGGGAGAAGCTGAGGATGATGGCGTAAACCGCGGCGATGCGGATGACGCGCGGATCGTAGACGCGGCTCAGCGCCAGAACGCCGGTGTTCTCGCCGTAGGTGGTGTTGGCGGGGCCGCCGAACATGCCGGCGATGGCCGTGGCCAGACCGTCGCCAAGGAGCGTGCGGTGCAGACCGGGATCGGAGATGAAGTTCTTGCCGGTGGTGGAGGAGATGGCGGAGATGTCGCCGATGTGCTCCATCATCGCGGCGATGGCGATGGGCGCCATGACGAGGATGGACGTGATATCGAACTTGGCGATGACAAACTTCTGCAGACCCACAAAATCGGCACTGGCGACCTCAGTGAAGTCCACCTGATGGAAGATCAGCGCCACGATGTAGCTGCCCACCACGCCCAGCAGAATGGGGATAATCTTGATCATGCCCTTGCCCCAGATGTTCGCGACGATGATGATCACGATGGCGACGAGCGCCAGCGCCCAGTTCGTGGACGCGTTCGTCACAGCCGTACCGGAGAGATTCAGGCCGATGAGGATGATGATCGGGCCGGTGACGATCGGGGGGAAGAAGCGCATGACTTTCTTCGCGCCGACGAGCTTGAACAGCAGCGCCAGCACCAGATACAGAAGACCCGCGACCACGACGCCGCCCATCGCGTAGGGGAGCTTTTCCTCGCCGGTCATCGTCGCGAACTTGCCCGCGTCGAGGTTGGCCACGGCCTGGAAGCCGCCGAGGAAGGCGAAGGACGAGCCGAGGAAGGCCGGCACCTTAAACTTCGTGCAGACGTGGAACAGCAGCGTACCGATACCGGCAAACAGCAGCGTCGTCTGGATGGACAGCGGCAGTCCGTAGCCGCTGACGAGGATGGGGACGAGCACCGTCGCGCCGAACATGGCGAACAGGTGCTGCAGACCCAGCAGGAGCATCCGGGGCGTGCCCAGCTCCCTGGCGTCATAAATGGCGTCGTGTCCGAGTTTCTTGTTCATGTGATTGGTTCCTCTCTTTCTTTCGTTCGTTCGTGTCTCTATCTACATTTTATTGCTGACATCAGAAGCGCTTATGCGCAAAAAAAATGGCCGGTAGAAATACCGGTCATTGGGAAAAAACGGGAACAAGAGTAGTGGGGACGGTCATTTTCGTGTAGAAAATCGGATAAACCATCTGTCTCACTCCCCTCAAAATTTTTTCATTTAGTATAGCGGCTGCGGCGGAGAAATGCAATGCACAATTTCTCCAAGAAATGGAAATATGCGCGGGCGCTCACTTGTCCAACTTGTCGAGCTGGCGCAGAATCGGGGGCATGAGCAGGGTGATGCAGAGGATCTTGATCATGTCGCCCGGGAGGAACG
The DNA here is from genome assembly GCA_900552475.1 of uncultured Eubacteriales bacterium. Lineage (GTDB taxonomy): Bacteria > Bacillota > Clostridia > Oscillospirales > Oscillospiraceae > Vescimonas. Next base: position 23,185 of record USAC01000011.1, on the reverse strand, counting down.
GAATCATGCCCGCCCACATGATGGCGGAAAAGCCCATGCCCTTGCCGAGGAAGGTGTTCAGGATCAGCGCCATATACGGCACGCCGATCGCGTACAGCACGCCGTAGCCCAGCAGACATGCCGGGACGATCTGCTTCGGTTCCGGCTTACGCCCGGCGATGCGCCCGATCACCCACGCCGCGGGGATCAGGCCGATCAGGAAGCCGCACGTCGGCTGCATGAGATACCCGATGCCGCCGCCCTGCGTGAAGATCGGCAGGCCGACAAGGCCCAGCGCCACATACACCAGCTGCGACAGCGCGCCGTACCACGGGCCGAGCACGCAGCCCGCCATAGCGGTGAAGAATGTCTGGAGCGTAATGGAGGAATATCCCAGAGGGATGCGGATGAAAGCGCCCACCGCCGTGAGCGCGGCAAAGAGCGCCACGCGGGTCATCGTGCGAATTTTCATAGACAGATTTCTCCTTTTTTCGTCTGGATAAACTTATTGTAGAGGATTGTCCAGCAAAACACAAGCGACAAGGTTTACAAACTTGACGGGCTGTGTTAGAATGATTTTCGTTTAAAAAGGAGTGCATTTTCCATGAAATTTCTGGAAGAATTCGCCCCGCTCGCGGGGCGTTCCCACCTGCAGGTACTCGCACAGACGGACTCGACGAACAACCGCGTCAAGGAGCTGGCCGATGCCGGCGCCCCGTCGGGCGCGGCCGTGATCGCCGACCGGCAGACGGCAGGCCGCGGACGGCTGGGGCGCTCGTTCTCCTCACCCGCGGGCGTGGGGCTGTATCTGTCGCATCTGCTGCGCCCGACGCTGCCGGAAGACCGGCTGATGACCGTTCCGGCGCTTGCCGCCGTGGCGGGGGCGCGGGCAGTGCGCCGTGCGGCCGGGCTCGACTGCGGCATCAAGTGGCCGAACGACCTCGTCTGCGCGGGGCGCAAGGTCAGCGGCATTCTGACCGAGCTCGTCCCGACGCAGAGCGGCCCCGCCGTCGTCATCGGCATCGGCATCAACGTCCACGAGCAGACCTTCTCCCCCGACGCGGCGCAGGTCGCGGGGTATCTCGACGCGTGGACGGATCGCCCCGTGAGCCGCGGCGAACTGGCAAAGGCGCTTTTAGAGGAGCTGGACGGGCTGGAGACGCTCGACGGACTGCGCGAATACCGCGCCGCCTGCCTGACGCTCGGGCGCACGGTGCGCCTGCTCCGCCCCGACGGCACGCAGCAGGCCGAGGCGCTCGACATCGACCGCGACTACGGCCTGATCGTGCGCTATGGCGACGGCCGCGAGGAGACGGTTCGCTCCGGCGAGGTGTCCGTGCGCGGACTCTATGGTTACATTGAATGAGGTGATTTTTGACATGAAAGAACTGCTGGTTTTGTTCCTCACCTTCGCCAAGGTGGGCGTCATGACCTTCGGCGGCGGCTACGCCATGCTCCCGATCCTCCAGCGCGAGGTCGTGGAGAACAAGGGCTGGGCCACCGATGAGGAGCTGACAGACTATTTCGCCATCGGGCAGTGTACGCCCGGCGTCATCGCCGTGAACACGGCGACCTTTATCGGTCAGAAGCAGCGCGGCATCGCGGGCGGCATCGTCGCGACGCTCGGCGTCGTGTTCCCGTCGCTGGTGATCATCAGCGCGCTGGCGGGCGTAATCGCGGCCTTCTCGCACCTGACGTGGGTGGCGCACGCGTTCGCGGGCGTGCGCGTGTGCGTATGCGTGCTGATCTTCAACGCCGTTCTGAAGCTGATGAAAAGCTCGATGAAGGACGCATGGGGCATTGCGATCTTCGCGGTGATCTTCGTGCTCTCGATTCTGACGAATCTCTCCCCCGTCATCTACGTCGTGGCCGCGGCGCTCGCGGGCGTCCTGATCCAGAGTCTGAAGGCGGGAGGTGCGAAGAAATGACATATCTGCTGCTGTTTTATGAGTTCTTCAAGACGGGTCTGTTCGCCGTGGGCGGCGGCCTTGCGACGCTCCCGTTTCTCTACGACATGGCCGCTCGGCACCCCGAGTGGTTCACAACGTCGCAGCTGGCGGACATGGTGGCCGTTTCCGAGTCGACCCCCGGCCCGCTCGGTGTGAATATGGCGACCTATGTCGGCTTCATCACCGGAGGCATTCCCGGTGCGCTCGTCGCGACGATCGGCCTTGTCACACCGTCGATCATCATCATTCTGATCGTCGCGGCGTTTCTCAAGCGCTTCCGCGACAGCAAGCTCGTGAACGCGGTATTTTACGGCCTGCGCCCCGCGTCGACGGCGATGGTCGCGTCGGCGGGCGTTTCCGTGGCGGCGCTCGCACTGGTGAATACCGGTGCGGTCGGGCTGGCGCTCGTCAACTGGAAGGGCGTGGCGCTCGCGGCCGTTCTGCTCGTGCTGACGCGCTGGTGCAAGGCCACGAAGGGCCTGCACCCGATCCTCTTCATCCTCGCAAGCGCCGTCGTCGGCGTGGTATTCTCGTTTTGAGCTCTTCAAAAAAGGTACACCTTTTTTGAAAAGCTCTCGCTCCGAACCGCGCATGGTGTTTTTTGCGCGCATTGCACGCAAAAATACACTCTGGCCCGACATCAACCGTCGGGTCTGCCGAGGCCAGTTCCTTTGGGCCGAGGCCAGCGCAAGGTGTTTTTTGCGGCGTACACGCCGCCGCAAAAAACGGATTGGATTTTATTCGCGGCTTCCGAGCCGCGAACTCTGTGAGACCATCTGGCAAAAAAGAGCCTGACACGCAAATGAAGTGACCCCCAAAAGTTAGACAATATTTTACAGTAAAAATTGTTCAAGCAGCCGAAAGGGCTTGCTGTCTGTGAATTGCAGGCGGCAAGCCCTTTCGCTTTGCCTTGATCCTGCGGTTGTTGTAGTAATCCAGATATTCGATCAGTTCCTGCTTGAAGTGCTCCATGGATTGGAACTCCTGCAAATACAGCAACTCACTTTTGAGCAGCCCGAAGAAATTTTCTATCACGGCATTGTCCAGACAGTTTCCCTTGCGGCTCATGCTCTGCCGGATACCCTTTGGCATAGCAAAACACCCCACTTGTTAGACAGTATAATATACTGTCTAACAAGTGGGGTGCAGTTCAGATTCCGGCTGGCTGTTTACTTGTCAAAAAAATATGCCCTCGGTTTGTGTAGGGGCGATGCCCACATCGCCCCGCCGTTTACAAGGCGCATTTCTTCCACGCGCGCCCGCCGCCGCTTCACCCATCCGCGCTCGGCAGCGTCACGAAGAAGCTGCTGCCGCAGCCGGGGGAGGACGCGACGCGGATACTCCCGCCGCAGAGCTCCACCGCGCGGCGCACGATGGCGAGCCCCAGCCCGTTGCCGGGGCTCTGCTGCGCCGCACCCTTATAAAACTTATCAAAGATGTGCGCCTGCGTCTGCTCGTCCATACCGCAGCCCGTGTCGGAGACGGTGACGCAGACCTCCCCGCCCTCCTGCCGCAGGACGACGCTGATCTGCCCGCCGGGCGGCGTAAAGCGAATGGCGTTCGAGATGAGATTCGACCAGATGTGCTCCACAAGGTCCTCGCTGCCATAGAACGTCACGGGGGCGAGCTCGCCCTCGATGTCGATGTCCTTTTCGAGCCACGCCCGCTCCTGCAGCGCGATGCAGCGGCGGATCTGCTCGTCGAGGGGATAACGCGTCTTTTCCGTGACGATGCCGGTGTTTTCGTAGCGGCTGAGCAGGAGGACGTTCGTGCTCATGGCGGCGAGCCGCTCGGATTCGCGGATGATCGTGTCCGTGTACTCGCGGCGCTGCGCGGGCGTGAGACGCTCGCTCTGCAGCAGGCGCGCAAAGCCGCGGATGGAGATGATCGGCGTCTTGAACTCGTGCGAGAACGTGTTGACAAAGTCCGTCTGCAGCAGCTCGAGCCGCCCCAGCTCCGCCGTCATCTTGTTGAAGCTCCTGATGCACTCGGCGAGGTCGCGCGGGTTCTTGCGCGCGGGGACGCGGACGCTGAAGTCCCCCTCCGCGACGGCGCGCGTCGCCGCAAGGAGCTGCGCCACGGGGCGCAGATAGTACCGGTTTAATACGATGGCGAGCACCGTCCCCAAGATGGCGCTGACAGCGAGCGCGATGAGCGGCACCCAGAGCATGTACGCGTCCGGCTGGACATCCACGCCGAGCAGCAGCACGAGATACTGTCCCGCGCTGTAGAGCGCGAGGGCGAGCGCCACGGACAGGACGATCAGTGCAAAGACGATCCAGAACGTTGTCCAGCGCAGGGAGGACGGAATTTTATCGGGCTTATTTGCCATGCGCTTCCCCTCCCGGCAGAGCCATGTAGCCGAAGCCGCGGATCGTACGGATGTGGAAATCCGGACAGCCGCGGAACTTCTCGCGCAGGCGCGAGATGTGTACCTCGACGGTGTGCTCGTCGACATCGGAGTCGAGATCCCACAGCTCGTCGATGAGCTGGCGCTTCGTCAGCAGCGTCTCGGGGTAGCTCAGAAGCTTATAGAGCAGCTGGAACTCCTTCGCCGAGAGCGGCACGGGCTTTCCGCCGCAGGTCGCGGACATGGCGCGGTAGTCGAGCACCGTCCCGCCGACGGTCAGCCGCTGCTCGGCGGCACTGCGCGATCGGCGCAGCAGCGCCTCGATGCGCCAGAGCATCTCCTCCTCGTCGACGGGCTTGACCATATAGTCGTCCGTCCCGGCGCGGAAGCCCTCGCGCTTGTCGGCCTGCGCGACGCGGGCCGTGACCATGAGGATCGGCAGGCTGCTCCCGCCCTCGCGCACGGTGCGCGTGAACGTCAGCCCGTCCATCTGCGGCATCGTCAGATCCACGACGGCGAGGTCGATGTGCCGGTGCTCCATCAGCGCGAGTGCCTGCGCCCCGTTCCCGGCAGGGAAGGGCTGGTAGCCCGCCTGCCGCAGCACCTCGCACATCAGGCGGCAGGCGCTGGCGTCGTCCTCGGCCACGAGAATATTGAACATGCGGCGTCCCTCCTTTTTTGACAATTTTTCACATTGTATGCTATTATAGCATAGTTTTCTCCCTCCGTCGAAGTTTTTTAACGGATTCTTGAGCCACGCTTGAGCTTTGGCGGGTATGATATAAAATACGGCGGATAGAATCCGCACGCAACCGTGATGAAAAAGGAGAAAATCAACCGTGGCAAGACCTGTTTGTATTACCTATGACAGCACCTGCGACCTCACGCCGGCGCTTTTGGAGCGGTTTCAGATCCGCGTGATCCCGCTGACGATCATTGAGGGGGAGCAGACCTTCCTCGACGACGGGAGCTACACCTCCGAGCACCTCTACGAGACGTTCCGCCGCAGCGGAACGCTCCCGAAGACCGCGGCCGTCAGCCCGCAGGAGTTCCTCGACTTTTTCCTCCCTATCCTCGCCGAGGGGATGGACATCGTCCACATCGACATCAGCTCTGACCTCTCGAGCACCTATCAGAACGCCTGTCTCGCGGCGAGTGAGCTGGAAGAAGGGCGCATCCACGTCGTCGACAGCCGCCATCTCTCCACGGGCGGCGGGCTGCTCGCGCTGCAGGGCGCGAAGCTGCGTGATGCCGGCGAGGATGCGGCCGCGATTGCCGCGGCGCTGCGAGAGATGGCGGAGTGCGTGGACACGAGCTTCGTGCTCGACACGCTCCAGTACATGTGGAAGGGCGGGCGCTGCTCGGGCGTGACGGCGCTGGGCGCGAACCTGCTCAAGCTCAAGCCCTGCCTGCAGATGCAGGAGGGCAAGCTCGTCGTCGGCAAGAAATACCGCGGCCCGATCGACAAGGTCTACCGCCAGTACGTCGCCGAGCGGTTCGAGGGCAAGGACGTCCTGCCGGAGCATGTGTTCATCACGCACTCCGGCGGCGTGGCGCAGGAGACGCTCGACGCGCTCGTGCAGCAGGTTCAGCAGGCCGTTCCGGGCTGCGAGGTGTTCATCACGCAGGCGGGCTGCACCGTCTCGTCGCACTGCGGCCCCGGCACGCTTGGTGTGCTGTTCCTGCACCGGGCGTAACCGCCCGAAAAACGGACAGAAAGGAAGATGGAAGGCATGAAGTTTCTCTGGGCCGTCGGCTATATCGCCGCGCTGGGGATCCTCGCGCACATCGTGGGGCAGGCGCTCCCGCGCCGGTGGTTCGACCCCGACCGCTTCCCCTATCGCTGCGCCCCGTGGGAGCAGAACGGGCGCGTCTGGCGGAAGCTCGGCGTACACCGCTGGAAGGATCACGTCCCGGACATGAGCCGCATCATGGGCGACATGGTGAAAAAGAAGCTCCCGGACGGCAATACGCCCGAGGGGCTGCGGGTGCTCGTGCTTGAGACGTGCGTGGCTGAGTGCGTCCACTGGTGGCTGGCGGTCGCGTCGCTGGGGATCTTTTTCTTCTGGCGCGGCGGCTGGGCGGTGGTGTTCTGTCTCGTGTATAACCTCCTCGGAAACCTCCCCTTCCAGATCATTCAGCGCTATAACCGCCCGCGCCTTCGCAGGCTGGCGGAGAAACGGAGACGCACATGAACATCGCCATTCTCTCCTGCAATACCGGCGGCGGGCACAACTCCGCCGCGGCGGCGATTGCCCGCGAGCTGGACGCGCAGGGGCATACTTATAAAATCTACAACACACTCGACTTTCTCCCCCCGTCCTCGGCCAGGCTCATCAGCCGCGGGCACGACTTCGCCTACCGCCACGCGCCGAAGCTCTACGGTGCGGGCTACCGCTACGAGGAGAAGCACCCGCCGGTGCTGCTGTATGAGCAGTGCGGCAAGGGGTGCCTTCCGCTGTGGGAGGCGCTCACGGAGCAGGGCGCGCAGGCGGTCATCTGCGTGCATGTGTTCCCGGCGATGATGATGACGGAGCTCTCCGGGCGGGGACTGTATCTGCCGTCTTATTTCGTGGCGACGGATTACACCTGCTCGCCCGGCGTCTCGGAGCTGGTGGTGGACGGGATCTGCATCCCGCACCCGCTGCTTGCGGAGGAGTTTGCCGCGGCGGGTCTGCCCGCGGGCAGGCTCTATCCCACGGGGATCCCCGTCTCGCCGGAGTTCGCCCCGGCCGCGGATCGGGAAGCCGTCCGCGTGAAGCTCCACATGGTCGGGCGCAGCCATGTCCTCGTGCTCGCCTGCGGCAGCATGGGCGCGGGTCCTCTGCGCGGCGCGGCGGAGGTCATCCGCCAGCAGCTCGGCGAGGATGACCTGCTCGTCGTGGTCTGCGGCAGCAACCGGCGGCTCTACCGCCAGTGCCGCACGGCGTTCATGGACGATCCGCGCGTGCGGGTGCTGGGCTACACGAAGCGCATGGCGCAGTTTCTGCAGGCGGCGGATCTGCTCATCACGAAGGCGGGCGGGCTGACGACGACGGAGGCCGTCGCCGCCGGGGTGCCGATCTTCTATCTAGACGCTATCCCCGGCTGCGAGAGCCGCAACATCGACTTCATGACGCGCCACGGCTACGCGCTGGCCATCCGCGCCGAGGAGGAACTGCCCGCGCTGCTGCAGGGCTGCCTGAGCGGGGCGCTCGACCCGACGGCGATGGTACGCCGCCGCAGTGAGACGTTCCCCCGGCACGCCGCGGCCAACATCGTAAAGCTGCTCTCCGAATAAAAATTCCCCGTTTTCGCCGCTTGGCGGAAGCGGGGAATTTTTTGCCAAATCGGGCGGGTTGTTCATGACATGGACATACTCTCGTGGTATGATGGCAGGGACTTCACAAGGAGGGAACGCCATGATGATCGAAACCACCCGCGATATCCGTCTCAAGGACATCCGCCCGACGGTCGGGGTTTCGGAGCAGCAGCTTGAGCTGGCTCAGGGAATGGTGCGGGTGAACCATCTGTACCGCAGTGCGCTGAAGGTGGCCGTGACCCAGATGGAAATTCTGGATGAGGAGTTCTGCTCGCTCAACGACCACTCCCCCATCCACCACATCGAATACCGAATCAAGTCGCTCGACAGCATCGAGAAAAAGCTCAAGCGCCGCGGCTATGAGCTGACCATCGACAATATCTACGCGCACATTCAGGATGTGGCCGGAATCCGCGTCATCTGCAACTATCTGGACGATATCTACTATCTGCGCAGCCTGCTGACCCGGTCGGAGTCGTACCACGTCATCCGCGAGTCGGACTACATCAAAGAGCCGAAGCCCTCGGGCTACCGGAGCCTGCATCTGATTGTCGAGGTGCCGATCGTCATCTCGGAGGGGACGCTCCACCTGCCGGTGGAGATCCAGCTGCGCACCATCGCGATGGACATGTGGGCCAGTCTCGAGCACGAGCTGCGCTACAAGTCCGAGCGCGACTTCTCGGAGGCCGATGCCGCGCGCCTGCGCCTGTGCTCCGAGGCCATCAGCGAGGTCGACCGCGAGATGCAGGACATCTACCTCGGCAACGAACCGGAATACCACGCGTAATACAAACACCCGGAAAGTGCTCGGCTTTCCGGGTGTTTGCTTATACCTGAGTCGGCTTGTTTGTTCCTCCGGCACGGACAAGCCGATTCAATCACCCATTCTCCGTTAAAACACTGCACCCACACAAAAAACATCCCCCGCCGGCGAAAGCCCCGGCGGGGGATGTCCCGTCTTACGTTAAAACACAACAACCAGCAGCATCTTGAACTGCTCCTGCCCGTAGACCGCGTGGGGATGCCCCGCGGGCATCACGATGGAGTCGCCCTCGTGCAGCTCGTAGGGAACGCCGTCGATCGTGATGCGGCCGACGCCGTCCAGGCAGGTGACGAACGCGTCGCCGCCGGAGGCGTGCGTGCTGATCTCCTCATCCTTGTCGAAGGAGAAGAGCGTGACGCTCAGCGCGTCGTTCTGCGCAAGCGTGCGGCTGACGACCTGACCGGGCTGGTAGGCGACCTGCTCCTTGAGCCTGAGAACCGTGGATTTGTCGATGTTTTTCATGCCGTTCATGGGAAAAACAACCTCCTGCTGCGGAGCCTGCGCCCCGCTGATTTTCTGCTTTTTATGCCCCGACCGGACCGGGGATGTCGCCCACGCCGTTGAGAACGAGCCGCGGACGGTAGGGGAACTTGGAAATATCATGGCGGCCGGTGACGCCCGAGAGGACGAGCACCGTATCAAGGCCCGTCTCGATCCCGGCGACCATATCGGTATCCATGCGGTCGCCGATCATGGCGGCATCCTCCGAGTGGACGCCGAGAATGCGCAGGCCGGTGCGCATCATGAGCGGGTTGGGCTTGCCGACGAAATAGGCCGTCTGCCCCGTCGCCATCTCGATCGGCGCGATCATCGCGCGGCAGGCGGGGATCAGCCCCTCCTCGGATGGGCCGGTCAGGTCGCTGTTCGTGCCGATCAGGCGCGCGCCCTTGAGCACGAGCTGGACGGCCTTAACGATGTTTTCATAGTTATAGTTGTTGCCCTCGCCGATGATGACATAGTCGGGGTCGACATCGTTCATGGTGATGCCCGCGTCGTGCAGCGCCATAATCAGCCCCGCCCCGCCGATCACATAGGCGCTGCAGCCGGGAGCCTGGCTGCTGATGAAGCGCGCGGTGGCGAGCGCGCTCGTATAGAAATGGCTCTCGTCGACCTCAAGTCCCATGCGCCGCAGCTTCTGCTGTAGCTCCTTGGGCGAGCGCTCAGACGAGTTCGTCAGGAAGAGAAAGTTCTTCTTTTCGGCATAGAGCCAGTCCACAAACTCCTTCACACCGGGCAGGAGCTTGTTGCCGTGGTAGATTACGCCGTCCATATCGCAGATAAAGCCCTGCTTTTTTCTCAGTTCTTCCATGCTGCCTCCTTTTTGTCCGTTAGACTCTCTGTATGTCCGTTCATATTATACCGCGCGCGGCTGGGAAAGAAAAGGGGCGTTTTGTAAAGGTTTTGAAAAATGCGGGCGAAGTATGCGTCGGTCGGATTTTGAATCGGCTGGCTCTGCCTCCGGCTGGTAACTTTCTGCCCGCACAGAAAGTCACCAAATAGGTTTTCGATTGGACGTGGCCTAAGAGCTATGTATCGTCTCCCCTTCTGCGCCGCTGCCGCTCACATTATGAAATATAGGAGACAGTGCTCCTTTTGTTCGGACCGTCGAGGACGCCGGCCCCTACAGAGGTTGGAAGGGGCGGTCCGGACGAACGCGGCGGGGCACATGGGCGCTGCCAAATCGCAAAGAGCATGTACCGGAAATTTTGCACCGTCAGCGGCGCAAACGCAGAGACGATCCTGCATTTTAGGCCCCTTGCATTGCACTCCCGGACGTGTAGTGCATGCTATAACAGATTCCAATCTTTCGCCGAAGAAAGAAACGTACCCGCCGGAGGTCGAATAATCCCCGCACAAGCCGCACATGCTAAGCCAAACGCAAACAGGAGGACGCCTATGTACGAGGAGACGAAACCCACAAACACCGGTGCGGAGGAGCAACCCGCCGACGCGCCGAAGCAGCTGCTGGTCGACATGGGCTCGACCGTTGTGCGCAATAGCCGCGGCACGATCCACTGTCTCACCATCATCGGCCAGATCGAGGGCCACTGCGCCGCGCCGCAGGGCACGAAAACGACAAAATATGAGCATGTCCTGCCGCTGCTCGCGGGGCTGGAGCAGTCCGAGGACGTCGACGGCGTGCTGCTCCTGCTCAACACCGTCGGCGGCGACATTGAGGCGGGGCTCGCCATTGCCGAGCTCATCGCCGGGATGACGAAGCCGACCGTCACGCTTGTGCTCGGCGGCGGGCATTCCATCGGTATCCCGCTCGCCGTGAGCGGCCGCGTGACGATGATTGCGCCGTCGGCATCCATGACGATCCACCCCGTGCGCATGACCGGCATGATGATCGCCGCGCCGCAGACGTACCAGTACTTCACCCGCCTGCAGGAGAGCATCGTCCGCTTCGTCGCGCGCAGCAGCCGCATCAGCGAGGAGAAGTTCCGCGAGTTGATGTTGCATGGAAACGACATGGCGAGCGATGTCGGCACGGTCGTCTACGGCGAGGAAGCGGTGCAGCTCGGCCTGATCGACCGCGTCGGCCAGCTCAAGGATGCCTACGAGGCTCTCTACGCCATGCTGTGAGTCCTGCTCACCAAAGAGCAAAGCCCTTCCTTTGGTGAAGCCAAAAAAGCACAGCGGGACAGTTGCCCTCTTGGAGAGCAGCTGTACCGCTGCGCACATATTCCTTTCTTCCTCTGCACGGTCACTGCGGCAGAGTCAGGCGCGTCTCTGCTGCTTCAGCCGCAGCTGAATGCGGTCGGCGATCATGGCGATGAACTCGCTGTTGGTGGGCTTACCCTTTGCGCTGTTGACGGTGTAGCCAAAGTACTTCTGGAGCGTTTCGAGGTCCCCGCGGTCCCACGCGACCTCGATGGCGTGGCGGATGGCGCGCTCGACGCGGCTCGGCGTGGTGGAGAATCGGTGCGCCACCTCGGGATAGAGCACCTTTGTCACGGCGTTGATGACATCCATGTCGCCCACGGCAATCATAATCGCCTCGCGTAGGTACTGATAGCCCTTGATGTGCGCAGGTACACCGATCTCATGGATCATCGCGGTGACGATTCCCTCGAGCGCGGCGGGGAACTCACCGCGCTCGTCCGGGTTTACCGGGTGTACCGCCTCCCGGATGCGCTCGAGCAGGGACTGCTCGCTGCAGGGCTTGGGCAGGAAGAAGTGAACGCCCAGCTCCGCCGCCTCGCGCACCGTGCGCTGTGAGCAGAACGCGGAGACGACCACCACCTGGGGCGGGTGGGGCAGCTCCTTGACCCGGCGCAGCAGCGCGAAGCCGTCCAGCTCTGGCAGGACGACCTCCGTCACCAGCACATCCGGCTGACGTGAGGCGACAAGCTCCATCGCTTCGGCACCGCTCCCGGTGCTCCCGATGACCTCGAAATCCCCCTCCTGTTCCATGACCTGACGCATCAGGATACGGAACTCCTCGCTGGGGTCGGCGAGGATAATTCTCGTTTTATTGTTCATTCCATCTCTTCCCTCTTTACGATTTTTTAGCAGCGCCTGATTTGCAACAAACTCTCCCTTTGTCGCTTGTGCTGTGTATAAAATAGCATGAACGGACAGTGTTTTCAAGGCTATTTTGTAGAATCCGTACAAGGAGTTTTCGACGCGCTCCCGTATTTCCCGATGTTCCCCGGCGAAAAAAGTCTGCGTCTGTCAATTTTAAACGATTTTCCGATAACTCATTGCAGGCATGAGCGCTCCGTGCTATACTAATTAACATAGAGAACCATCGAAAAGAGGGGGCCATATGACTATTCAGGATTTCCAGGATCGGCTATGCGGATACCGCCCTACGCTGCAGCAGGCGCGGGCGGAATTCGCCGTCCTCGTCCCGCTGATCGAGCGGCCCGCCGGGCTGCACCTGCTCTATGAGGTGCGGGCGCAGAACCTGCGCCACCACGCGGCGGAGGTGTGCTTCCCCGGCGGGCGGATGGAGCCCAGCGAGACGCCGGTACAGTGCGCCCTGCGCGAGACGTGGGAAGAGCTGGCCATTGCGCCGGAGGACGTCACCGTGCTCGGCGAGCTGGACTTTCTCTATCTGCGCTCGGAGTGCCTGATGCATCCGGTGCTCGCGCGGGTGGACGCCGCGGCGCTCGGGCACATGAGCCGCAGCCCCGCCGAGGTGCGCGATACGTTCCTCGTCCCGATCGACTGGCTGCGCACCCATCCGCCGGAGGTATACCGCTACCGGCTTGACCCCGTCGGGATCGAGAGCTTCCCCTATGACGCGGCGGGCGTCCCGGCGGACTACCGCTGGCAGTGCGCGCAGATGGAGGTGCCCGTCTACCGCGGTCTGCCGCACCCGCTCTGGGGGCTGACGGCACGCATCACCGACTGGCTCGTCCAGCGCTTCTGCGCGGAGCCTACGCCGTGATCGTCTCGGCCAGCCCCGCCGCGAACAGCCGCGCGGCGTAGATCGCCTCGTCGAGGGAGTTGCCCGCCGCGCCGACCTCCACGAGCATCGAGCCGGGGCAGACGCTCTGGTTATAGCTGTAGTTGCGCAGCGTGATCGGCCGCATGAGCGTCGGGTACGACTGCATGAGCCGCTCCTCGACGGCGACGGCGAGACGGAGGTTGTCCTGCCAGCGGTCGTGGTCGCTGCCCATGACGAGACTGATCTGCGCGGCGTGCGGCTCCTCGCGCGAGACGAGCTTATACTGCTGCCCGGACGCGTCCTGCACGGCGTCGCGGTGGACGTCGAGCACGAAGCTCAGCGACGGATACTTCTCCAGATACCCCTCGATCGAGGTGAGACTGCGCGCGTACGCGCCGTTGTAGCTCGGGCTGTCGTGCAGCGTCCGGTCGTGGAGGACGGAGATGCCGTACGACGAGAGCACCGCCGCGATCTCGTCGCCTACGCGCACGACGCTGCGCGTCGCGTCGTCCGTGCGGAACGAGCCCGTCGCGGCATACTCCTCCCCGGCGGGCATGGTATAGGCCTCGCTCCCGTGCGTGTGGACGATGAGCACCTGCGGCGCCTGCTCGCTGAGCGCCGCCGAAAAGCTGCCGTCCGCGAGCGCCGCGGTGTCGAGCGTCTGGCGCGAGGCGTTCTTGATCGGGACGCTCCCGACCATCGCGTAATTCCCCGACGCAGCGGACGCCGTCTGCGCGGGGACGCCGTTATCGAGGAAGGCGAGGTCACCCGTCTCCACGGTGAGCGGCGGGAGCGGCGGGGGCGCGTCCGGCTCCGGCGCGGGCTCGGTTCCGTCCGTGACCGGCTCGTCCAGCAGATCCGCGACCTGCCTGCGCCCCGCGAGTAGCAGCGGCGACTGCCCCAGCGCCACGAGCGTTTCGAGCGGCAGACCGTCCGTCCCGAACCAGTCGCCGATGCCCCAGCGCAGCAGCGCGAGCGGCTGCCGCGCGCGCATGGCGTCCCATGCCGCGGTAAAGCTCTCGCTCCCCGCGCTCGCCGCCACGGCCCAAAGCGTCGCCGCCGTGAGCGCACCCGCCAGCGTTCTTCGCAGAATCTTTTGTTTCATCATCGATCACCTCAGACAAGCCTATGCCCGCGCCGCGTGCAATATGCCGTCTTGCATCCGGGCGAAATATGTGATATACTGTATTAGTAAGCAAGAAAGGCCGCTCCGCCCTGCGCGGAGCTCCTGCTCATATAGGTCCGCGGAGATGGCGCGGACGTTTCTACGGGGGACCGTTTTTCCCCGCTATGGGTGTTCTGCCGGGCGAAAAATCCGCCGGCGGAATGCCTTTTTTTGCTGAAGGAAAGGAGATTTTCATATGCAGCAGCTCATTCACGGCAACCTAATTCACGCCCCGGCGCTCGGCCGGCTGGAGATTCTCGAGCATGGCTGGATGCTCCTCGAGGACGGCACGATCCGCGGCCTGTGGCGGGAAAAGCCCGCGCAGTATGCCGCCCTCCCCGTGACCGACTACGGCAACGCGCTCGTGATGCAGTCGTTCGCGGACATGCACCTGCACGCGCCGCAGTATCCCATGCTCGGCATGGGGATGGATCTGCCGCTGCTCGACTGGCTCAACACCTACACCTTCAAAACCGAGGCGCGCTTTGCCGACACGGACTATGCCCGCCGCGTCTACCGGCGGCTCGCAGGCGACCTCATCACAAACGGCACGACGCGCGTGTGCATGTTCTCGTCACTGCACACCGAGGCGACGTGGATTCTTATGGAGGAGCTTGAGCGCGCCGGGGTCACGGGCTATGTCGGCAAGGTGAACATGGACCGCAACGCCCTGCCGGGCGTTCTGGAGGAGACAACGGAGGAGTCTGTCCGCGAGACAATCCGCTGGCTGGACGGGTGCCGGTTTGAACACGTGAGGCCCATCATCACCCCGCGCTTCACCCCCAGCTGCACCGACGAGCTCATGGCAGAACTCGGGAAGATTGCCCGCGAGCGCGGGCTCTATGTCCAGTCGCACCTCTCCGAGAGCATGAACGAGATCGCGTGGGTGCGCGAGCTCAGCCCCGGCTGCGCGCGGTACTGGGAGACGTATGACAAATTCGGCCTGTGGAAGGACCACACCCTCATGGCGCACTGCGTCCACTCCGACGACGAGGAGCTGCGCGCCATGCGCGAGCACGGCGTCGTCGCCGTCCACTGCGCCGACTCGAACATCAACATCATCTCGGGCGTCTGTCCCGTGCGGCACCTGCTCGACGCGGGCGTCCGGGTCACGCTCGGCTCGGACATCGCGGGCGGCGCGCAGCTGGCGATGAACAAGGTCGTCACCATGAGCATCCGCGCCTCGAAGATGCGGCGGATACTCGACGGCTGGCAGGGCGATTTTCTCACCGTGGAGGAGGGGTACTACCTCGGCACGACCGCCGGGCACCGCTACTTCGGCGCGGGCGGCGGCTTCGCCGTGGGCGATAAGCTCCACGCCATCGTCGTCGACGACGGTGACCTGCCGGAGCCGACGCGCCCGCTCTCCGTGCAGGAGCGGTTCGAGCGCGCGCTCTACATGATGCACCGCCATAACATCACCGCCGTCTACTCCGATGGACGGCTCGTGGTGAGCCGCTGAAAAAAGTTGATAATTTGTTCATGATTTCTGCAGTGGACTTGGTATAATACAAGCACCAAAGGAGCGGCCAGACGCAAGAGAGCCGCTTCCGGGAATCAAGACGTAAGGAGCGATATGATGGAACAGATCAAGCAAACGGTCCTCTCCGCCGGTAAGGATGCCTGGAACTTTCTGACCGGGGTCACGATGTCCGCCGCGCAGTCGGTGTCCTGCGCCGTCAGCCAAACGGTCGGCTTCGCCGGTGAAAAGCTCGGCGAGCTGACGAAGAAATACCGCCAGCCCCTGCTGATGGCCGCGGCCATTGTCTCGCTGGCTGGTGCCATCGTGACGGGTACGTTGTACCTGATCGGGCGCAGGAAAAAGTAAAACATACGCCTTCCCGGCTGCCGTGCCGCGGGGAGATGCCTGTGCATCTCCCCGCGCGGCACTTGCCCAAAGCGCGGCGGCCGTCCCGGAAAGGATCTCTTGCGCATCCGCATTTTTTGACAGAAGGGGGCCATTTTTATGGCAAAGAAAGAATTCAAGGCGGAGTCAAAACGCCTGCTGGAGCTGATGATTCACTCCATCTATACCCACAAGGAGATCTTCCTGCGTGAGCTTCTGTCCAACGCGTCCGACGCCATCGACAAGCTCAGCTACCGCAGCCTGACGGACGAGGGCGTCGGTCTCAGCCGCGGCGACTTCGCCATCACCGTCACGCCCGACGCCGAGAAGCGCACCCTCACCGTCAGCGATAACGGCATCGGTATGAGCCGCGAGGAGCTGGAGGAGAATCTGGGCGTGATCGCGAACAGCGGCACGTTCCGCTTCCGTCAGGAGCTTGACCCCGAGAAGGCCGGGGACACGGATGTCATCGGTCAGTTCGGCGTGGGCTTTTACTCTGCGTTCATGGTCGCCGACCATATCACCGTCATCTCAAAGAAGTACGGCGAGGAGCAGGCCTACCGCTGGGAGTCCTCCGGCGCGGACGGCTACACCGTCGACCCCTGCGAGAAGGAGACGGTCGGCACGGATATCATTCTCCACCTGCGCGACGACGGCGACGAGCCGGATGAATACAGCCAGTACCTCCGCGAGGGGACGCTGGCGCGCCTTGTGAAGAAATACTCCGACTATATCCGCTTCCCCATCCGCATGGAGATGACGCACTCGCGCCGCAAGGAGGGCAGCCCCGATGACAAGCCCGAGTTTGAGGACGTGCGCGAGTGGGAGACGGTCAACAGCATGGTGCCGCTGTGGCAGCGCAAGAAGAGCGACGTCAAGCGCGAGGAGTACGACAAGTTCTATCAGGAGCGCTTCGGCGACATGACTCCGCCGCAGTCGGTCGTGACCGTCTCGGCCGAGGGCGCGGTGACGTATCAGGCGCTGCTGTTCATCCCGTCGCAGGCGCCGGGGCTGTACTACACCGAGGACTATGAGCCGGGTCTGCAGCTCTACTCCTCCGGCGTGATGATTATGGACAAGTGCGCCGATCTGCTGCCGGACTATCTGAGCTTTGTGCGCGGCGTGGTTGATTCGCCCGACCTGAGCCTGAATATCTCGCGCGAGCTGCTGCAGCATGACCGCCAGCTCAAGATCATCTCCGCCAACCTCGAGAAGAAGCTGCGCGCGGAGCTTGAGCGGATGCTGCGCGACGACCGGGAGGGCTACGAGAAGTTCTGGAAGAACTTCGGCCGCCAGCTCAAGGTCTGCACCCTGAACAACTACGGCGCGCAGAAGGACAAGCTGCAGGATCTGCTGCTGTTCTACTCCTCCACGGAGAAGAAACTCGTCACGCTCGGCGAGTACGTCTCCCGCATGCCGGAGAGTCAGAAGTACATCTACTTCGCCGCCGGTGAGAGCATCGAGGCCATCGACCACATGCCGCAGACGGAGGTGCTGAAGGATAGCAGCACCGAGATCCTCTACTTCACCGACAAGACCGACGAGTTCATCGCCGATATGTTCCGCACCTATCAGGAAAAGGAGTTCCGCTCCGCGCTCGACGACGAGCCGGAGACGGCCGATGCGGAAAAGAAGGAGCCGGACGAGGCCGCACAGCCCGCGCTCGACTTTATCCGCGAGACGCTCGGCGCGAAGGTCGACGGCGTCAAGGCTTCCACCCGCCTGAAGACGCACCCGGTGTGCCTGACCTGCGGCGAGGGACTGACGTTCGAGATGGAGAAATACTTCACAGCCGTCCAGCCCGACCTCGGTCTGAAGGCCAAGCGCATCCTCGAGGTGAACACGAACCACCCGGCCTTCGCCGCGCTCGAGAGCGCACGGGAAACCGACCCCGAAAAAGCAAAGAAATACGCCGAAATTCTGTATCAGCAGGCCTGTCTGATCGCGGGACTGCCGATCGAGAATCCCTCGGATTACACGGACCTGCTCTGCTCGCTCTGGTGATCCCGCAGATGACGACAAGATGCCGCCGCTGAAGGGCGGCATTTTGCGGCCCAAAATCGGGTTTCCGGGCGTTTCCGGCAGCTTTATCACACGTTCAATCGTGTATTTCGCAGAAAACCAACGTTTTGCGGTGTTAATAACCCGTTAAAAATAATATGCGGCGGTTGCGGCGAAAATGCGGGCGCGTTATAATCAATCCGGCTTTTTGCCGGAATATCCACGCAGAAAAACCAGAACGAATCCAGCAGAAAGGGTGATATTGGCAATGCTGACATTGAAGACCGGCCGCAGCGCCGCCGGTCGGTATCGGGCCGCTCCGGACCGGGGCGGCGGGCCGGTAAAGCCGGCCAACGGAGAGGAGGCGGCGCAGTCTTGAAAAAGCAGAAGGAAAAGAAACCGCGCCAGCCCATGACGAAGCAGCGCAGGCGCGAGCTGGTGATTTGGCTGGCGGCGGTGGCGGTGTTTCTGATCGCGTCGATTCTCGTCGGCCCCCCCGGCCGGTCCGAGACCGTGCAGGAGACGATGCGCGACGCCGTGCTGCACGAGACGAACCGCGTGAGTCTCTTCGGCATCAAGGACGTAAACCCGGGTCTGATCTCGGCGATGCTCGTCTCGGCGTTTCTGCTGGTCGCGGCGGCGCTGATCCGGATTTTTGCGATCCCGCGCTTCAAGATGATCCCCGGTAAATTCCAGCTGCTGCTTGAGCAGCTGGTGAGCCTGTTCGACGGGCTGGCCCGGGGCAGCAGCCCGCGCCGCAACGGCTTCCTCGGCGCGTACATCTTCGCTGCGGGCGTCTACATCTTCACTGGGACGCTCTCGGAGCTGATCGGCGTGCAGGTCATGGCAACCAACGGCCACGCCGTCACGCTGCCCGCGCCGCTGTCGGACGTGAACGCGGCCATCGCGCTCGGGTGCCTGTCGTACCTGATCATTCTCTCCGGCGGCATCGCCGGCGACGGGGTCAAGGGTGTCGGCAAGACGCTCAAGGAGTTCTCGCTCCCGATCTCGATGAGCTTCCGTCTGTTCGGCGCGCTGCTGAGTGGCCTGCTGGTGACGGAGCTGGTGTACTACTATGTGAACCTGAGCTTCGTGCTGCCGGTGCTGGTGGGCGTGCTGTTCACGCTCCTGCACGCGTTCATCCAGAGCTACGTGCTCACGATGCTCACCGCGATGTTCTACGGAGAGGTCTCCGAGCCGTCTCCGCCCCGCAAGAAGAAAACAAAAAAGCCGCCTGAACCGGCGCAGATGCTTCAAAAGTAAAATAGGAGGAAATTTCCCATGAAAAAGATGCTTCAGTCCAAGAATTTCCGTGCGCTGGCTCTGGTGCTGGCGCTGCTGGTGGTGTTGGCCGTCCCCGCGTTCGCCGCGGGCAGCGATGACGCCGCCAATAATGACAGTACCGTCGTGACGACGTCCGTGAACGATCAGGCCGCCGCCACTTCCACCGACAGCGGCTCGAGCCAGAAGTCCCTCGCCAGCGGCATCGCCATCGGCCTTGCCGCCGCGGGCGGCGCCATCGCCATAGGCATGGCCGTCGCGAAGTCTGTTGAGGGCATCGCCCGCCAGCCTGAGGCCGAGAGCAAGATCCGTACGACTCTAATGCTGGGCCTTGTGTTTATTGAAACCGCCATCATCTATGCCCTGCTGGTTGTCATTCTGATTATCTTCGTCCTGTAAGGGAGGGCTAAACCGTGAATATCCCTCTGAATATCGACTGGCAGCAGATTCTGCTGCACCTGATGAACTTCGTCATTCTGGCGGGGGGACTGTATTTCCTGCTGTATAAGCCCGTCAAGGCTTTTATGGACAAGCGCGCCGCCTATTATCAGGAGCGGGCGGATCAGGCCGCGCAGACCACGCAGGCCGCGCAGCAGCTCAAGGCCGACTATGAAGCCAGGCTCAGCGCCGCCGACGACGAGATCCGCGAGGAGAAGAAGCAGGCGCAGAAGGATGCTGCCGCCGCCGCGCAGCAGCAGCTTGACGCCGCCCGCGCCGAGGCCGAGAAGATCGTCTCCGACGCGCAGGCCATGGCTGAGCGCAGCCGTGAGAAGATCGTGCGTCAGGCCGGTCAGGACGTGAAGGATCTGGCCGCCGAGGCGACCGAGAAGCTCGTCCTGCAGTCCGGCGGCGATGCCTTCGACCAGTTCCTCGATCTGGCGGAAAAGGAGGCGCAGCATGAGCAGTCCTGAAAAAGAGCTGACCGCTGTTCTCTACAGTGAGACCGAACCCACCGCGCAGCAGCGCGCGCGGTTTGAAAAATTCCTCGCCGGCAAGTATGGCCGCGAGGTGCCCCTGATCTGGATGCGGGAGGAGGCCCTGCGGGGCGGCTTCCGTCTCGAGGTCGGGACGGACATCTACGACTGGAGCCTTGAGGGGCGCATGCGCCAGTTCCGCGAGCGCCTGCAGCAGCTCGATCCCGGCGGCGAGCAGGTTGTCCCGCTGATGCGGGAGGCCGTGAAGAACTGGACGCCGTCCGTCGCCCCGGAGGAGATCGGCACCGTCGTGACGGCGGGCGACGAGATCGCCACCGTCAGCGGTCTGGCGCACGCCCAGTACGGTGAAATTCTGCAGTTTTCCTCGGGTCTGAAGGGCATGGTGCAGGATCTGCGCCGCGACGAGGTTGGCTGCATCCTCTTCGGTGACAGCGGTGACCTCGTGGAGGGCAGCATCGTCCGCCGCACGGGCCGCACCGCCGGTATGCCGGTGGGGGAGGGCTTCCTCGGCCGCGTTGTCGACGCGCTCGGTACCCCCATCGACGGCAAGGGCGACATCCAGCCCGAGGGTTACCGCCCCATCGAGGCCGCCGCCCCCGCCATCCTCGACCGCCAGCCCGTCAACACCCCGATGGAGACGGGGCTTCTGTCGATCGACTCGATGTTCCCCATCGGCCGCGGCCAGCGTGAGCTGATCATCGGCGACCGCCAGACCGGCAAGACCGCCATCGCCCTCGACACGATCCTCAACCAGAAGGGCAAGAACGTTGTCTGCATCTATGTGGCCATCGGCCAGAAGTCCAGCTCCGTCGCCCAGCTCGTGGAGAACCTCTCCCGCCGCGGCGCGATGGACTACACTGTCGTCGTCAACGCCCCGGCGAGCGCCCCGGCCTCGCTGCAGTATATCGCCCCCTACGCGGGCACCGCGCTCGGCGAATACTTCATGTATAACGGCCGCGACGTGCTGATCGTCTACGATGACCTCTCGAAGCACGCCATCGCCTACCGCGCGCTGAGCCTGCTGCTCGAGCGCTCTCCCGGCCGCGAGGCCTACCCCGGCGACGTGTTCTATCTGCACTCCCGTCTGCTCGAGCGCTCGGCGCACCTGTCCGACGAGAAGGGCGGCGGCAGCATGACGGCGCTTCCCATCGTGGAGACGCAGGCGGGCGACGTGGCCGCCTATATCCCGACGAACATCATCTCCATCACCGACGGACAGATCTTCCTTGAAAGTGATCTGTTCTTCTCCGGACAGCGCCCCGCCGTGAACGTGGGCCTGTCCGTGTCCCGTGTCGGCGGCGACGCGCAGACGAAGGCCATGAAAACCTCCGCCGGCGCGCTGCGTCTGGATCTGGCGCAGTACCGTGAGATGGAGGTCTTTACGCAGTTTTCCAGCGACCTCGACGACGAGACGAAGCGCCAGCTGGTCTACGGACAGGGTCTGATGCGCCTGCTGCGCCAGCGGCAGTACCATCCCTTCAGCCAGCATGAGCAGGTTGTCATCCTGATCGCGGCGCTGGGGCACGTGATGGAGCAGATCCCCATCGACGAGATCGACGATTTTCGCGCGCAGCTGCTGCAGTTCATGCAGGAGCAGGCGGGCGAGCTCTGCGCCCGGATCGACGCGACCGGCAAGCTGGCCGACGGCGATAAGGACGAGATTCTGAAGCTGGCAAAGCAGTTCCGCGACAGCTATCTGGCCGGCGGAAAGCGTGGTGCGTGACATGGCCAGCACGAAGGAGATCAAGGATCGCATCAACAGCGTCCGCGAGACGCGGAAGATTACCAACGCCATGTATCTCATCGCCTCGACCAAGCTCCGCAAGGCCAAGCTCGAGCTGACGAACACGCGCCCCTACTTCGAGGCGCTGCGCGGCGAGGTCAACCGCGCGTTCCGCACGGTGGAGGACGTGGACACGCCCTACTTCTACCCCGCGGACGACGACACCCCGCGCGAGGGAACCTACGGCTGCCTCGTCATCACGGCGGACAAGGGTCTCGCCGGGAGCTACAACATGAACGTCATCAAGAAGGCCGAGCAGATGCTCGAAAAGCACCCCGACACGAAGCTCTTCGTCGTGGGTGAGTATGGGCGGCACTTCTTTGACCACCACAGCATCCCCATCGAGCAGAGCTTTCTCTACACGGCGCAGAACCCGACGCTCGACCGCGCGCGGGAGATCAGTGAGCGGCTGCTGGATGGGTTCCTCTCCGGTGAGCTGCAGGAGATCTATGTCATCTATACGGATATGGAGAGCAGCCTGCTCTCCGAGGCGAAGGTGACGCGGCTTCTGCCGCTGCACCGCAGCTATTTCGCCGCGGCCGACAGCGGCGAGGTCTCCGCCCCGTTCGAGTTCTCCCCGTCGGTGTCGGTGGTGCTCAACAACGTCATGCACAGCTGCATCGCGGGCTTTGTCTACAGCGCCCTGGTCGACAGCTTCTGCTGCGAGCAGAATGCGCGCATGAACGCCATGGACTCCGCCAACCAGAACGCAGAGAAGCTGCTGGAGGACCTGTCCCTCCAATATAACCGCGTCCGTCAGGCGGGCATCACGCAGGAGATCACCGAGATCTCCGCGGGCGCCAAGGCGCAGCGGCGCAAACACAGGAAGGAAGCGTGAGCAAATTGAAAACAGGAACCATCGTGCAGATCTCCGGCCCCGTTGTGGACGTCGAGTTCCAGGCCGGGCATCTGCCGAAGATGAAAGAGGCGCTCACCGTCGAGCGTGATGGCGTCGAGCGCGTGATGGAGGTCGCCCAGCATGTCGGCGAGAACACCGTGCGCTGCATCATGCTCTCCGGGAGCGACGGTCTCGCCCGCGGCATGACTGTGTGCGCCCCGGGGCGCACGATTCAGGTGCCCGTCGGCGAGGCGACGCTCGGGCGCATGTTCAACGTCCTCGGCGAGCCGATCGACGGCGGCGACGACGTGACGCCCGATACCCCCAAGCGCAGCATCTACCGCCAGCCGCCCTCCTTTGAGGAGCAGAGCCCCGCCGTGGAGATTCTCGAGACGGGCATCAAGGTCATCGACCTGCTTGAGCCGTACCCCAAGGGCGGCAAGATCGGCCTGTTCGGCGGCGCGGGCGTGGGCAAGACCGTGCTGATTCAGGAGCTGATCCACAACGTGGCCACCGAGCATGGCGGCTACTCCAT
>USAC01000010.1 GCA_900552475.1 uncultured Eubacteriales bacterium | reverse complement strand
TCCCGGATCATACGCACAGCTATCAGTACACCGGCCAGAGCACGGTCATAGGTACGGACACGATCCGGCTATATGACGGCAACGGACAGTCGAACCAGTACACGGGGCAGCAAAGCAGCAACTGCGGGGGCAAGGCGCACAACAACATGCCGCCGTACCTGACGGTTTACGTCTGGCAGCGGACGGCTTAGAAAGGAGCAGCATATGGCAACACTTCGAAAGGGCAGCACCGGGCAGGACGTGCGGGAGCTGCAGACGGCGCTGAACGGGAAGGGCTATACCCTGTCCGTGGACGGCATTTACGGCGACAAGACCGCGGCGGCGGTGCGGGACTACCAGCAGAAAAACGGGCTTTCCATGGTGGACGGCATCGCGGGAAACGAGACGTGGGGGAGCCTGCGCGCGGCAACGCAGAGCAGCACCCCGGCGCAGACAACAAATAACCAGCAGTACGGTTATGACGCAAGCGGGAACAAAGCGTATCAGGACGCGCTCAAGCGGCTGCAGGAGATGGAGGGGACGAAGCCCTCCTACGACGCGACGTATGACAAGCAGCTGAGCGACCTCTACGAGAAGATCATGAACCGGGAGAAGTTCAGCTACGACGCGGCGAACGACCCGCTCTATCAGCAGTACCGCGAGATGTACACGCGCGAGGGCAAGGCGGCCATGCAGAACACGATGGGGCAGGCGGCGGCGCTCACGGGCGGCTACGGCTCGACGTATGCGCAGAGCGTGGGCCAGCAGCAGTACGACGCGTACCTGCAGAAGCTCAATGAGGTCGTGCCGGAGCTCTACAGCCAGGCGCGGCAGGCCTATAACGACGAGGGCGACCGGATGATGCAGCAGTATCAGATGGTCGGGGACCTGCGCAGCGACGAATACAGCAAGTACCGGGACGCGCTGAGCGACTGGTGGCAGGGGCTGAACTATCAGACCGACCGGGCGGACAGCGCGTATAACCAGGGCTTCAACGAGTGGAGCAGCGAATACCAGAACCGGTATCAGGCCGAGCGCGACCGGATTTCGGACGAGCAGTGGCAGAAGCAGTTCGACGAAGCAAAACGGGAGTATGAGCAGAGCTATGCACTGCAGCAGCAGGCGGCGAGAAGCGCCTCCGGTTCCTCGAGCAGCCGTTCGAGCGACAGATCGTCGAAGAGATACGACAGCCACGGATACAGCGCGGAGCAGATCAAGGCGCTGCAGCGGGCGGCGGGCATCACCGCGGACGGCATCTGGGGCGCGCAGACGCAGGCCGCATATGAGGCGGGCTACCGCCCGGATTCCGGCGGGGATCTGAGCGGGTACACGCTGGTGAACAAAAACGGCAGCGGCTGGATCGCGCTGCAGAATAAGGACGGCCGCACGGGCGGGCGATTCTCCGAGGAGGAGATTCAGCGGATGATCGCGCGCGGCAAGGTCGAGGAGATCGTCGACCACAACAAGAAGACGGTCACATACCGAAAGAAATAACGGGAGGGAGCCATGAGCGATTTTCTGAAACGGAGGATTCAGGAGCGCGATGAACAGCGGCGGGGCACGCAGGAGACGAGCGCGCCCGCCAGCTCGTTTTTGCAGCAGCGGATCCAGCAGAGGGACACGCAGCGCGCGGAGAGCGGCTACCGCGCGCCGACAGGGACGCACAAGACGATGCTCGGCATGTCGCTCGAGGAGTACAAGGCCAAGCTCGACGAAGCACTGGCGGCATGGAAGAGCACAAGCGCGACGACGGAGAGCGGCCTTGCAAACCCGAAGGAGGCACAGGCGCGCAAAACGTATCAGACGATGCGCAAGCAGTACAAGGCCCTGCAGCAGCGCGAGAGCGAGAAGCAGCAGGCGCAGGCGGCGCAGCAGGAGTATGACGAGCTGCGCGTCGCAGACCTGAACGCGCTGAAGGCAAAGATGGACGCGGCGAAGGAATCGGCGGACGGCTCGGCGAAGGAGCGCGTCGTCGCGGGGAGCATCGTCAAGCAGAAGGACTCCGGCGCGCAGGCCGCCTATGAGGAGGCGGCGCGCAAGTATAACCTCGCGCAGCAGATCCAGTACGACGAGCGCGGCGCAGCGGAGCTGAGGAAACTCTCGGCAGATCAGGCGGCGGTGGTCGACACGCTGGCAAAGATCCCGTACAATGGGCGGGAAGCGAACAGCGCGGCCGCGAGGAGCATCGACGAAATGCGCCGCAAGGCAACGAAGGTGCTCACGGACGCGGGGTACAGCGCGGAGGAGATCGACGAGTTGGTGAACTGGCGGGCGCGCCAGCAGAACGCGCAGAAGTATGACGCGGCGGTGGAAAAACGCGAGGCGCTCGCGGACAAGGGCTTCTGGGGCGCAGCGGCGGCAACGGCGCTGTCCGTGCCGGAGACGCTGCTGAGCGGCATCGGCGTGATCGACGTCGCCGTCCAGAACTACGAAAACCGCGGGACAGACCGCCCGGCGGATTACAAGCGGACGGCGATGCTGCCCTACGCCAAGGCGACGGCGGGGCGGAGCACGATCTCGAACAAGCTCGAACAGAACACCGACGCGGAGATCTTCGGGCAGAACGTCGCGGCGGGTGCTTACAACATCGGGACGAGCGTGCTCGATTCGACGGCGGTGGCGGGGCTGGCCGCGCTGGGCGTGCCGCCGCTGGCGGCGACGTCGTTGCTCGGCGGCGCGGCGGCGACGAGCGCGATGGTCGACGCGAAGGATCGGGGCGTTTCAGACGAGCAGGCAGTGCTCACGGGCCTTGCGGCGGGCGTGGCGGAATCGCTGTTTGAAGAAGTGTCTCTTGAGAAACTGCTCAAGCTGAAGCCGGCGGTCGGGACACTGGGGCAGCGAGTGCGCACGACGATCAAGAACGTGGGATTGCAGGCGGCGACGGAGGGCTCGGAGGAGTTCTTTACGACGCTGGCGAACACCATGACGGACAACCTGATTAACGGGGGACTGAGCGAATTCCAGCAGAATCTCCGGGGCTACATGGAGCAGGGGATGAGCGAGGAGGAAGCCCGGCGGCGCGCGTATCTGGATCTCGCGGGACAGCTGGCGCTCGACTTCGGCGGCGGCGCAATCGCGGGCGGCCTGATGGCGGGCGGTCAGACGGCCATCCAGACCGGACAGCGCAACGCGGCGATTGCGCAGGAGTACGGCGACATTGCGCGCGGCGCGGCGCAGGAGCGGCTTGAGACAAACGAGGGCGACCGGCTGGCGCAGGACGTACAGAACCGTGTAAGCTCCAACCGGCGGGTCGGCGGCGGGGCCATCGCGGAGCTGGTGAGCCGAAACGTACAGGCGCAGAACGTGCAGACGCAGACGGCCATCGCGGAAGCGGCGGCGCAGCGGCTGACGGAGCTGGGCGAGACGGAGAACGTGGAGACCGTCGCACAGGCGGCGGCGCAGCTGACGGCGGACCCGACGATGAGCGCGGGCCGGCGCCGGGCGGCGGAGAACGTCCTGAAGGGCAGCCGGTACGGCGAGCGCGTGCTCGGCGAGCTGACGGAGGGGATGCAGGCCGGCAGTGCGGAGAGCGCCCCCGCCGCGGTGCAGGAGGAGAGCACCGCGCCGAGCGCGGAGCAGGTGCGGCAGGCCGTGGAGAGCACCCAACGGAGCCGGGGCGCGCAGAACCTGACGGAATCGCGCGGGGGTGAGGAGCGCACGCAGAGCGGGCGGCGGTTCGCGTCCGAATGGGCGGGGAACCTGCCGCAGGTGCTGACGGAGGACGCCTACGTCCGGCGGCTGAAAGAATTGCGCGTGAATCCCCAGGCGACGGACAGCCGGACGGTGACGGGCACGGCCTACAACAAAGAGAGCGGCAAGCTCGACGTGATTGTCCGGGGTACGGACGGCAAGGTGGAGACGATCCCGGCGGCGAAGGCGGCCACGACGGCGCGGCAGGAGCGGCTCATGGAGCTGGCGGCGGACGTGGGCGAGGCGGGGCCGCAGATGTTCGCGGCGATCCGCGACGGGCAGGACGTGGAGACGTATGCACGGCAGTGGAAGAACGCCTACACCTACGGCGAGAGCAACATCCCGCGCGCCTACGCGATGCAGTCGGACGCGGTGAAGTATCTGACGGCGGAGCAGCGGGACATCGCGTATGAAGCGGGAAAGGCCGCATACGGCCGGAAACAGGCACAGGCGCGCGAGAAGCGCGCGGCAAGGGGGAACGATACCCCCAAGGCAAAGAAGGGCACTGTGAAGCTCACAGGGGCCGTTATCGGCGGCAAGCGGTATGACGGGGTGAGCAAAGCGTCGCTGACGGAGCGGCAGCGGGCGAACCTCAAGGTGCTGGGGCAGGTCGCGCAGGCGACGGGCATTGACATCGTGCTCTATCAGAGCCGGGCGAACGCACGCGGCGAGTACGAGGGGCAGAACGGCGCCTACAAGGACGGCACGCTCTATCTCGACATCAACGCGGGGAGAAACCGCGTGGGGGATCTGAGCGAGGTGGCCGTGGTGCGGACGGCGGCGCACGAGCTGACGCACTTTATTCAGGACTACAACCCGGCGGCTTACGCAGAGTACCGCGATTATGTGGTGGGGCTGCTCATCGAGGAGCAGGGCATGGATTTCGACGCGCTGGTGGAGCACAAGCAGGCGCTGCAGAACGACCTGAGCTATGACGAGGCCGTGGACGAGGTGGTCGCGGACGGCAGCGAGATGCTGCTGCGCGACACGGCGGCGGTGCAGCGGCTGGCCGAGGAGAACCGGGGGCTGTTCCAGAAAATCCGTTCGTGGCTGCGCAAGTGGCTCGAGAACATTAGAAAGGCGTTCGACGGCGTGGGTGCGGAGCACGCGGAGGCAAAAGCGCTCGAGCAGCACCTCGAGGAGCTGCTCGAGCGCTGGGACGACGCGCTCGTCGGCGCGTCGCGGAATTTGCAGCGGAGCAGGGCGGAAGCGGAGGACAGCGGCAAAACGCAATATCAGATCCGCCAGCTGGACGGAAAAACGACGGTGGTACTCGACACGCAGAACGATACGCGAGACTACAAGGCGGCGGAAACGTATCTGAAAACGCTGGTAAACACGGCAAAGCCGTTTTCCACCATTCTGACGGACGCGCTGCCGGTGTATATCGGGAAAGATCTTCCGAGCGAATACAAGGGATCTGAGTATACACTCGGAATGAATCGTGCGCTGCGTGAGGTAAAAATGCAGGCGGCAACAAACCTCGATGAGATGCTTCTGCTGGCAGAGAACGGCGAATGGCGCGAAAACGTCAAGGACAAACATCGAAGAGACGCACAGAACGGATGGTATCGCTACGAGACGCAGTTCGCCGTCCCGGTTCTGAACGCAAAAAAAGCTGTAGACCATTATACGGTCTACAGCGGAACGCTCCTGATTCGCAATGACGCAGACGGGAAATCCTATCTCTATGATATGATTGATGTTGAAAAAAAGAAGGTAATCAGCTCACCATCCTTCTCTGCGCAAGCGCATTCGGACGTATTCGAGCCAAAACCTTCTCAAACACAGTATACGCGGGGGAAGGGCGGAAGTCAAGCGGAAAATTCCGGAAAAGAACAGCTTTCCGTGCGCGAAAGCGCAGGGCGGATTGTACACCCAGGCAACGGGGAAAGCTATTGGAATGATCTGTCCTATCGAGGCTATACAGAGGACAGCGCGATTCCGAATTCCATCGGGTATGCGATGTTCGCGGATGATCCACATGCGATTGCCAATTACGGCGACAAGTTTTCCGCCGTGTTCCACGGCGACCTCGCACCGATCGACGACTTTAAGGACGCCATTGCGAGAGCATGGGAGCGGGACAAGGCAAAATATCTCCTTCCGCCAGAGCTTGAGGTATTCAGCGACCGTAGCGGGGCAGAGATGGCCGACCATTTCGACCCCGCAGACATCGTTGACGGAGCGGACGCATGGGATACGCCGGAGCTTATCACATGGGCGTTCTCGCACGGGATCTTCGACGAGGTCGGCGGCGTGAAAACGTCTGATGGCGCGATTGTGTGGGATGATTCTCTGATCCGCGGCACAAGCGACGATGGCGGCGTGTGGGGCGGGAACCTCCATGAGAAGAAGTATTCCCTGCGGGACAGCGCGGGGCGCGAGCTGACGGCGGCGCAGCAGGAATACTTCCGTGACAGTCAGGTGCGGGACGCGGACGGGAATCTGCTGGTAATGTACCACCAGACAGAGGGCGCGTTCACAGTGTTCGATACCCGGCACAAGGGCGCGGGAACCGGCGACGATGAAACGCCGTTCGGCATCTTCCTGAAAAGGACGGCGCGGGACATCGGCGTTCGCGGAAAGAACCAGATGGAGCTTTACGCGAACATCCGCAACCCGCTGCGCGTGCGTGATCGCGCGGAGCTGGTTGCACGGCTTCGCGAGTTGTCCGGAACATACGCGGAGCTGAAAGACCAGTCGGGGAAGATCGACAAGGAGTATGGCGCGAAGTTCGCAGAAGCGAAGGCCGCTTTCAAAAACTTCCTTTTGCAGTGGCGCAAGGAAAACCCGGATGCACCGAGCCGGGCGGCCTATGACGCGGAAGGTTTTGATGCCGCATTCGACGCAGAGGACAACGTGGTAAAGGAATGGACGCAGAAGAAAGACGAGCTTGCGCTGCGTGCGAAAGAGGCCATTACCGACGCGCTGCGCAAAAACGGCTATGACGGCGTGATTCTGGAGAGTGACCGTGGCAGCTGGGGGCGCAGCACGGATGCCTACATTGCGCTGGACGCGAATCAGGTGAAGAACGTCACGAACCAGAACCCGACGGAGGACGCGGACATCCGGTATTCCGCGCGGGATTATGGGTTGACGGAGGACGAGGAACATGCTATCGTCAGTTATAAGTCGGGCGACAGCTACTCGCTGAACGGGAAGCTCGCGACAGGCGGGAAGCTGACAGAGCTGCAGAGGTCGCTGCGCGACCATCTGGACACGGCGCTGGAGAAGCTGCCGGTCTACCGGGGAACTGTGTACCGGCACTACGACTTCGATTCTTTCGGCGGGTACGAGGCAATGGCGGAGTTTCTGTCCATGTTCGAGAAGGGTAAACCGACGCCGATGAAGAGCTATCTCTCGGCCAGCACGGTACGCAACGAGGATCGGACGAACGGCGAGTACACAGTCGACATGGTGATCCAGTCCGAGACGGGACACAGCCTGAACGGTTTCGGTCGGGACACCGAGAATGAGGTGCTGCTGCCGAGGACGGTTCGTCTGGCTGTAGATTCTATGGAGCTTGTCGGCCCACACAAAATCAGGATGATTGCAAGGGAGGTTGTCGAAAATGGAGAAGGAACGACCGCTGATGCCCGGTCGAATGGTATGCGCGACGTGCGAGAAAGCGCACTTTGGCGTTCTGGACTGCGACCGGTATCCGAACGGGATTCCGAAGAAGTATTGGGACAAGGTCGTCGGGATTCCGGACGAGACCGGGACGCCGGACTGTCCGGACTTCGAGAAGGAGAAGGATCCGGATCGCTGGGCGGATCCGGAGTGGAAAGCGATTATCGAGCAGCTGAGGAAGGGCTGAAATACCAGCCGAGGGAGCAGAGCGTGAGCGACCGGCAGATTCTGGCGAACGCGCTGGAGCGCGTGGCGCAGAACGAGCGGGAGAGGTCCATTCTCGCGGACTACCGGGAGAAGGCCGCAAAGATGGCCTTTTATGAGAGGGAGCTGGCTAAGCGCGAGCAGAAGATCGCCGACCACCGCAGCGGAAAGGCCGTGCTCGAGCCGGACAAGATCCGGCGGGCGGAGGTCTCGGCGCAGAAGTACGCCGCGCTGATCAGCCAGCAGGACGAGCGGCTGCTGCGGCTGGAGAAACTCAAGCCGCTGCGCGACGTGGTGACGCGGGAGCGCGACTACATCGCCGAGCGGCTGCGCGGCGCCGCGGAGGAGAAGAGCCGCTACACGGCGGAATTCGAGCGGCAGCTGAGCGAGGAGCGCAAGCGCGGCGAGGAGCGGCTGCAGCAGTACCGCAAAGGCCGCGAGGAGCGCGACGACATCCGCGTGGAACGGCGGCAGATCGAGAAGCTGGCGAAGCGGCTGACGACGTATCTCGAAGAGAACACGGACAAGAAGCACATCCCGGAGGCGCTGAAAAAGCCGATCGGGGAGCTGCTGCAGTCGCTGGACTTCTCGTCCAAAACAAAGCTCTCGTCCGGGGCGGCGACGAAGGCCGACCTTGCGTACATCCGGTCGATGCAGCGGATCGAGGCCGTACTCGCGGCGCAGGAGCGGTTCGACGAGACGGGCGAGGGCGGCGACCTGATCACAGGGACGCTGGATCTGCCGAAGGGCTTCCGCGAGGCGCTGACGGAGCAGATCGAGCGGGTACAGACGATCATGGAGACGCACCAGCCGGGCGAGCGCGCGGTCATGCGGATGAATCTCACCGACCTGCGGAAGCTGAAGACGATGCTCTCGACGCTCTCGAGCGCGGTGACGAAGATGAACGAGCTGTTCGCAAACGGGCGGTTCCGGCACGTCGATCAGGCGGCGCAGGACACGATTTTTACGCTGCGCGAGAAGGGACAGCACCAGTCGCTCCTGCCGAAGGTCGAGAGCTTCGTCCGGTGGGACAACACGCTGCCGTGGTACGCGTTCCAGCGGCTGGGCGAGGGCGGACAGTCCATCTTCGCGGAGCTGCAGGACGGCTGGGACAAGCTGGCGTTCAACACGCAGAAGATCCTCAAATTCCGCAAGGAGCTGATCGACGACAAGACGGCGCGCAAGTGGGACACGGAGGTACACGAGGTCGAGCTGACCGACCAGGACGACAACACCGTCAAGGCGAAGCTGACGACGGCGCAGCTGATGAGCCTTTACTGCCTATCGCGGCGCAAGCAGGCGCTGGGGCATCTGCTCGGCGGCGGCATCCGGCCGGCGGATATCGAGCTGACGGCGAACATCAAAGACAAGGTGCTGAAAAAGACCGAGAAGCAGGACACGCACTATCACCTGACGGACGAGCGGCTGGGGCAGCTGCTGGGTCTGCTGACGGACGAGCAGCGCGAGATCGCGCAGAAGATGCAGAAGTACATGACGGAGCAGGGCGCGACGTGGGGCAACGAGATCACGATGGCGCGCTGGGGCTACCGGGCGTTCACGGAGGAGAACTATTTCCCGCTGACGACCGACCGCGAGGACCGGCCCGCCCGCGCGGACGACGCGTCGGAGGGAAGTCTTTACCGGCTGCAGAACATCTCGGCGACGAAGCCGCTGACGCAGAACGCGAACAACGCGGTGATGCTCTACAGCATCTTCGACGTGTACGCCGACCACATGGCGGACATGGCCAAGTACAACGCGATGGTGCTGCCGATCCTCGACGCGCAGAAGTGGTACAACTACAAGGAAGGCCACAAGAACGAGGCGGGGCAGGTGAGCACATGGACGGTGCAGCGGACGCTGACGCAGGTTTACGGGCGGGACGCAAACCGGTTCGTGATCCAGTTCCTGAAGGACCTGAACGGCGTGAAGGAAAACGGCGCGCGGGGCGAGGGTCTCGCGAAGAAGATGATCTCGAACTACAAGCGGGCAGCGGTCGCGGCCAACCTGCGCGTGGCGCTGCTGCAGCCGACGGCGTATGTGCGCGCGTCGGCGGTGCTGGACGCGAAGTATCTGACGCGCGCCTTCGGCGAGCGGACGAGCACGAAGGAAGCGACGGCGGAGATGCTGGCGCGCAGCGGCATCGGCCTGTGGAAGAGCATGGGCATGTTCGACACGGACGTCGGCCGGAGCATCCGCGACCAGATCAAGGGCAAGGGCAGCGCGGTGGAATCGCTGGTGGACAAGACGATGGTGCTCGCGGAGAAGGGCGACAGCATCACGTGGGCGCGGCTCTGGCGCGCGTGCAAGCTGGAGGTTCAGGACAGGCAGCGCCTCTCGGGCGAGCAGCTGCTGGACGCGACGGCGAAGCGGTTCCGCGAGGTGATCTACCGGACGCAGGTGATCGACAGCACCATGACGCGCAGCCACATGATGCGCTCGGGGTCGACGTTTGCGGCGATCTTCACGAGCTTCATGAGCGAGCCGACCGTCTCCTACAACCTCATCATGACGGCATCGGAGAAGATCTGGGAGGACACGAAGAAGTACGGTGCGAAGATGGCCGTGAAGCGCAACTGGAAGACGGCGGGGCGGGCGTGGCAGGCGTACATCCTGTCGGCGGTCGCGTCGGCGATGGTGGAAGCGCTGGCGGACGCGTGGCGCGATCCGGGCGACGACAAGGACACGCAGAAGCTGCTCAACGCCTTCCGCGACAACCTCGGAAGCGACCTGAACCCGCTCAATAAGCTGCCGGGCCTGCGGGACATCTTCTCGATTTTCGAGGGGTACGACACGAACCGGGCGGACATGGCGGCGTTCAGCAACTTGAACAAGGCCATCGCCATCTGGAAGGAGACGATCCAGCTCGCTGACGGCACGATCGACGAGGCGACGGACACGACGTACCACGGGAACATGACGATCTACGGCAAGGTCTATAAGACGGCGCAGGCGCTGTCGCAGCTGAGCGGACTGCCGGTGTCGGCGACGATGCGCGAGGCGCAGGCACTCTGGAACAACACGGTGGGCCGGTGGGCGCCGGGGCTGAAACAGAAGACCTACGACAACGAGAAGCAGCGGCTCATCCAGAAGGCCGGAACGGCCATGTGGAACGGAGACAAGGACGCATGGCAGGACGCATACGCGGCGCTGGAGCAGTACATGCTCGCAGACGGCAAGAGCAAGCGCGAGGCGGAGAGCGCCGTCTACAGCGAGATGCGCAAGGCAGTGAAGGATTCGTATCTCGCGGGCGAGCTGACGGAGACGGAAGCGCGGCAGAAGCTCGTGGACTTCCTCGGATCGGACGCGGAGAAGGCCGCGCAGCAGGTCACGAGCTGGAAAAACGGCTCGGAGTTTGCGAAGGAGGCCGGGTTCGAGTACGGCGAGATGCGCAGCGCCTATGAGACGGGGCGGATCCAGAAGAGCGAGGCGGTGCGCCTGCGCCAGAAGTACGGCGGCGAGACGCAGGACGAGGCCGAGAGCAAGGTGCGGTACTGGGATTTCTGCATCGAATATCCGCAATACGACGACATCAGCGAAGCGCGGGCGAACAAGTACTACGACTACTGCCGGCAGGCGGGCGTGGGCGTCGCGGCGTATTACAAGGCGGCGCAGTACACGGCGGCCATCGTGAGCGAGAAGGACGCGGACGGCAACAGCGTCTCCGGCTCGGTCAAGCGGCAGTACGTGGAGTACATCCAGTCGCTGGGGCTCTCGGCAGCGCAGCAGAAGGCACTGTGGCAGGCGCTGAAAAACGCGACATGGAGCGACAAGGGGACGCCGTGGGAGTAAAACTTCATCAAAGGCCACGGCCTTTGATGAGTAAGATTCGCTCCGAACCGCGCGTTTCCGTGCGTTGAACGCACGGAAACACACTCTCTCCGCGCGAGGTGTTTTTTGCGACGTACACGCCGCCGCAAAAAACGATTTGACTTTATTCGCACCGCTGCGGCGGCGCGAACTCTGCGAGACATGAAATGACAGCCCCGGAGGGATAACCTCCGGGGCTGTTGTGGGTATTCAGGACTTTATCTTTTGAAGGAGCGTTCCGACAGAGAACGGAAGAGGGGGCAGGGTATTTGACCGGTAGCGCTTCATGAAGTCTAAAACGGTTACACCCGTCAGTTCGTCCGTGTCGATGTCCCTCAAGTAGATAATACCGGCTTCGCTGTCGTCACCATAGGAATTGTCTCTATCTCCAAGGGCGACATACAGAACGTCGTATTTGGCATCGTAATCAAATTGCAGGCTTGCCCTCTGCGACATATAATGCATCTCCCTTCGAGCTGCCGCTGCGCGGATTTTTAGCGGTTTCCCTCACGGCAAATCTATTCTACCACGAAGGAGACCTCCAGACAAGAAATTTTTGGATTAGGGGTTGACATTGTTGCTAACAACGCATATAATGTTGTTAGCAACGGGAGGTGAACATGTGACCGAAAAAAGCCGGGCCGAGTATTTCAGAAAACTCCGAAAGGAAAAGAAGCAGCTGGTCTTTATGGTGGATAAGGAAAAGGCTGAAGCTCTGGATCGTAAACTCGCCGAACGGGGAGAAGGGCGAACGGAGTGGTTTAGGAAAAAACTGGATGAAGAACTCGGCAAATAAAAAAGGACACCCGCTGCGCCGTGACAAGCAATCGCGAGTGTCCCAAACACAAACCCAGAAGGATTTGTAAATCTATTCTACCAATCCTTCTGGCGGAAGTCAAGACAGGAGGGTTATCAAAATGATGGGAAATCGAATCACGCTGTTGGAGCAGATCGAGAGACTGCTGGCACTGGCCAGTGAGGAGCAGCTGCGGATCCTGTATGTGGCCGCGCTGTACCTTGTGTAAGGGGGTGGCGGCATGAACGATC
Source organism: uncultured Eubacteriales bacterium (assembly GCA_900552475.1). GTDB lineage: Bacteria > Bacillota > Clostridia > Oscillospirales > Oscillospiraceae > Vescimonas. The sequence continues at coordinate 29,195 of USAC01000010.1, read as the reverse complement.
TGACGGTGTTTCAGAACCCGGAGTTCGGGGAGCTGCGGACAGCAGAGCGGAACGGGGAAACTTGGTTCTGCTTGGCAGATGTGTGTAGACCACTGGGGCTTCGAGCGAAAGATTGCAAGCTCCGGCTTAAAAAAGATGGGGTCGATACTATCGCCCTCACCGATTCTGTGGGTAGAATGCAGGGGATGCTCTTTGTCAACGAGGGCAATCTGTACCGGGCCATCTTCCAAAGCCGCAAGCCGGAGGCCGACCGCTTCACCGATTGGGTGACGGAAGAAGTTCTCCCCAGCATCCGCAAAACGGGCCGGTACGAAAACCGCCCCATGACCGTGGCGGAGAACCTGGCGGCACAGGCCCAGCTGCTGGTGGAGCAGGAGAAGCGCATTGCCCGCATCGAGCAGCGGGTGGAAACGGCACTGACGGCCATCGCCCGCCCCAGCGCGGACACATGGGTGCCGGACATGGCGGCGGCCATGAAGCGCTACTGTGAGGCCAAGGGCCTGACGGAACCGGCGGGGCGGGGCCGGCTGTACGCGATGCTGGATCGGGAGGCCAACTGCAGCACGGATGCCCGGCTGCGGTGCCTGCGGGACCGGCGCAAGAAGGCGGGGGAGCGGCGGCGGGACTACATGGCGCTCACGAAGCTGGACGCCATCGCAGTGGATCAGAAGCTGCGGGTGGCCTTTGAGGGGCTCGTGGCCCGGGAAAACGCCCGCGCCGCGCAGAAGGACGAAATTGCCAAGCGCTTGTGAATATGGAGAAATAGCCCGGCTTGTGGGGAGAAAACCCACGGGCCGGGCTGTTATACTGTGGAGGATGAAGGGAGGGAGAGACCATGTATCGAGGAACGATGTAATCATCAGTTCTTCTACCGAGGGCTCTAATAAGAAGTTCAAGATTTCAGTGGACGATACAGGCGCAATCTCCGCAACGGAGGTATAACCCACTAACCCCGCCCTGACGGGCTTAATTTACATGCGCAATGCGCAGAGAGGAGTAAAACATGAAAGAAAACGCAATCAAGGCCGTGCTTGCGGCAGCGCTGGGGGCGCTGGCATCCTACGGCACGCAGCTCATCGTCCCGGCGATCATCCTTGTCGCGGTGATGGTGCTGGACTACATCACCGGCATGGCCAAGGCGTGGCAGGCCGGAGAGCTGAGCAGCCGCGTCGGCATCGGCGGCATCCTGAAAAAGGTCGGCTATCTGGTGATCGTCGCGGTGGCCTGCGTGCTGGACTGGCTGGTGCGGTATGGTGCGGATCAGATGGGACTGGACTGGCGGCTGGATTTCCTGATCGCGTCTATTGTGGTGATCTGGCTGGTGATTAACGAGCTGATCTCGATTTTGGAGAATGTGGCCGCGCTGGGCGCGCCGGTGCCGGGATTTCTGCAGAGTCTGATTAAGCGGCTGAAGGTGAGTGTGGAGGACAAGGTCGAACCGAAGGAGGAAACCTGATGAACATCATCGAGAAGGACTACAACTGGGCGCACGAACTGTCTGCCCGTCAGGTCACGAACCTGATCATCCTGCACCACGCTGCGGCCAAATCTTGTACGGCAGCGGATGTACACAACTGGCATCTTAACCGGGGGTGGGCTGGCATCGGCTACCACTTTTTTGTCGGCAAGGACGGCAGCGTCACGCGTGGCCGTCCGCTCTGGGCAGTCGGCGCGCACGCCGAAAGCTGCAACTGGCGCTCTGTCGGCGTGTGCTTCGAGGGCGATTACCAGGCTGAGACGGAGATGCCCGCCGCGCAGCTGCAGGCCGGTCGTGAGCTGGTGCAGTATCTCAAGGCTAAGCTGGGCGTGGATCGTGTGGTTGGCCACCGCGACGTTGCAGTGGCGGGGACGAGCTGCCCCGGCCAGTATTTCCCGTTCGATGCGATTTGTGCGACGGACAACAACAACACTAATACCGAGGAGGATATTATCATGGTAGCAACTCAGATGATCGGCAACGGCGACCGTGGCAACGCGGTGCGCAGCATGCAGGGTGCGCTCATCGCGCAGGGCTATAAGTGTGGCAGCTACGGCGCGGACGGTATCTGCGGCGCGGCGACCGTGGCGGCGATCAAGGCTTGTCAGCGCGCAAACGGCCTGACGGCGGACGGCATCTGCGGCCCCGATACGTGGGGTGCGCTGCTGGCCAAGTAATCTTAACGGCGAAAAAACTTGACGGAAAACGAGCCGTGCGGTAGAATATTGACATAGCAGCGCCGCAAGGTGCAGCAACACCGCCGGAGTGGGGATCAGGCGCCCTGCTTCGGCGGTGTTGTATTTAAAATGCACACGAAAATGCACACGAACGACACAGAAGTGTTTAATACCAATAGTTTTAAAGGGAATTAGGCAGGGTTCGACTCCCCTCAGCTCCACCAAAACGAAATCCCTGAAACCGCAATGGTTTCAGGGATTTTTCTTTTGGCAGCAACGGTTTGACGGATTTGGAATGATAGAATGTATGACGCTATTTTGGTGGGCGTGTGCATTATTTTTACGAAAAATGCACACGGGAATGCACATGAAAACCGGACTACTTGTCCGGTGAGATCAGATCGTCGAGGGCAGATTCGATGGCGGCGTCATAGGTGCGCTCGCTCTCTTTGAAAATATGCTGGTAGGTTGTCTTGAGCATATTGTTGGTGGCGTGACCCATACGCTTGATGCTGTATTTATCCGGGATATGCGCTTCAAGCATGACGGAGGCATTGACGTGGCGCAGATCGTGGAAGCGATAGTGCGGGACACCGGCTTTTTCGCAGACGCGTGAGAAGCCGCAATAGATGGCGTGGCCGGTCAGGGTGGTGATATGCTCATCGGTCTGCGGGGTACGGGCGAGCAGATCGCGCAGGTAGGCGGGGAGGTGCACCCGGCGGGCGCCGCTATAGCTCTTCGGCCCCTTCTCGGCGGCGCCGTTTTCGCCCTCGACGATGGCGGTATGTATGTTTACATACTCGCCGTCGATGTCCGACCAGCGCAGGCCGCGGATCTCGCTCGCGCGCAGGCCGAGACAGATGGCCAGCATGATGGGCAGCTCATACTTCGTGCCGCGGCAGGTCTCGGCGATGGCCTGCACCTCGGCTTTGGTGGGGATCTGGATCTCGTGTTTCTCCTTCTGCGGCAGACGCGTGGTCAGCTTCACGTCCGGGCGGAACGCGGAGAGAACGGCGCTCAGAAAGCCATGGGCATTGGCGACGGTCTTCGGGGATTTCCCAGCTTTGACCATACGGTTGACCCAGCGCTGGATAGATTCCTGCGTCAGCTCGGGCAGGAGCGTGGCGGCGATGGGCGGGAGGAGGTTCTTCCGGATCCGCTTATAGCCGGCAACGGTGGCGGGGGATAGTACGGCGTCGCGCCGCTCGATATACTGGTCAGCGGCTTCGCCGACGGTCAGGCGGCGGGCGGGCTTTCTGGCATCTTTGATGCGGGTCTTGATGCCGGCGGCCCAGAACTGCGCCTCCTCGGGCGTATCGAAGGTTTCGCCGTAGCGCTGGCCGCCCACCTGCACCTGCACCCGGTAGCGGCCGGAGGGGAGCTTTTCTACTTTGGGGATTTTCAAGGGGGATCCTCCTTTCTTCAATTACGGGGCATACTACCAGCATAGGGGCGGACGATGCAGAAGTCAATACGCTTTTTTGAAAAGCGCCTAAAAAACTGCACGGAAAGTGGCCTGATTTCAGGCCACTTTTGAGACAACGGCCCCAAAATATGGTAGGATGGCCGTAGGATGAACGAGCGAATCAAAGAGAGAAGGGAATACTTCGGGCTGAGCCAGCGGGAGCTGGCCCGGCGGGTCGGCGTGGGAAAGACCACGATCTCAGAGATAGAGGGAGGGGATCGGCTGCCGAACGTTGAGACGGCGATACGCATAGCGAGAGCACTGGAAACCACCGTGGAGCAGCTATGGGGAGGGTAACATGGACAACAGGAAGGTATTGATAGACGCAATCCTGCGCCTGCTGGCGCTGGCCGACGCGGAGCAGCTGCGGCTCGTGTATATCGCGGCGCTGAACTTGATTTAAGTATAGCTATACGTAAAAATACGTAAAAAAAGATGTTGACATACGTGTGAATACGTGCTATACTATATAACAGAAAGCGGGGGTGAGGCAGTGAGATACAGCGAGCTGGAAAAGGAACTGAAGAAAGCGGGATGCAAGGTATACCGCGAGGGCGCGAACCATAGCATATGGTACAGCCCCGTCACCGGGCAGAAATTTCCGGTGAGCCGCCACAAAACGGAGGAGATCCCGGCGGGAACACTGAAATCCATACGCAGAGCGGCGGGGCTGGAATAAGCCCCACCGCTCCGGCGGAAACAATAGGAACGTGAATGATAACAAGAGCAAGAGCAAGAGCAACAACTGGAGGAATGAATATGGCGAAATATGTGTATCCGGCAGTTTTTACACAGGAAGCAGAGGGAGGGTATTCGATCAACTTCCCGGATCTGCCGAATTGCTTCACGTCGGCGCCGACGCTGGAGGAGGGGCTTGAGATGGCGGCAGACGTGCTCTGCCTGACGCTGTACGGCATGGAGGAGGACGGGATCACGCCGCCCGCGCCGTCTGACGTGCGCAGCATTCCCGCCGCGAAGAACGAGCTGACCACGCTGGTGCGCTGCGACACGATCGAATACCGCAGGTTCTACGACAACAAGGCCGTGAAGAAAACGCTGACGATTCCCTCGTGGCTGAACACGATGGCCGAGCGTCAGGGCGTGAACTTCTCACTGACGCTGCAGAACGCACTGAAGACAGAGCTGCATATCTAAGAGCACCCCTGTCCCGATGATGGGACAGGGGTGCTTTGTTAATCATCGCGTGGACTTACTCTTCAATCTGGTCGGTCATTTGCTGGAGTTTGGTGACGAGCTCTTTCGCAAGATCAAGGTTCATCGTAAGTGAAGCGACGGGTTCCTCGTTGACCTTGGAAAAGGAATCGTCGTTTTCCTCAAAGTCCGGAAAGCGCTGCACAAACTGGAGCACTATTTCGCCGCCGTCGGCGCGGACAGAGACACGAAAACCGTTGGTATAGCTGTACATGTCAGGGGAACCTCCTTACATTTCCTTCAGGTCGACAGATTCAAAATCCGGCGTATGAGACGAAAGCGTATTCCACTTGCCGGGGAAGTCGGCAACTTTACCGGAAGTGGGACGCGCGGAGCGGGGCGTTCCGAACGGGGACCGGACGGGTATATCCAGCTTTGTCGCGATATGCACGAGGGACTGCAGCGTGAAATTACAATCCCCGCGTTCCCATTTTGACACCATGCCCTGAGACACGCCCATAAACTCCGCGAACTGTTTCTGGCTCATGTTTCGCTTGACACGCTGGGCGACGATCTCGCCGCAGATCACGCCGCAAAGCCCGTTGAAGGCCACTTCCTCTGCGGAGAGAGAGACAGAAAGGGAGGTAAGCAGATCATTCATACCTTGAGACATATTAAAGTTCCTCCTTCTTTTGGCGCAGACGTTCCGCAGCCTGCGGAATGTAGCCGGAATAGTCCGTCTTACGCTTGCCTGCGCGTTCATGAAACGCGAGCAGAAGAACCGGGGATTGATTCGCCAAAAATGCATACAGGATGCGCAGATTAAAGCCTTTTCCCGCCAAGTGCATACTGTAAAGCCCGCCGCCGATGTTCTCGAACTCCTTATGCCTGACAGCATGAATCCCCAGAGCCTTCAGCATGGTAAGACGCATCACCAAGAGCCGGAATACATCCGCTTCTGTACCGCTGCCGGCGATCAAGGCCAACAATTCCGGCGTGAAATCATCATGTGTGTCTATCATCGCCAAATAATTCAGCAACTGACGCAGGGCATCCTCTTTGTTCATTCTATGCTCCTTATTCATGTAAGATATTAACCTATAAATAATATCTTTATTCCAAAATATCACTCATAGCAGATATTGTCAAGAAAAATTGACTTGAAACAGGTTATAAAATCGAAAGCCCTTAGAATGGGCACTCTCCTTATCGTGGGAGACCTGTTTTCCAAAGGCTTATATCCTTAGCATAGAGCTTTGCAAAACAGATGTCAAGAAATATTTGAAAAACGGCAAAGAACCCTGTCCGGGGTATGGGACAGGGTTCTTTGTTTTTTGGGGCGCGGGGTTATTCCGCGTCTTTTTTTTGCGCATCGCGCTGGGCGAGGAGCTTGTCGGCCATGTCGGAGAGGAGCTGCCACTGGGGCGGCTCGAGCCGGGCGAGGACGGAGACAAACTGCCGCTGGAACTCGCTGTCCGGGTCGCGGATGATGGACATGCAGAACTTCGTGATCTCCTCCTCGCGGGAAAGCTGCAGGAACATCTCCCCCTCGCCGCTGCGCAGCCAGCTCTCCGAGACACCAAACTCCCGGCAGATAGAGACAACTACGGAATCCAGCGGAACACGGGCGCCGCTCTCGTAGGCGGCGACGGTTCCTTGCTTTACGCCGATTCTCGCTCCGAAATCTGTCTGGTTGAGTTCGAGCGCTTTGCGCAAAAGTTTTATGCGTTCGTTCATACCTACCTCCTTCGAGTGCAGTATAGCATAAGCAATATTGCATTGCAATATTAATTTATAGAAAAGTATTGACAATGCTATATCGTTGTGATATTTTTATATTGCGACGTAGATATATGCGTCACGCAAAGTATCAGTGCCGGATAGGGGGTGAGATGGATGAATGAACGTATCCGTGAACTCATTAAGGCTTTGAACATGAAGCAAGCCGAGTTTGCCAAAAGAATCGGCGTTTCTCGCCCGTTTGTTTCCGAGTTATGCTCCGGCAACAAAAAGCCGAGCGACAGAACCGTCGCTGATATTTGTCGAGAGTTTAATGTGAACGAGCAATGGCTTCGTACAGGAGAAGGCGATATGTTCCTATGCATTGAACTCGTTGCAAAGTATGCGAGCAAGAGAGGGGGTGAGATGGTGGAGAAAGAAAGAATCAGAGAATTGCTCGAAAAGCAGCTGGAACTGCTTTCCGAGCAATCTCGGGGGGACCCGGCTATGCTGCCACAGCTCACGGACAGCATGGTGCAGGTTGTCAGTCTACTCAGGAGTCTTTGAGGGAGCCTGAGCGGATCTTATTCAGATAGTCCTGCTTCAATTCGCGGCATGCATCAAAGTACATGGATTGAATCTCAGACGGGCTTTTCCTGGACAGATCCTGCGAGCGGAGATACAGGAGCGCAAGCGCCTCTGTGCGATTGGACGGGAATGTGCTCAATTTCACTTCGCTTGACATCACAAATCACCTCCTTTCCGCTTCCATTTTATCACGGGGGCGGGAAGAGATACAAGTGCGAAAAGCTGCCCTCGTGGGACACCGCGAAGGGGGCACGAGGGCAGCTTTTTGCAGTGGTATGTACTGCAAGGGCGTGAAGCATCACGCAAAGTATGCGTGCAGGATAGGGGGTGAGATGGTGGACAATCGCACGGAAGTGCGGCTGAACGTGCTGCAGGGGCTGCTCCACTATCACGAGCGGATGATGGCCGGGGGCATACGGATGCAGGATCCGAACGGGACGGAGACAGAAGTACCCATCGAAAAGTTCTACGATGGGTACGCCGATGCACTGCGGGAGGCCATCCGCTGCGTGAAACTGGTTAACGGTCGGACATGACGGTCTTGTAGACGGACGTGAGACAGTTCCGGCAGACAGGATCCGGGCAGTAATTATCGCAGCCGTTGGGATGTAGGAAGCGAGTTTCGTTCACGGTGAGTTCCCGAACCCAGACTTTCCGCTTGATGAAGTCCTTCGGGCACTCCACGGTAACGGGAAATTCGCGAATATCTGCGGTTTTCATGGCAGGCTCCTTTCTGCGGATGGCCTCCGGTTAGAGCGTAACACAAAGCAGAGTGAGATACAAGTGCATGAAGCGTCACGCAAAGTGTGCGTGCAGAAGGGGAGGTGAGGCAGATGAGAAGAAAGTCAATGCACTGCTCGGTAGAGCCGGCGGATGACAGACCACTGTTTACGCATGAGCCGCAGATCAAAGCCGGGCAGCTCGATATGATGCCGGTAGGCGTGGTCGTCGCCACGCCGCTGGGGGATGACCCAAATGACATGCAGGGCTACCCGGGCAGCTGGGAGAAAAAGGCCGCACTATGGGAGCGCATCGAATGAGACCATGGGGCCGATCGTCACGGGGAGCGTAAGAAGCAGTTCCGGCAAGGGATCATCTGTGAAGTCGTGGCTCCAATAGTGATGCAGGCTACTTTCAATTTTGATGACGGCTTGAATATAGTCATTTTCCAAAGCCGGCGCAAGTGAACAGTCTATGGCCGATAGACGCAGGTGATTCGCGTCATAAGCATTGCACGGTTTGTCATAGTACACCTCGAAAATGCGGGAAGGAGGGCTGATACGAAAAATCATTTCCCACAGTTTGAAGTGCTCAAGTTTTGGGACGGCATAAAAGCTCGAGAGCCGAGACGGCGCGTCCGGATAGTTCGATTTGCGGAACAATTCGGCCCGCACTTCCAGATTGTGAGAGGCAATTGCGGAAGTGGAAAGCACCTGTGGCGAGCCGCTGAACAGGTTTTCTTCGGAGATTCCCCATTGAGACAGTTCCGCAAGCCCGAAGCTGTTCGGCACTGAAAAGCCGCAGATGCGCTGTCCAGTGGACAATGTTCCATTGCGATCCAGATGGTAAGCGATCAAAAGATTCACCTCCTTCCTGCGGCCAGTATAGCACGGCGGCGGGAGGAGGGCAAGACGATGGAAAACAAGCGAAGGAGGTGACACAGTATGCTGAACGAGGAGAAGCAGGGCGAGCGCAGGAGCCTTTCGGAACTGATGGGCAAGAGCGCGGCGCTGGACGAGCAGCTGAGCCCGCAGCTCAAGGAGCTGCTGATGGCCTACAGCGAGGGGCTGATCGCAGGGGCGCGCAGCGCGCAGCGATAGGACAAGAAAAGGAGGAGACGGCTATGCCGAAGGTAAATTTAGCGCGCGACCCGCGCGCCGAGCGGGCGGCCAGCATGCGCAGGACGATCAACGCGAAGCGGGGGATGCGGGACATCGCGTCCCAAACGGAGCTCGCCCGGCGGATCGGGATGCGCGCGGGGACGCTGAGCGCGAAGATGCACAGCGGCGCATGGACGGCGGAGGATCTGGCGGCGCTGGACAAGGTGCTGCGGTTCTCGGCCGAGGAGCTGGCCGCGCTGGTGAGGAGCTGAGAGGTCATGGCAAGTAAGCAGTCGACCTGCTGGGTGATCGAGCACCCGGAGATCGGGACGGCGTTTGTCGTGGCCGACAACTGGGAGCAGGCCACGGTGCGGGCGGCGGAGTTCTGGGGCGTGAGCTGGGCGCGGACGGTATCCGGCATGGAGCTGGTGCGGCGGAAGGACGCGCGGAAGAACATCTGCTGCCGCTGCGGCCAGATCTTCCACGGGAGCGGGGATCTGTGCGGCGCGTGCGAGAAGATCCTGCGGACGGAGGAGGACGAGACGAGCCGCCGACTGCGGGAGACCTGGTATCTCGGGAGAAAAGACGCCGCCTTCGGGCGGTGAAGCTGACAAAGGAGAAAACGAGGATGATCGACGAGAGGAGCCTGACGCGGGCGATGAAGGAATCGTGGCGCGGGGGCGGCTATGAGGTGGCCGGGTACGGCGACGGGAACGGGCGGATGCTGTTTCTGGACGGGCGGAAATGGGCGGCGCTGCTGCCGCGCAGGACATGCCCGCGGAAGGTGCTGGCGCTGCTGGCGGAGCATCTGGGCGAAATTCCGGAGGCGAGCGCCTACCGCGTGAGCAAGGACACGGGCGCGCAGAACCAGATGATGGACATGCCGCTCGGGACGCTGGACAAGCTCCAGCGCGAGGTTGCAGAGGGCAAGGGCGAGGAGATCCTGCGGACGAACATGGTCTGGAAGGGCCGGGAGGTCTGGCAGAAGGAGAACCTGCGGGTGTTGGCGTTTGACGCGGCGCTGACGGAGATCGGCTTCGGCGAGCCGCTGGCCTACGGGAACATGCTGGTCTGGGACGACGAGGGCGGGATGGTCTTTATCCTGCCGGAGGCGAATCTGATCGACGAGACGCTGGAGCGGCTGCTGGAGCAGACGCCGCTGGTATAAGAGGAGGACAGGCGACATGTACGGGCAGTGCTGGAAATGCGGCAAGTGGGGGCAGATGGAGCGGCACCACATCTTCGAGGGCGTGGCCAACCGGAAGAAATCGGAGGAATTCGGGCTGGTCGTGCTGCTGTGTGGGGAGGAGTGCCACCGGAACGGCCGGGAGGCCGCCCACCGCTGCGGCGAGACGGCGCTGCGGCTGCACCGGTGGGGGCAGCGGAAGTTCATGGAGGAGCAGAACGCGACGGAGGAGGACTTCCGGCGCGTGTTCGGGAAGAGCTATCTATAAGGAGGAAGAGCTATGACGGTTACATGGGTACTGACCTACATCGGGGCCGCGGCGGTGGCCGCAGGGTGCGTGCGGCTGGTCGAGCGGATGGAGGGGCGGCGATGAAAGCGAAAAATCTGCTCGAGGGACTGGAGCGGTACGACGGTTACGCGGTATGTCCCGGGTGCCAGGGCTGTGAGGGGAAGAAGGTGATCGCATGCCGCGACCTGATCCGGCAGGCGGCGGCGCGGATCCGCGGGCAGGAGCGGCGGATCGAATGCCTGATGGCAGCAAACGAGGGACACCGGCGGATGCTGGTGGAGCTGCACCAGAGGCTTGCAAAGGCGGAGCTGGGATGGATCTCCACGGAGGAGGCGCAGCCCGTGCGCTCGGGGGACTACTGGGTGCGGACGGCGGGCGGGATCTATACGGTTTTGCCGTACTCGACGCGGCACGGGGCATGGAACGCGATGGACGAGCAGGAAACGGCGCTGCGGGCCATCCCGGTGACACACTGGATGGAGATTCTGCCGGCGGTGGAAGGAGACAGGCCATGATGCACAGGGCGGAGACGATGCGGTGCGGCGCGTGCAGCAATTTTATCCCGGCGCGGTCACGGCGGGCGCCGAAGCGGGGCTTTTGCCGGCTGGCGGGGCACAACACCTGCGTGAGCGAGAGCACGCGCGTCTGCCGGACGGACTTTGACCCGGTGCAGCCGATCGTCCCGACGAACCGGGACAGGCTGGACGCGATGAGCGACGCACAGCTTGCGCAGTGGCTGGAGCGATTGACAGGAAACCCGGCGGAGAACCTGCTGCGATGGCTGCGGGCGCCGGCGGAGACGAACGAGGAGGAAACACCATGGAAAACGATCTGAGAGACCGCGCGGAGCGGATGGCGCGGAAGCTGCGCGCCTGCGCGGACGACGAGCAGTGCGCCGCGTGCGCGGAGGAGTGCGGCGTGAACGACGGGACGCTGCTGCTGGCGGCGGCGCAGACCATCCGGGATCTGCTGGATGGCGCGGGCGGCGAGGAGCGCACAGAGGGCGAGACGGAAACGCCGTCGTGGATCAAGGCGGCCTATGAGGCGGGGCCGGAACACTACGACACCGTGCTCGACCGGGGGCTGAGCGCGATCGGGCGCGAGGTCATGGACATCGCGAACCGGCACAAGAAGGATCTGCCGCTGGTGATCGCGGTGCTGCGGCTGACGATCGCGCCGCTGGAGCGGCACATGACCGACGAGGGGCAGGCGATGCTCCAGTGGATTCTGCGCAACGCCGCGGCGGTGGATCTGACGGACGCGCAGAAATAAAAAAAGGCCCCGGCGGAGCGGCAACTCCGTTGGGGCAGTCAGATGAGGGTCAAATGACAACCAAGTACACCCCTATGATAACCGACGGAGGGGAGAAAGGCAAGGAAAAATTTTATGACGGAAGCGCAGAGGGCGGCAATCGCGGCCATTGAGAGCCAGCAGCCGCAGAAGCACAACACCGTATGGATGGCGGGCGAGCAGCTCAAGGAGATCGCCCGCAGCGAGCCGGGGTCGGCAGAGCTGCTGGCGAAGGATCTGGCGGGCAAGGGCATGACGATCGCGGACGCGGAGAAGAAGATCGCGGAGCTGGCGCGGAAGAACCGGGACGGCAACTGCGGATGCGTGAGCAGCGAGGAGGCGGAGGACGTTCTGCGGGCGTTTTACGGTCTGCCGCAGCGCGGGGAGGCGCGGGAGGAAGCACCGAAGGTGCTGGATCTCGCGGACTTTCTATGACGGACTGGGAGGCCTTCCGGCAGGCGCTGCCGAAGACGGCTCCGAAGGAGCTTATCGACTGGGCCGCACGGACGCAGAAGGACGAACTCGGCGGGGAGCTCTGCCTGTTCTCGCGGGAGAGCGTGAGCTGGTTGGAGGAAAAGCCGCAGAAGATCATGACGCCGGAGGATATCGAGCGGCGCGAAAAGTCGCGCCGGCGGACGTGGGGCGCACGGTGCAGCTGCACGGCCTGCGGCGAGGACTTCGCCGCGGGATGGCTGCGCGGGCTGAAGCTGCCCGGAAATCGGGAGATCCGCGGGATCGCGCTGCTGCAGGGGGACGACGGGCTTCTATACGAGGGAATCCCGGACATGGAGGCCGCCTGCTGGCGCATGAGCGCGGCGGAGATCGCGGAGACGGATCACTTCGACTGCCCGCTCTGCGGGGCGGACGTACAGCTGGTGCGGCGGAAGGATCTGCGCAGCGGGCGGACGCATCAGGTGCAGGTCGCGACGGTGGAGGTGATCCACGGGGTGACGGTGCTGCTCTACTGGATGGTACGCCGGGAATTCAACGAATACGGCGGCAGCGGCGCTGCCGCGTGGCCGAGAGAGGCAATCGCCCTGACGGAAAAGGGCGGGCTGAAACGTTTTACACGGGCGAAATGCAACCAGTTCGGCACCGAGTGGGGCACGGGCGAGTGGCGCGCGGTGCGGCAGATGCGCGACCCGGAGACGGTCAAATACTACAGCTGGGAGGCAAACAGCCACAAGAAGATCGGCGCCGTCGTCCGGCCGGAGGTGCCGGATCTCACGGGGAGCACGGGGGAGAAAACCGGGCTCGAGGACTACATCCGCGCAGGAGGCCAATGGCCGGTGCAGTATCTGAAGCTGTGGAAACAGCACAGAAACGTCGAAAATCTGGCCCGCGCGGGCTGGGGCCGGACGCTCGGCGGCGCCATCGAGGAGATGGCATGGAATCAGGTCACGGCGCCCTACAAGGTACATGAAATAGAACTGCGGTGGATCGACTGGAACGAGGTGAAGCCGGGGCGGATGCTCGGCATGGGCAAGGCGGAGGTCAGGGCGCTCGCGGGGCGCTGGGACTGGCAGACGGCAGACGCGTGGGCGGTTTACCGGTGCTGGCAGGGCGGCTGCACGGCGGAGGAATTCGACCGGTGCCGCGCGGAGCTGGGGCCGGAGGGACTGCAGGTGCTCGTGAGCATGATCGAGGACGGGCACGAGGTGCCGCTGCTGAAAGCGGTGCGGTACATCAAAAAGCAGGAGGAGCGGCGCGGCGGGGATCTGGCGCGGACATTCCTCGACTACCGCGAGATGCTGGACGCGGACGCGACGGAAGAGGAGCTCTGGCCGAAGGATCTCGTCGCGGCGCACGACCGGCTCGCGGAGCTCCACGGAGACAGGGACATGCGCCAGTACACGGAGGCGATGCGGCAGCTCGCGCAGGAGCTGGCGGCGCTGGCGTGGAGCGACGGGGAGATCTGCATCCGGGCGGCGGCGACGCCGGGAGAGCTCAAGGAGGAGGGGCGCGTGCTCAAGCACTGCGTCGGCGACTACTGCAAAAAGCACGCGGCGCGGACGGACGTGATTTTCTTTGTGCGGCACGCGCGGCGGCCGGAGCGGAGCTGGTACACGCTCGACATCAACATGACGGGGCGGATCCCGAAGGAGGTCCAGCTGCACGGCTACCGGAACGAATGGTACGGGAAGGCCGGGCACGGAAAAATTCCGCAGAAGGTGCGGGATTTCTGCGACCGGTGGGAGCGCGAGGTGCTCGCGCCGTGGTACGCGCAGCGGCAGGAGACTGCCCGTAAAGACAAGCAGAAGAGGAGGAAAACGAGCGCATGAGCGAGACAATCAACGTGCCGATGGCGGCGCAGCGGGACATCAAGACGGTGACAACGGAGATCCGGACGCTGCACCGGCAGGCGCAGTGCATGGTGCTGGGGTACGCCATCGAGATCGGCCGGCGGCTGAAGGAGGCGAAGGCGATGCTCGACCACGGCCAGTGGGGGCCGTGGCTGCGGGAAGAGGTGGACTTCTCCCAGTCGTCGGCGAACAATTTCATGCGGATTTTCGAGGAATACGGGGCGCAGCAGGTGAGTCTTTTCGGGGACGCAAATTCGCAAGCGCTTGGGAATTTGCCCTATACGCACGCGCTGCGGCTGCTGGCACTGCCGGCGGAGGAGCGCGAGAGCTTCGCGGAGGAGCACCACGCGGAGGAGCTGAGCACGCGGGAGTTGGAGAAGCTGATCCGCGAGCGGGACGAGGCGCGCAGGGCCGAGCAGGACGCGCAGGAAAAGGCCGCCGCGGCCGAGGAGGTGGCAAAGGGCGCGGAGGACGCCCGGCGGGACGCGCTCGCGGCGGCGGAGCGGCTGAAAAATGCACAGGCCGCGGAGAAGGATGCGAAGGCCGCCGCGAAGCAGGCGAAGGCCGAGCTGAAGGCGCTGCGGGAAAACCCGGTGATCCCGGCGGAGGTACTGGAGAAGCTGCGCGCAGAGGAGGCCGAGCGCGCGGCAGAGACGGCGCAGAAGGAGACCGCCCGGCGGGTGGCCGAGGCGGAAAAAGCCGCGCAGGAGAGCGCCCGGCGCGCCGAACAGGCGGAGCGGCAGCTGGCGGCGGCCGATCCGGAGGTCGCGACATTCAAGGCGTGGTTCCGGGCGGTGCAGGACGACTTCGCGCGGATGCAGGAGACGCACGCGCAGGTGACGGATCAGGCGAAAGCGGACAAGCTCCGCGCGGCCGTGCGAGCGCTGCTGGAGCGGGAAAGGACGGTGTGGGGATGAGCAATCCGAACCCAGGGACAGAGAATATCAAGTGGATTAAGTACGGCGGTGCCGTCGTGATAAGAGGCGGCTACGACGAGAGCATGATCAAGGACGCAGAGAGATTTCTGGCAGAGCAGGCGGTTGAAACTGTTCGTCAGATCATGGAAGAAGATCGAAGCGTGTTCAGATTCCGAAAGGGCGCGGAAGCTGACGAGGTAGTCGTCGAATGGCGGATCAAAATTCCAAAATTCAACTGGAGGGAAGGGTAACAACGATGAATGCTGTGTTAATCAGTATCCGCCCGAAATGGTGCGAGAAAATCATCAGCGGCGAAAAGACGATTGAGGTACGCAAGACCCGGCCAAAGCTGGCGACGCCGTTCAAGTGCCATATCTACTGCACCCGCGGGAGACATGATCTGAACATCCCCATTTCACAGGAAGCGCTTATGCGCGATTGGCTGGAAACAGGGTCGATGAAATCCCTGAACTGCCCGCACGGAAACGGCAAGGTGATCGGAGAATTTACGTGTGATGAGATATTCTGCTTTCCTGCAGACAGCGCAATACCGTGGTTTCTTTCGCGGGACGCGTGCCTGACGGCGGAAGAAATTCACGGTTATCTCGGAGAGAAGGCCGGCTTTTTCTGGCACATATCGGATCTGGAAATCTACGATGTGCCGCTGGATCTGGGCGAGCTCCCCGGCATGCTGACGCTGAAAAACGGCTATGGTGCTCAGTTGTGGCGAATCGACCGAGCACCGCAGGACTGGTGCTATATGAAAAAGGGTGGGATTAAATGAAAATTTACATTGCGGGAGCGATTACAGGGGATCCGGAGTACCGGGAGAAGTTCCGGCGCGCCGAGGAGGCCGTGCGGGCAGAGGGCCACGTCGCGGTGAACCCGGCGGTGCTGCCGGAGGGGCTGGGAGCCGGGGGACTACATGCGGATCTGCACGGCGATGCTCGACAGCTGCGACGCGATCGCACTGCTGCGCGACTGGGCGCACAGCAAGGGCGCGTGCATCGAGATGACCTACGCGCAGTACGTCGGGAAGAAACTTATGAGACTGTGGGACATGCCGGACGGGCTGTGGCTCAGGGAGGGGATTTGAGATGGAACATCAGGTAACGCCGGAGGTGCTGGCGGCGGCGCTGCGGTGCTCGGCGGCGGAGGACGTGCATGAGACACACTGCGAGACATGCCCGTACTATGTGGTGGAGGATCTGAGCGGGGAAGAAGCCGCGTTTTTCGGGGAGAAATGGGCAACGTGCGACGTCGACCGGATGGCGCTGGACGCGGCGGCGATGATCGAGGAGCTTTCCGGGAGGGACGTATGAGCGGATGGGATTCGCGGCTCGAGAAGGGGCCGGACGGGCAGAAGTGCAGGACGTGCATCTACCGGGCGGCGAACCGGTACGGGCCGTGGGGCTGCGGCTACGCGGACGTGACGGGGCAGTCGAAGCTCGCAGCGTTCCCGGACGCGGAGCCGGGGACGCGGGCGGGGCGGCACTGCATCGTCTATCAGCGCGGGAGGGCCGCGAAGAAGCAGGCGCCGATCCTGCCGCAGAAGCCGAAGAAGCCGCCCGCAGAACCGAAGCCGAAGCGACAGGAGAACTGGACACCTTGGCGGAGCAAAGCGCAGATCGCAGACGAGCGGCGGGCGCTCTACGACCTCGGGTGGACAGACGGGCAGATCGCGGCACGGCAGGGCATGAGCCGAGAGACGATCAAAAAATGGCGGCAGCGCAACGGGTATCCGGCAAACGGATGGCCGATGAAGAAAGCAGAAAAGGCCACGTGATTTTGCAAAGATGGTCCGGCGGGAAGGCCGGGCCATCTTTGGAGCATCACCGGAAGAGGAGAGACACCCTATATAATACGCGTGCGCGCGTATTTTGGTCGGGTCCTTAAAGACCTAAGTATACGGACAGGAGGCAGAAAACGCAGATGGGAGGGAAATGGATGATCCGCACCTACAAGTCCGGGAGGGTAATCGAGAAGAGCAAGTTCTGGGTGCCGGCACAGGCGAGGCCCAGAGCAGGCCGGGTGAAGAACAGCACGAGCGCCGCCAAGCGCGACCAGAACGCAAGGCGGGCTGTGCGCACGCTGGCGCGCACGATCAACTGCAACTTCGGGGCGAAGGATCTGTTCGTCACGGCGACGTTTGACGACGGGACACTGGCGCAAATCGGCGGGGACTACGCGCAGCTCACGCGGCTGCTGGGCAACTTCATGAAGCGGCTCAAGCGGAAGGTGCGCCGGGAAGGCGCAGAGCTTCAGTGGGTGGCCTGCCCCTCCGCGATGGACGGAGAAACGGGCAAGCCCGTGCGCCTGCACGTACACATGGTGCTCAGCGGCAATGGAATCCGATGGGAGGACGGCCAGTGGATGGTCGGGAGCGAGACGCTCGGCTCCATCTGGGCGATGGGCAGTCTCTACGCGGAGCCGCTGCGCGGGCAGGGCGACTATACGCCGGTGGCGGTCTACATGCTGCGCCAGGCGCGCCGCGACGTGCCGGACGCGAAGAAGTACAGCTGCAGCCGGAACATGAAGCAGCCGGAGATCACCGAGCGCGTGGTACATACGGGCCGGGCACTGCGCCAGCCCGCGCGGGCCTATCTGCTGGAGAGCAGCGCATACGACGCGGAGACGGGCTGCCACTACATCCGCTATCTGGCACCGGAGGAAAAGCACGATGCAGACGAAAGATAGCGCGCGGGCGGTCTGCCCGTGGTACGAGTGGAGCACGGAGAAGCTGATCGTCTGCTCGGGGACGGAGCCGGGGCAGACGATCCGGATGCAATTCCGGGGGCGAAAGAAAAAGGAACAATGGTTCGAGCGCTGCTGCGCGGGGTACGACTACGGGAAATGCGTGGTCTGCCGGGCGCTGACGGCGCACAGCGAAGAGACATAGCCGCGCGGGGAGACCTGCGCGGCCTTCCGGCATACGCCAGCGGGGAGAAATTGCCGCCGCCCGGCGGTTACAATGGGCAGGAAGGGGCGGTGAGCGCATGGCGCAGGTCAAGCTGAGCGAAAAGCGAAAAAAGAAGATCATCGCGGACTACGCGGTGGAGGGCAGTTACCGGGCGGCGGCACGGAAAAACGGCGTGAGCCCGAACACGGTGCGGCGGCTGGTGCTGGCGGATCCGGAGAGTGCGCGGGCTGCGCAGGACAAAAAAGGCGCGTGCG
This sequence comes from uncultured Eubacteriales bacterium, assembly GCA_900552475.1. GTDB lineage: Bacteria > Bacillota > Clostridia > Oscillospirales > Oscillospiraceae > Vescimonas. The sequence goes on along the minus strand of USAC01000010.1, from coordinate 11,138 downwards.
CGCGCGATATATTGAGCTACATGGACGGGCAGAGGGACACCGTGTGCAGCATCATCGGCACAGGACTGGAGGTTCTGTCGAGCCCTGAGCGGATGGCGACGGCGAGCCTGCGCGACATCACGACGGCGATCGGCACGCTGATCGACAAGTGGACGATGGCGGCGCAGGCCGGACGCAGCCGCGAGCCGATCACGATCGAGATGCCCGAGAAGGCGAAGGAGTACGGCGAATGAAGCTGGTCATTGACGGGCCGAACGAGAAGCAGGCGCTTTTTCTGCTGGACAAGCACAAGTACATCGCATACGGCGGGGCGCGCGGCGGCGGGAAGAGCTGGGCCGTGCGGACGAAGGCAAAGCTCATGGCGCTGCGGTATCCGGGGATCCGGCTTTTGATCGTGCGGCGGAGCTACCCGGAGCTGATCAACAACCACATCAACACGCTGCGCAAGGAACTGCTGGGCATCGCGAAGTACAACGACAAGGACAAGGTGCTGCGGTTTATCAACGGGTCGACGATCAACTTCACATACTGCGACCGGGACCAGGATCTCGACCGGCTGCAGGGCGTGGAGTACGACGTGATTTTTCTGGATGAGGCGACGCAGCTGTCGGAATACCAGATGAAAACGATCGTGGCGTGCGTGCGCGGCGTGAACGACTTTCCGAAGCGGGTATATTTCACCTGCAACCCCGGCGGGCAGGGACACGGATACATCAAGCGGCTGTTCATCGACCGGCGGTTCGAGAGTGGGGAAAACCCGGCGGATTATGCGTTCATTCAGGCGCTCGTGCGCGACAACACGGCGCTGATGCAGACGCAGCCGGAATACATCCGGCAGCTGGAGGCACTGCCGCCGCATCTGCGCGAGATGTGGCTGGAGGGGCGCTGGGACGTATTCGCGGGGCAATTCTTCGAGGAGTTCCGGCTGGATCCGGATCCGGCGCTCTGCAAGCTGGCAGGGGTCACGGCGGAGGAGGCGGCGCAGCAGCACCGCTTCACGCACGTGATCGCGCCGTTCCGCATCCCGCGCGGGTGGAAGATCTACCGCAGCTACGACTTCGGATACAACAGGCCGTTCTCGCTGGCGTGGTGGGCCGTGGACTACGACGGGGTACTATACCGGATCAAAGAGCTTTACGGGTGCACGGGCGAGCCGAACGAGGGCGTGCGCCAGACGCCGGACGAGCAGTTCCGGCGGGCGGTGGAGATTGAGCGGACAGACCCGCTGCTCGCGGGGCGGAAGATTGAGGGCGGCGTGGCCGACCCGGCCTGCTGGGACACATCGCGCGGCGAGAGCGTACAGGAGACGGCGGGGCGGTACGGCATCTACTTCGAGCCGGGGGACAACGCCCGGATTGCGGGATGGATGCAGTGCCACTACCGGCTGCAGTTCGACGCGCAGGGATATGCGCGGTGCTACATCTTCGACACATGCAAGGACTTTATCCGGACGATCCCGCTGCTGATGTACGCAAAGACAAAGCCGGAGGACGTGGACACGGAGCTGGAGGATCACGCGGCAGATGAGTGGCGGTACATGTGCATGTCGCGGCCGGTGGCGCCGATTCTGCGCGAGGAGAAGGAGACGCCGTGGGCGGATCCGCTGAACCAATACGAACGAAAGTGAGGAGCACACATGGACGAGGTACAGGCCGGGAAGATCGGCCGGGAGCAGCTGCTGGAGTGGACGAAGACGCTCGAGCAGTACCGCGCGGGCAAGGCCAGCGTGGACGCGCGGGCCATCAGCGCGGAGAGCTGGTGGAAGCTGCGCAACTCCGGCGAGGAGGACAGACAGGATGGCATCGCGCGCGACGGATTCCGGTCGCGGTCGGGCTGGCTGCACAACGTGGTGACGAACAAGCACGCGGACGCGATGGAGGCCTATCCGGAGCCGGTGGTGCTGCCGCGTGAGCCGGGCGACCGGCAGGAGGCGAAGACGCTGTCGGCGATTCTGCCGGTGATTCTGGAGCAGAACCAGTTTGAAAAGACCTGGTCGGAGGCGATGTGGCAGAAGCTCAAGATCGGGACGGGCTGCTACAAGGTCGTCTGGGACGGAAACAAGCTCGGCGGGCTCGGCGACATCACGGTGACGCGGGCGAACCTGCTGAACCTCTTCTGGGAGCCGGGCAAGAGCGACATCCAGCAGTCGCGGTATGTGTTCCAGACGGAGCTGGCCGACCGGGATCTCGTGGAGGAGGCGTATCCACAGTGCAAGGGGAAGCTCAAGGGCGACATCTTCACGGCGAAGAAGTTCCTCTACGACGATACTGTCCCGACGGACGGGAAGGTGACGGTCATTGAGGTCTACTACCACGTGGGGAAGAGCCTGCATTACTGCAAGTACGTGGGAGACGTGGTGCTCTACGCGACGGAGAACGAGACGGACGCGCCGACGCGCACGGTGGTGCAGCCGGGGCCGGACGGCCAGCCGGTGACGCTGGAGGCCCCGGCGGGGCGGCCGATGGCGGAGACGGGGCTTTACGACCACGGGAAATATCCGTTCGTGCTGGATCCGCTGTTCCCGGTGGAGGGCTCGCCGGCGGGTTACGGATATGTCGACCTGTGCAAAAACCCGCAGACGGAAATCGACCTGATGCGCACAGCGCTGGTGAAAAACACGATCTCGGGCGCGACGCCGCGCTACTTCGTGCGGCAGGACGGCGCGATCAACGAGGCGGAACTGCTGGACGTGAACAAGCCGGTCGTACACACGACGGGAAACCTCGGGGAGGATTCGATGCGGGTGCTCGACTACACGCCGCTGCCGGCAAACTACGTGGCGATGCTGCAGGAGACGGTGCAGGAGCTGCGCGAGACGAGCGGCAACACGGAGACGGCATCCGGCTCGACTTCGGCGGGCGTGACGGCGGCGAGCGCGATCGCGGCGCTGCAGGAGGCGAGCGGCAAGGGCTCACGCGACAGCACGAAGAGCGGCTACCGCGCGTACCGGGAGATCGTGGGGCTTTGCATCGAGCTGATCCGGCAGTTTTACGACGCGCCGCGTCAGTTCCGCATCACGGGCGAGAACGGGCAGGAGCAGTTCGTGAGCTACGACAACGCGGGGCTGCAGCCGCAGGCACAGGGCGAGATCTCCGGGGTGGACATGGGCTACCGGGTACCGGAGTTCGACATCTCGGTGCAGGCACAGAAACAGACGGCCTACACGACGATGGCGCAGAACGAGCTGGCGCTGCAGTTTTACCAGCTGGGCTTTTTTAACCCCCAGCAGGCAGACCAGACGCTCCTGTGTCTGGACATGATGGAGTTTCGGGGCAAGGAGGACGTCGTGGCGAAGATCCGGCGGATGGGGACGCTCTACGACCAGATGCAGATGCTGCTGCAATACGCGGCGACGCTCGCGCAGAAGGCACAGGACGCCGGGGCGCTGGCGCAGCTGCAGAGCATCGCGGCGGGCATGGGCGGCCAGCTGGCGCAGGGACAGCCGGTGGAGATGCCGGCGGGCGGCGACGAGGAGAGCGGCCACGTACAGAAAGCGCGCAGTCAGGCGCGGGCGGCGTCGCAGCCGGAGGGCGGCGCATGATCCGGGTGGAGTGCAGCCCGCGGGCGCTGACGCTGCGGGTGGAGGGGCACGCATACCGCGGGAAACCGGGGGAGGACATCGTATGCGCGGCGGCGTCGATGCTGGCCTATACGGCGGGGTACATGCTCGTGCAGGCGGAGGAGCGCGGCGAGGCGCGGGACGTGGTGACGGTCTACGACAGCGGCACGGCGCAGATCTCGGCCAGAGCGGCAAACGCGGCGTGCGCGCGGCGGCTCGAACGGAGCTTCGCGGACATCTGCGCGGGATTCCGGCTGCTGGCACGGCAGGAGCCGGATGCGGTGCACGTGAAAATAATTTAGACAGCGGGGAGAAAAACGGGGAGCGGATGGGTTATGCTGGGGTTGCCGGGAGCGGGGGCCCCGGCGGCATCCATTCCTCCTTTTCCTTTCTGGGGCCCGGCGCGCACGCGCCGGGCATACGCATGCGGCAGCCCAAACGCGGGGGCAGCACCCGCGGCATGCGCTATATGGGCTCGTCCACCAAACGGACAGACAATCATGGAGGGAAAGACATGATGGAGAAGCATTGGCTGCAGCTGTTCGCCGAGGGCGAGGGCGGCCAGACGGGCGGAGAAACCGCTCCCGACGCCGGGGAGCAGACTTTGGAGCAGCTGGGCGTCCCGGCCGAGCTGATTGCCAAACGGGCGAAGCGCACACCGCACAGGGCCGCACAGGCGGCACAGAAGCAGGAGCCGCAGCGGGCCGCCGCCGCAGAGCAGCCGGAGAAAGAAAAGCCGGCAGCACAGAAGAGGATGACCTGGGACGAGATCATGGCAGACCCGGAATACAACCGGCAGATGCAGGAGACCGTCCGGCAGCGGCTCAAGGACAGCCGGGGCGCAGAGGAGCGCCTGCACGCACTGGATCCGGCGATGCAGATTCTCGCGCAGCGGTACGGTCTGCAGGACGCGGCGGACAGCAAGGCGCTCGCCAAGGCGATTCTGGAGGACAACAGCTTTTACGAGGACAAGGCCGCGGAGATGGGCGTGGAGCCGGACGTGGCCCGGCGGATCGACCAGATGGAGCGCTTCGAGCAGCAGCGTGAAGCGGAAGCGCAGCGCAGCGAGCAGGAGAAAGCCATGCGGGAGCACTTCCGCAGTCTCGCCGAGCAGGAGGCGGAGCTGAAAAAGACGGTGCCGGACTTCGATCTGCAGCGGGAACTGCAGAACCCGACGTTTCTGCGCATGACGGCGCCGGGCTCTGGGCTGCGCGTGGCGGACGTGTATTTCGCGTTGCACCGGCAGGAGCTGCAGGAGGCGGCGCGCAAGCAGGCCGCGCAGGAGGCGGCACAGAAGATCTCAGCCTCCGTCCGGGCGGGCTCGAACCGGCCGGTGGAAAACGGGGTATCCTCTCAGGCCCCCTCGACGGGGAGCATCGACTACGCACACATGACAAGAGCGCAGCGGCAGGCGCTCAAGGACGAGATCCTGCGCGCCGCTGCCAGAGGGGAGAAGATCTATCCGCAGTGAGGGGACTTCTCCCGGAGAGGAGAAGCATATGAAAACTTTTGAAACGATGAATCTGCAGCTGTTCGCGGACGCCGGCACGCTGGTGAACGCGACGGGCAACTACGTCAACGCCTATGACGGCACACCGACCGCATTTTCCGGTGTGAACACGCTGGCTTCCACGCTCAAGACGTTCTACGACACGGAACTGCTGGAAAACGCGCGCATCACGATGATCTACTCGCAGTTTGCGAAGAAGCAGCCGCTGCCCGCGAACCACGGCAAGACCGTCGAATGGCGCAAGTGGAACACGTTCGCGCGGGCGGCAAAGCTGACTGAGGGCGTGATCCCGACGGGCCAGAAGTTCGGCCAGAGCGCCAAGACGGCATCCATCAGCCAGTACGGCACCTACGCCGCGATTTCCGACCAGCTGGAGCTGCATGCGTTTGATCCGGTGATTCTGGGCGCGACGGAGGAGATGGGCGCGTCGATGGCGGAGACGCAGGAGATTCTGATCCGCGACGCGCTGCTGACGGGCACGAACGTGCTCTACTGCGACAACATCAAGGACGACGGCACGGTCGTTTCCACGCCGACGAGCTGCGCGACGATGGCCGCGGGCGGCCAGACGAGCGGAGCGGACAACGGCTGGGCGCTGCTGACGCCGGACATGGTCGCCAAGGCCGTGACGAAGATGAAGAAGGACCGCGTGCCGACCATCAACGGCAAGTACGTGGCCGTGATCCATCCGTCCGTTGCCTATGACCTGCGCAAGAGCGACGCGTGGATTGAGGCGCACAAGTACGCCTCGCCCGAGGAGATCTACAACGGAGAGATCGGAGAGCTGCACGGCGTGCGCTTTATCGAGAACTTCATGGCGCCGGTGCTGGGCGGCACGAGCTACAAGAACAAGGCCGAGGGCGTGACCTACGCGACGTATTTCTTCGGCAAGGACGCCTTCGGCATCATCGACCCGGCGGGCGGCGGCGCGGAGATGATCATCAAGGACAAGGGCACGGTCGGCGGTCCGCTCGAGCAGTTCAGCACGGTGGGCTATAAGTTCGAGACGAACGGCGCGACGATCCTGTATCCGGAGCGCGTGCTGCGCGTGATGAGCGTGTCCAGCTACTCGGCGACGGACAGCGCGAACTGACAGACGCCCAGGCGGGGCGAGAAACGGGAGGAACACATGGCAGAAGAGAAGAAAAAGGCCGCAGAGGTTACAGAGCCTGCAAACGACGGGCGCGAGGATATCTTTATCCCGCGCGGGCCGAAGAACGACGACCCGAACCTGTTCGTCTCGGTGAACGGGAAGAACTACCTGCTGCCGCGCGGCCAGAAGTCGCGCGTGCCGCATGAGGTGGCAGAGGAGATTCACCGCGCGTGGGAGGCGGAGGAGATCCGCACACGCAACGAGGAGAAGCTCGCAAACGGTGAGCCGCTGACGGGCGAATAACAAACCACAGAGGAAGGGGAGAGACGGCGACGTTTCTCCCCTTTCGCGCTATGAGGAGGGAAACGCATGAAAGCAAGCGAGATGCTGGATCGGGTAGACACGTTCAAGCCGAACCAGTATACAGAGCCGCAGAAGCTCGGGTGGCTGCTGCAGCTCGACGGCCAGATCTGGCGGGAGATCATCCGGACGCACGAGGGCGGAGAGGACATCGCGCAGCCGGACGGCAGCGCGGGCGTCGAGCGGGAGCTGCTGGTGCCGGAGCCGTGGGCGGGGGATCTCTACAACTACTGGCTGCAGGCGATGATCGACCGGGAAAACGGGGAGATTGGGAAGTACAACCAGACGAGCCAGCTGTATAACCAGGCGTATCTGACATACGCGGGGTATTACAACCGGACGCACATGCCGATCGGCTGCGGGCCGATGAAGATTTGAGGGGGAATGAGAAATGTATCTGCCGACGCTGAAGGAGAACAAACAGTCGCGGCTCATGACGAGCGAGTTCGGCGGCTATGACCGGCGGCTGCGCATCGGGGACGGGCAGTGGCGCGAGATGCAGAACATGACGGGCGACTGCTACCCGATGCTGGCGAGCCGCACACCGCGCGGGATCGGCGAGGAGATCGCAAGCCCGGCGGGGCTGACGGCCAAGGACGCGCTGATCTGGGTATCGGGATCAAAGATCGTGATCGGCGGGAAGGCCGTGGAGCTGGGGTTGAGCGAGGGCGTGAAGCAGCTGGTGAGCATGGGCGCGTATCTCGTGATCTGGCCGGATCGGAAGTACATCAACACGGCGGACACGACGGACTGCGGGAGCATCGACGCGGCGTTCGCGGCAGGGGAGAGCGCGCAGGTGCAGCTTGCAATGTGCGACGCGGAGGGCGCGCTCTATGAGAACGTGGCGCAGACGGAGCCGACCGCCCCGGCGGGCGGGACGCTCTGGGTCGACGGGAAAGTGCTCAAGCGGTGGGACGGGACGAGTTCGATGTGGATCTCCGTCCCGACGGTCTACACGAAGATCAGCTGCACGGACATCGGAAAGAGCTTTTCGGAGGGCGACGGCGTGACGCTGGCGGGGATCGCCTACACGGGAGACAGTGAAACGGTGAAGGCCGAATACGCCGCGCTGAACGCGAGTAAGGTGATCCAGAAAAAGGATGACAACTGGATCGTGGTCGTGGGGCTGGTGAGCCGGAACGCGGCGCAGACGGGCGGGCTGACCGTCAAGCGCGAGGCACCGGAGATGGACTACATCTGCCAGGCGCAGAACCGGCTCTGGGGATGCCGCTACGGCGTAAAGGATGGAAAAGCCGTAAATGAGGTCTATGGGTGCAAGCTGGGAGACTTCAAGAACTGGACGTGCTACGCGGGGCTTTCCACGGATTCGTGGGCGGCGCAGGTCGGATCAGACGGCGCGTGGACGGGCGCGGTGAACTATCAGGGCTACCCGACGTTCTTCAAGGAAACTGTGCTGCACCGGATCAGCGTCTCCGGCGCGGGGGCGCACCGGGTGACGGACACGCCGTGCCGCGGCGTGCAGAAGGGCAGCTGGCGAAGTTTGTGCGTGGTGAACGAGGTGCTCTACTACAAGGGGCGGACGGAGATCTGCGCCTATGACGGGTCGGTGCCGGTGGCGGTGAGCGCGGAGCTGGGCGACGAGCGGTACAGCGAGGCGGTCGCCGGCGGGTACGGGCGGAAATACTACATCTCGATGAAAAACAGTTCCGGAGCATACGAACTGCTGGTCTATGACGCGGCGCGGGGGCTCTGGCACAAGGAGGACAACGCACAGGCGCTCATGTTCGCGGCGGCGGACGACGATCTGTTCTATATCGACGCGGCGACGAACAGGCTCGTCGCGGTGAACGGCACGCAAGGGACAAGAGAGGGTGACGTGGAATGGAGCGTGGTCTCGGGGATCATGGGCTATGAGTACCCAGACCACAAGTATCTGAGCCGGTTCGACCTGCGGCTGCAGATGCGCGGGGAAGCGAATCTCTATCTGCAGTACGATTCCTCCGGGCAGTGGCACTACGCGGGGCGGCTGCTCTGGAAGAAGGGCACGACGCGCAGCTTTGCAATGCCGGTGATCCCCCGGCGGTGCGACCACGTGCAGCTGAAGCTCAGCGGCAAGGGCGAGATGCGGCTGTTCTCGATCGCGCGGATTCTGGAACTGGGGAGTGATATGTGATGGTACAGCTCAACACGCCGCCGATGCTGCGCGGCGGCGGACAGGCACAGCTCGCGCAGATGCGCTCATATCTCTACCAGCTGGCCGAGCAGCTGAACGGGGCGCTCAACGCCATCGAGGCGGACAGCCTGACCGATGGGGCGAAGGCCACGCTCGGCAGCGGGGCCGCGTCGGAGGCGGCGCAGCAGGTGCGCGAGGACATGGGGAAAACCTCGTCGGTGCTGAAAGACCTGATTATCAAGACGGCGGAGAGCGTCCGCAGCGAGACGCAGCGCGTGGAGACGGAGCTTCGGAGCAGCTATGTGGCAAAGAGCGAATTCGGGGCATACCAGGAGCAGGTAGACGCGAAGTTTACCGCGACGGCGGAGGACGTGACGCAGAGCATCCGGTATGTGAGCGAGCTGGAGGGGCGGCTTGACGAGCAGGCGGGCGACCTGCAGGGGCTGATCAGCTATCGGACGGAGACAAGGGGCTACATCCGGCAGGGCATCGTCGGCTATGAGGATACGGTGCCGATCATCGGCATCGCGATCGGGCAGGACATCCAGACGACCGGCACGCAGAGCGTGGACGGGAAGACATACGACGTGATCGACACGAGCCACAACATGTCGGTGTGGACGAGCAAGAAGCTCTCATTTTACGTCGAGGGCACGGAGATCGCGTATTTCTCAAACGGTGCGCTGCATGTGGGGCACGTGGAGCTTGACCGCATTACGGCGGCGGGAAAGTGGGACGTGAGCTTTTCGGACGGTGTGGCATTCAAGTGGATCGGAGGGTAAGAGATGGCACTATCAGGCGCATTTACCGGCACGACCGGCAACCAGTATATCTTCCCGACGATCAAGTGGTCGGCGGTGCAGTCGCAGGACGGGAACTACTCGGACGTGACGGCGACGCTGTATTACAGCCGATCTAATAGCGGGTATACCACGAGCGGCACATGGTCGGGCGGCATCACGATCGACGGCCAGTGGACGGCGGGGAGCCGTCACATCGAGGTGTCGTATCAGTCGGGGACGCTTGCGATGAGCGCGACGGTGCGCGTGTATCACGACGCGGACGGAAGCCGCAGCGTGACCATCTCGGCGGCGGGGTATATCAGCGGCACGACGCTCAGCTCGACGGACATCTCGCAGACGGTGACGCTCGACCAGATCGCGCGGGCATCCGTACCGACAACGAACAAATCCTCCATTGCGATGGGCGAGGAGATCATCATCTACACCAACCGTAAAAATACGGCCTTCTGCCACACGGCGCGCTACACCTTCGCGGGGCAGGCGGGCGACATTGCGGACTTTGACGCAGAAACGGCGTGGAACTGGTATTCACTCGTGCCGAAGAAGTCGCTCGCCAACCGGATTCCGAATGCGGCGAGCGGGACATGCACGGTCTACATCAAGACATGGAGCGACGGCAATCTCACGCAGCAGATCGGAGAGGAGCAGAGTGTGAGCTTTACGCTCACCGTCCCGGCGGATGCAAAGCCGGTGGTGTCCTCCGGATGGGCGGCGGCTGCGGCGGACAACAGCGGCGGCAAGGCATCGGCGCTTTCCACATTTGTAAGCGGGTTTTCGCGGGCGCAGGTGACGTTTGCGGCGGGGAAAATCGCCTGTCAGTACGGGGCGAGCATCCGGTCGTACAAGATCACCTGCGGCGGCGTGAGCGCGGATGCGTCCCCCTATAAGACGGGCGTATTGAGCGGGACGAGCGCAAGCATCGTATGCCGCGTGACGGATTCGCGCGGGCTATACGCGGAAGAGACGCTGACAGTGAGCCTTTACGGCTACGCCGCGCCGGCACTCACGGGGGCGAAGCTCTACCGGTCGGATGATGCGATGCTCCCGGCGGACACGGGGCTGCACATTGCGGGCGTAGCCACGGCAAAGTTCTCCTCGTGCGGCGGGGAAAACGTCTGTACGATCAAGGGCTATTGGCGGGCGGTCGGTGGATCGTGGAGCGCGGGCACCGCCATGACGAGCGGCGCGGCGGGGCTGGTGACGGGGGATGTGGATATCCTGACGACGGCCAGCTACGAGGCAAAGATCGAGATCACGGACAAGCTCGGGAACACCGCGAGTTTTTCGGCCGTGATCCCGACGGCGGACGTGGCATTCCATCTCCGCCCCGGCGGCAAGGGCGCGGCCTTCGGCAAATACAGCGAGAAGGAAGCGCTGGAGGTGGCATGGCCTGCGGAATTTCAGAAGGGCGTGACGGTCGGCGGGAAGGACATCTGGGAGCTGATCTACCCCGTGGGCGCGATTTACATCTCGGCGGCGGCGACAGACCCGAATACGCTCTTCGGCGGGACGTGGACGCAGATCAAGGACCGCTTTCTGCTCGCTGCGGGCGACACCTTCGCTGCGGGAAAGACCGGCGGTGAAGCGAGCCACACGCTGACGGTGGACGAGATCCCGGATCATACGCACAGCTATCAGTACACCGGCCAGAGCACGGTCATAGGTACGGACACGATCCG
>USAC01000009.1 GCA_900552475.1 uncultured Eubacteriales bacterium | reverse complement strand
GCGCCGTCACAGTCAACGGCGATGATGCGCTTGTTCACGCCGATCATGTTCGCGGCCATGCCGACGCAGCCGTCCCTGTGCGCGGCCAGCGTATCGAGCAGATCCTGTGCCGCGCCGAGGTCGTCCGCCGCGGCGGGCGCAGCCTTCTGCGCAAGGAAAAACGTGTCTCTGCAAATTTCACGGACCATAACATGTCCCCCTTCTCTCGTTTGCAGTCTCTATGCTATCGCATACTGTCCGGCACTGTCAAGTACAAGGCGCGGAGCAAAGTGAGAACTCTCTTGTAAAACATACTCCCGGCTGCGTAGCAGTCGGGAGTATGTTTTACAAATTACTTCTTGAAGCTGTCCTTCAGCGAGACGCTGCGGTTGAAGACCAGATGGTCTGCGCGGCAGTCGCGGTTGTCCATGCAGAAGTAGCCCGTGCGCATGAACTGGAACGTCGGCGCGTTGACGCCGGTGCGGTTCTCCTCGCGGTCGAACGCGGCGGCGACGGCGGCCATCTCGGGCTCGACCTTACAGCCGGTCAGCACCGCCAGCGACTGCGGGTTCAGGCAGTCGAGGAAGTTCTTGTCCGGGCCGTCGGGCTGGGCGTCGGAGAAGAGGTTGTCATACAGGCGCACCTCGGCGTCGAAGCAGTTTGCCGCGTCGACCCAGTGGATTGTCGCGCCCTTGACCTTGCGCCCGTCGGTGGGATCGCCGCCGCGGCTGTCGGGATCGTAGGTGCAGAGCACCTCTGTCACATTGCCGTCCTCATCCTTGACGCAGCCGGTACAGCGGACGAGGTACGCGCCCTTCAGGCGGCACTCGGGGCCGTCCGGATACAGGCGCTTATACTTCGGCGCGGGCACCTCCATGAAGTCCTCGGCCTCCATCCACAGGTGGCGGCTGAAGGTGATCTCGTGCGTGCCCTGCGCGGGATCGGTGGGGTTATTCTCGACGGTGAACGTCTCGCTCTGCCCCTCGGGATAGTTCGTGACGGTCAGCTTTACGGGGTGCAGCACCGCCATCGTGCGCTCGGCCGACGCGTTCAGATCCTCGCGCAGGCAGTGCTCCAGAAAGCCGTACTCGATCGTGCTCGGTGCCTTGGCCACGCCGATGCGCTCGCAGAAATTGCGGATGGCGGCGGCGGTGTAGCCGCGGCGGCGCAGGCCGCAGAGCGTCGGCATGCGGGGATCGTCCCAGCCGGAGACGCGATGCTCCTCGACGAGCTGGCGCAGCTTGCGCTTGGACATGACGGTGTGGTCGATGTTCAGGCGGGCAAACTCGATCTGCCGGGGCTTGTGGTACGGGATGGAGACGTTGTTGACCACCCAGTCATAGAGGGGGCGGTGCTCCTCATATTCCAGCGAGCACAGCGAGTGCGTGATGCCCTCGAGCGCGTCCTGAATGGGGTGGGCGAAGTCGTACATCGGGAAGATGCACCACTTGTCGCCCTGGCGGTGATGGTGGATGAAGCGGATGCGGTAGATGACAGGGTCACGCATGTTGAAGTTGCCGCTCGCGAGGTCGATCTTCGCGCGCAGGGTCATCTTGCCCTCGGGCACCTCGCCGTTTTTCATCTTCTCGAACAGGCGCAGGTTCTCCTCGATCGGGCGGTCGCGGTAGGGCGAGGTGGCGGGGATGCCGATGTCGCCGCGGTTGGCCCTGAACTCCTCGGGCGTCAGCTCGCAGACATAGGCAAGGCCCTTCCTGATGAGCTCGACGGCATATTCATAGTCCTTCTCAAAGTAATCCGAGCCGTAATAGAACCGGTCGCCCCAGTCGAAGCCCAGCCAGTGGATGTCCTGCTGAATCGCCTCGACATATTCGACGTCCTCCTTGGCGGGGTTCGTGTCGTCCATACGGAGATTGCACAGGCCGTGATACTTCTCGGCGGTGCCGAAGTCAATGCACAGCGCCTTGCAGTGGCCGATGTGCAGATAGCCGTTCGGCTCGGGCGGGAAACGGGTGTGAACGGTCATTCCCTGGAACTGACCACCCTCTGCGATGTCCTCGTCGATAAAGTTCAGAATAAAGTTCTTGCTCTCCGCGGACTCCTCGGTCGCGGGGGTACTGGTCTTTCTTTCCTCGGTCATTGTCTCACACTCCTCATAAAAATAAAATTTGGTTGATTGGCACGATAATGCAAGTATTTATTATACTTATCAGGCCGTCTGATTGCAAGCCCTTTCGGCACTTCCCTGTCAATTTTCGGAAGTTTCCGCCAGCAGCTCGCGCTCGTCGGGGATCCTCTGAGCAAGGACGGCGTTTTTCAGCCGCCTGTCCGCCGTCACCTCGCGCAGGACGCGGATCTGCGGCGGGATGGAGACGGGCGCGCCCTCGTCCGGCAGCTCGATCTCCAGCACGGCCGTGTGCTCCCAGAACGGGTAGACGTCGATCTCCAGCACGCGCCCGGCGTAGAGCATGCACCAGCGCGTCTTGCGCAGCGTCACGCCTTCCTCGCGGCGGCGCACCAGCAGGCGGTGGTACTCCTCCTCCGTGACGGCACGTTCGCGCTCAAGACAGGTGCGGTCGGTGCGGAACTCCTTCTCCGTGTAGAAGTACTCGACCTTCTCCCCCTCCTGCCGCCGGCGCACGCGGGCCGTGACGCCCGGCGCAGCGGCGAGATACGTCTGCTCCATCTCATAGACATGGCTGCACGCGGCACGCAGCGCCTGCGTGTCCGGCATTGCTATCAGGTACTTGCGCTCAATTTCCAGCTGTTCACTCATAGCTTTTCAAACTCCTCCCGGCTCATCAGCAGGTTCAGCGTCTGCAGCAGCGCGGCGGTGCTCAGGTGCTCCGGCAGGCGCAGCGTCTTCAGCAGCGCCGCGCGCTTTTCCGCCGAGCCCGGGCCGATCAGGCCGCGGTCTAACAGATCCGCGCGGGTGATCTCCTCCCCCGTGCGCGCCGCCTGCGGCGCATCGCCCTCAAATGTCGCGCCCGCGCGGCGCAGCGCCTCGAGCAGCACTTCCGGGCGCATACCCTCGACGCCGAGCTTGCCCTCTTTTCCGGGGCGCTGCTTGCGGCGCTCTTTGCCGCGGATGTCCGGAACGTAGGCCTGCTTGATCTGTTCGGGCGGGATGCTGCCCTTGAGATAGTTGCGGATGACAAAGCCCGCGCCGTCCGGGTCGGTCATGAGGATCAGCCCGCGCTCACGCGCGAGATGGCGCAGATAGTCGATCTTTTCTTTGTTATGAAACACGGAGAAGCCGCCCGTCTCGACGATGACGGCGTCCACCACCTGCGAGAGGGTGTTCTTGTCGTAGCGGCCCTCCACGACGATGACCTCGCGGATTTTCTTCTTCATCGCCGCGCCGCCAATCCCATCAGAAACAGCTTGAGCTCGTCCTCGCTGTCAATGTTTTTCTCACTCTTCATCCGCCGGTCGAGCACCTGACAGGCCTGCACCGCGTCCTGACACCACCGGTGGTCGACGCGCCTGGCCGCCTGCAGGAGGAGCTTTGCCGGGTAGTCCGAGTTCATGCCCCAGACCTGCTTGAGCCAGAAGCGGTCCTTCCCCGCGTCGAGTGCCATGCGCGCCGTGTAGAGCTGGCGCAGCTCCTTGCCGACGGCGGCGAGGATCATGATCGGCTCCGTCCGCTGGCGCAGAAGCTCGCCGAGGATGTGCGCCGCCTCGTTATAGCTCCCGGCCGTGATGGCGCGGGTCATGTCAAACACGCGCGCCTCCAGCCGCGGCTCGACGACGGCGTTGATATCCGCGATGGTGACGCTCTGCCCCTTCGCAAAAGCCGAAACCTTCCCGATCTCCGGCAGGAGGTCGGTCATCAGCGAGCCGCAGGTGAAGAGCAGGTGGTCGGCCGTGGCCGCGTCGATGTCGTGGCCGTCGGCGGCGAAGCGGCGCTTGATCCAGCGCAGCAGCAGCTCGCGGTCCTGCTGGCAGAACTCCACCTCGCGCACATGCTCATCGAGCGCCGCGACGAGCTTTTTCATCTTGCCGTCGCGCTTATAGGCCACGAGGTCATAGATGAAAATCACCGTGCAGTACTCCGGAATATCCGAGATGATCTCGATGAACGCGCCGCGCGCGGACATATCGAGCTTGAAGATGTCCAGATCCGTCACCGTGACGAGCGTGTGCTGCGCCATCATGGGCATGGCCTCCACGGCCTCCTGCAGCGCCTGCATCGAAAGCCCCTTGCCGCCGAGACGGTGGTAGTTGAACTCCTCGAACCCCGCCGGGACAAGCGCCTCGCGCACCTGGTCGAGATAGCTCTGCCGCAGGTACGTCTCCTCTCCGTAAAATATATAGGCGTTTTTGAGCGTTTCCGCTTTCAGATCCGCCTTCAGTTCGTCCAATCCGGCGCTTTTGCTGACCGCGCCCTTCTTTGCTGCCATCCGGCACTCCTCTCTATCGTTCTCCGGCACGTCAGCCGGCTTTTTCCGCTTTCATCAGGATCGTTCCCTGCTCATCCGTCCGGTATACCTCCGCGCCCGCGTCCTCGAGCCGCCCGATGGCCTCGGCCGTCGGGTGGCCGTAGCTGTTGCTGCCGACGCTGATGATGGCGTATTCCGGCTGCACGGCGCGCAGAAACTCCTCGCAGGAGCTGTATTTCGACCCGTGGTGCCCCACAAGCAGCACCTCGACACGCGGCAGGTCATAATCCGCGATGAGCTTCTTCTCGGTATTTGCGGGCATGTCGCCCGTCACGAGCACATCGAAGCTCCCCGCCGAGCACAGGGCCGTCAGCCCCGCCTCGTTCTGGTTCTTCTTCCCCACGGGCGGATAGACCCGCAGCGTCGCGCCGCCGAGCGTCAGGCTCTCCACGTCCTCGACAAAGACCGTCTCGATTCCCTTCTGCGCGGCGATGGCGCAGATTTTGTCCTTCACGCCGTACTCGTCCTCGAGCGACGGCAGGTACAGCCGCTCCACCTCCACGCGCTCGAGCAGCAGCTCGAGCCCGCTCGTGTGGTCGGCGTGGTAGTGCGTCAGCACGACGGCCTTCAGCCGGTGCGCGCCCATGGTGCCGAGCTGCGCGATGGCTCGGCTGCCGGCGTTGATGTAATTGTTGCTGCTGCCGCAGTCGACGAGGGCGGTGTCGCCCTGTGACGTCAAAAGCACGCACTCGCCCTGTCCCACGTCCACCGCGACGGCGGCGAGCGTGTCCGTGCGGTAGGCGAGCGTCCCCAGCCACACGGAGAGCACCAGCGTACACACCGCGAGCACCGACGGCAGCAGATACCGCCGCTTCACCGGCCCACGCAGAAGCGCCGCCGCGGTGAAGAGCACATACACAAACACCAGCCACGCGATGAGATATTTGTTGTTCAGATACAGCGCGTGCCCCGGAAGGCGCGCGAGCAGACGCGCGGCCAGCAGCATGTACTTCGTCAGCCCCAGCGCGGCAAGGCCCAGCAGCTTCGCCGCCGGGAGCCACACGAAGCCGACCAGCACCGTCACGAACGCGGCCATAAAGTTCCACCCCGCGACCGGCACCACAAGGAGGTTGCTCAGCGGCGACACCACGGACAGCACGCCGAAATATGCCGCCGAGAGCGGGATCGTGAACACGAGCGCGCCGAGCGAGACCGTCACGTTCGCCGCGACGAAGCAGAGCGCGCCGCACAGGCCGATGTTCTTCTCAAATTTCCGGTGAATCGCGTCCGCCGCCCGCCGGTACATCCGCCCCGAGAGGAGCAGAATCCCGAGCGTCGCGGCAAAGCTCAGCTGCAGGCTGATGCTCTGCGCGGCCATGGGACTGCACAGCAGAATCGCCAGCAGCGCTGCGCTCAGCGACGTCAGACTGTCGCCGTCGCGGCGGAAAAGCGGTGCGAGCTGCAGGAAAATCTGCATGATGCACGCGCGGACGACGGACGGTGTCATGCCGACCATCAGCATGTAAAACAGCAGCACAAGGATCGTCATCGCCGCGCCCGTCCGCCGCCGGTGCGCCGGAATCAGCATCGCCAGCAGGCTCACGAGAAACGCGCAGTGCAGCCCCGAGACGGCGAACAGGTGGCTCAGCCCGACCTCGGAGACGATTTGGCTGTCCGTCTCGCTGATGCCGCTGCGCTCGCCCGTCAGCTCCGCCAGAAGAAAGCCCGTGGCGTCCGATTCGCCCCAGATATCGCGGATTTTCTCCTGAAAGGCACGGGACGCGCGCTGCGGCAGAAAGCGCAGGCTCCCCTTCGCCCCGTCCGTGATCTCCAGCGCGTCCTGATCGTACAGCAGCGCGAACACGCCCTTCGACGTGAACGTGGTGATCTCGCTCTCGCGGATGCGCCCGGCATCCTGCCAGCGCGCGGTGCCGGAGAGCTTCTGCCCCGGCTCGAGCGAGAGCAGCTCCGACGAGCCGTAGTAGTACGCCTTCGCGCCGGGATAGCCGTAGAGCGACAGCTCCACCCGCGCGCCGTAGCTGCTCTCCTGCGAATAGTCGAGCACCGTCCCCGAAAAGGCGGACTCCGTCCCGAACCGCTCTGTCACGGGGCGGACGATCAGCTGCCGCCACCCCGCGAAATAGACGAGCGCCGCGCAGAGCGAAAAGAGCGCGAGAAGGACGCGCCTGCGCAGCTTCGGCCGCGCGGCGAGACATTTCTTCCACGCCGCAAGCCCCAGTCCCGCGAGCGCCAGCGCGCCCGCCGCCCAGAGCCGCCACATTCCCTCCGGCAGATAGCAGCACAGCAGGATCCCCGCCGCGAAGGACAGGGCGATATTCGCGAGTGTGCGCATGCTGCATCCTCCTTGCCGATTTTTTCTCAGATCTCCTCGCGCGGGCCGGGGCGGAAGCTCTCACCGAGCACGGCGGGGACGATCCCGCCTGCGGAGAGCTCCGTCAATCGCGCGCAGAGTGGCTCCACCCGCTCCTGCGGGAGCGACGCCGTGATCGTGACGTCCGCGCCGTATTCCGTGTCGTCCGTCAGCCCCTCCGCCGCCGCGAGCTCGAGCTTCACCCGCTCTAAAAGTGGGTAGGTACACGGGATCCGCAGCTGCGTCCAAAGGCCCATCGACGACACGCCCGCCGCGGCCAGCGCGTCGCGCGCGCCCTTGGAGTAGGCGCGCGTCAGGCCGCCCGCGCCGAGCAGAATCCCTCCGAAATAGCGCGTCACCACGCAGCAGACGTTCGTGACGTTCTCGCGCTGAAAGACGTTCAGCATCGGTTGGCCCGCCGTCCCCTGCGGCTCGCCGTCGTCGCTGTAGCGGACGATGCTCTCGCCGACGAGGTAGCACCAGCAGTTGTGCCGCGCGTCGTAATACCGCTTCTTCATCGCACGGATGTACGCCTGCGCCTGCTCCTCCGTCTCCACCGGCCAGATGTGGCCGATGAAGCGCGAGCGCTTCTCCGTGAACTCACTCTCCGCCGCCGCGAACGGCACGCGGAAGCTCCTCAGCTCTCCCATGGCTCCTTCTCCTCCTGCCAGCCCTCGATATACGCCTTCATCCGGCCGAGCACCTTCGGCGTGCAGACGGCGGCGACATCGATTGTCTCCGCATAGGCCACGCTCTCGACCTTCGCCTCGCGGTAGAGCTCATCGAGCAGCCCCGCCCTGTCATACGGCAGATGGATCATAACGCGCTTTGTCCCTTTGTCGAGCAGGCGGTCGATCTCCGCGAGCAGCGCGGGGATGCCCTCGCCGGTCTTGGCGGAGATGGATACGGCGCGCTCCTCCTTCGGCCGCTGGCTGGAGAAGGCGAGGTCGGACTTGTTGTACACGCGGATGCAGGGAATCTGATCCGCCTTCAGCTCGCGGATCAGGCTCTCCACGATCTGCGCCTGCTGCGGCCACTCGGGGTTCGATGCGTCGATGACATGCAGCAGCAGATCCGCGTATTCCAGCTCCTCGAGCGTCGCCTTGAATGCCTCGACGAGCTGGTGCGGGAGCTTGCGGATAAAGCCGACGGTGTCGGAGATGACGACGTCGAGCGTGTCGCTCACGGTCAGAAGGCGCGTGGTCGTGTCGAGCGTGTCGAACAGGCGGTTATTCGCCGGGATGTCCGCGCCGGTGATGGCGTTGAGGAGCGTCGACTTGCCCGCGTTCGTATAGCCGACGATGGCCACGACGGGGATCTCGTTTTTCATACGGCGCTGGCGCTGGGTGCCGCGCACGCGGCGCACCTCCTCAAGCTCGGCTTTGAGCTTGTCGATCTTGCGGTGGATGTGGCGGCGGTCGGTCTCAAGCTGCGTCTCACCGGGACCCTTCGATCCGATGGGGCCCTTGCCGCTCGTGCCGGCCTGGCGCTCAAGGTGCGTCCACATGCCGATCAGGCGCGGCAGCAGATACTGGTACTGCGCCAGCTCCACCTGCAGGCAGCCCTCCTTCGTCCGCGCCCGCTGGGCGAAGATGTCGAGGATCAGGCCGCTGCGGTCGAGCACCTGCACGCCCGTCAGCTCCGTCAGCACGCGCATCTGCGAGGGCGAGAGGTCGTTGTCGAAGATGACCATCGTGGCGTGCTCCTGCTGCACCATATTCTGCACCTCGGCGACCTTGCCCTCGCCGATGAAGCTGTGCGGGTCGGGCTTTTCGCGGCTCTGGAGGATCGTCCCCACCACGCGGCCGCCCGCGGTATCGACCAGCGCGGCCAGCTCGGCGAGGCTCTCCTCGTCGGCGCTGTCCTCGTGCAGCACGGGCGAGCGCAGGCCCACCAGCACCGCGTCGTCGCGCTTTTTTTCCAATTCCTGTGTCTGCTGCAGTGTTTTCCGTTCCATTGGGTACCTCGTGTTTTCTTCATATTCCCCGTTATTATATACATTTTCCCGCGCGTTGTAAATGTAAATTATAAAAGGCGCAGGGCACACCGCAAAGCGGTGTGCCCTGTCAGAAAGTCTCACAGAGTTTGCGGCGCCGCAGGCCGCGAAAAAGATCCAATCCGTTTTTTTGCGCGCAGCGGAGTGTCGCAGGCTGGCCAGCGGCCAGACAAGGCGCGCAGCGCAGTGAAACTTTTATTCTTCAAAAGGGCTGAGCCCTTTTGAAGAATACGGTCATGGGCGCGGCATATATGCCGCGCCCATGACCCATTTCCGGTTGACTGCTCACTTCAAACGCACAAACCGCCAAAGGGAGGAGACCCCGTTTTTCTGTTTTTTATACCGCGCCCGCGCCCCTCGTCAGGAGCCGCGCGAAGCCGACCGCACACAGCACGACCACACCGCCGGCCGCCGCGATAGCCAGCACGGACAGCGCCATCCCCACCGCGCCGGGCAGGAAGAACGCCGCCACCGCCAGCAGCAGGCAGACCGCCGTGAGACAACCAATCATCTTTCTGATCTTTTCCATCTGTTTGCTCCTTTCCCGGCAAAACCATTTCTTTTATCTTGTCTATACTCTACCACAGAAAATGTGTACTTTCCTTACAGCAAAGCTACAAACCGGCGCAATCCCGGATACAAACCGGTAACATTTCTTGCACATTTCCTACAGGCCGCCCACATCCCGCTTCAGGCGCGGCGGACGGGGTTAAACGCACTTGTATTCGGGGATACTTTCTGCTATAATAGTTGCATTAAAATCTGACGGGAGAATCACCCCTTGCATTATTTGACAAATCTCTGGAACGCGCTGGATTTCGGCACGCTGCGCGACGCGGCGGTGCAGCTTCTGGCGGTTCTGTTCTGCCTGACCGTACACGAGACGTGCCACGGTCTGGCTGCGCTCGCGCTGGGCGACCCCACGGCGAAGCGGCAGCACCGGCTGAGCCTCAATCCCCTACGGCATATCGACTGGTTCGGCCTGCTGATGATGCTCGTCGCGGGCTTCGGCTGGGCCAGGCCCGTCCCCGTGAACCCGAACTACTTCAAAAAACCGCGGCAGGGCATGGCGCTCACGGCGCTCGCCGGGCCGGCCTCTAACCTCCTGCTCGCGCTTTTGCTGCTCATCCCGGCGCGGCTGATCTATACCTATGCGCACTACTCCGTTTTTAATCAGACGGCGCTCGATTTTCTGACGAGCACGGCCGCGCTCTCGATCGGTCTGGGGCTTTTCAACCTGATCCCCATTCCGCCGCTTGACGGGTCGAAGGTGCTCGCCGTGCTTCTCCCCGAGCGGGCCTACCGCTGGCTGATGCGCTATGAGCGCTTCGGCATCTTCGCGCTGTGGCTGCTCGTGGCGCTCGGCGTGGGCGGGCGGTATATGTCGCTTGCCATCCGCTGGGTCTATACCCTATTCTGCCGCATCGTCGGCTTCTGAGGTGTACACGTTTGGATAACCCGATTTTTAAGCTGGAAAAGGTCGTTCAGCCCAGGAGCGGCGAATCGCTCGAGGACTTCGAGGGCCCGCTGGACCTCATTCTTTTCCTGCTGAGCAAGAACAAAATAGAGATTCAGGACATCCCCATCGCGCTCATTCTCGACCAGTATCTGGCCTATCTCGAGCAGCGGCAGCGGATGGATCTGGAGGTTGCGAGTGAGTTCGTCACGATGGCGGCGCACCTGATGTACATCAAAACGCGGATGCTGCTTTCCATTGAGGACGAGGAGGCACAGAGCGAGATGGACGAGCTGATCCGCTCGCTCGAGGAGCGCCAGCGCAGCGAGTGCTATCTCAAAATCAAGCAGCTGACGCAGAAGCTCGGCCCCATGAGCGAGTTCGGCCGCAGCATCCTCACCCGCACCCCCGAGCCGATGGAGCGCGGGAAGGTCTATGAATACAGCCAGGACCCCGCCGACCTCGTCATCGCGCTGCAGGAGATGCTCGACCGGCGCGGCCAGTCCGACGAGCCGAATCTGCAGGCCTTCGACGAGATCGTCCGGCGCGAGCCGTACTCCGTGGAGAAGAAATCCACGGAGATTCTCGACCGGCTCAGGCGCGGCGGCATCACGCGATTTCTGCTGCTCTTCCGCGGCAGCCGCACCCGCAGCGAGCTCGTCGCCACGTTCATGGCCGTGCTGGAGCTGTGCAAGAACCATCTGATCCGGCTGGCCGGCTCGAGCGCCGACTGCACCGTCACCTTTGAGGGCGGCGAGGCCGAAAAGTAAGGAGTACCATGGAAAAGAATCTGGAAATGAAGGAAATCGAGTCCGCCATGGAGGGGATTCTCTTCGCCTCCGGTGAGCCGGTGGCGATCGACCGGATCTGTCTGGCGCTCGATATTGACCGCGCCACGGCGGAGCTCGTGCTGCAGAAGCTGAGCGACTACTACGCCTATGAGCGGCGCGGCATCCGTCTCGTGCGCATGGAGGAGAGCTACCAGCTCTGCTCCGCGCCGGAGTATGCCGACGTCATCCGCCGGGCCTTTGAAATCCGCAAGCCCGCCAAGCTCTCCCAGCCCGCGCTGGAGGTGCTGGCGATCATCGCCTATTACCAGCCGACCACCCGCGCCTATGTCGATCAGGTGCGCGGCGTGGACAGCTCGTATACCGTGGGACTGCTGCTCGACCGGCACCTCATCGAGGAGTGCGGGCGGCTGCAGGTGCCGGGGCGTCCGCGGCTGTACCGCACGACGAAGGCGTTCCTGCGCGCGTTCCACCTCAATTCGCTCGAGGATCTGCCCGAGATGCCCGGTCTGGAGACGGACGGGCAGCTGCGCATTGCGGAGCCGGACGGCGCGGCGCAGCCCGAAGAATAAAGCCCATTTCACCGGACGCAGAGAGGGGGAGAGCCATTGAAAGCGCTGTGGATCATTGGGGGGATTCTCCTGCTGCTGGTGCTGCTGTCGCTCGTTCGCGTGGGCGCGGTGCTCTCCTTCGGCGAGGAGCTGCGCGTCCGCCTGCGGCTCGGGCCGGCGAAGCTCACGCTCCTCCCCCGCCCGCCCAAAAAGGACAGGCCAAAGCGGGAAAAGAAGCCGAAAAAGCAGCCGACGGACGGCGAGAAAAAACCGAAAAAGAAAGCGCCGTCCATCACGGCGCTCGACATTCTGGACGCGCTCCCCGCGCTCTTCGAGTCGCTGAAGGCTGGTCTGCGCAAGACGCGCCGCCGCCTGCGGATCGACCCGCTGCGAATCGCCGTCGTCCTCGGCGGCGACGACCCCGCCGACGTCGGGGAGCTCTACGGCATGGTCTCCGCCGCGATGTATACCGTCATGCCCCAGCTGGAGCGGCTGACCTATATGCCGGATCCGCGCATCCATCTGGAGGCGGACTTCACCGCGGCACAGACGCTCGCGGAGGGCACCGTCGGGCTGTCCCTGCAGATCCGCGACCTGTTCGCGATCGGCTGGGCCTTCGGCCGACCGCTTCTGCGCTGGTTCCTGCATTTCCGGAAAAATTCCGCCGCACGCGCGGCGCAGACCCCCAAAACCGATTCCGCCGACGCGCAGCCGAGCGAAGAGAAGGCCGCGTCCTGACGGCGCACTGAGAAAGGATGAACACCATGGAAATGAGCGAAAAGAAGAAAACGCCCCTGTCCGACCTGATGGACGCCTCCCTCGCAAAGATCCGCGAGATGGTGAACTCGAACACCGTCGTCGGTCAGCCGATCACCACGCCCGACGGCGTGACGCTGATCCCCGTGTCGCGCCTGAGTTTTGGCTTCGGCGCGGGCGGCTCGGACTACGGCAAGCAGCCCACGCCCAACTTCGGCGGCGGTGCGGGCGCGGGCGTGAAGGTCGACCCCGTGGCCTTCCTCGTCGTCAAGGACGGCATCACGCGCGTCATGCCCGTGGCCATGCCCGCCATGACGACGGCCGACCGCGTGCTTGAGCTCGTCCCCGAGGTCATGGACCGCGTGGAAAATTATATCGACAAAAAGAAAGCAAACACGGACTTCTAAGCGCGTATAATGGAACCACCAATTTTTTGATGAGGTGGTTCCATGCGCCGTTTTTGCTGTCTGCTTCTGTGCCTGCTGCTGACGCTTTCGCTCGTCCCTGCGCGCACAGAGGCGCTGGAGGTTTCCGCCGCCGCGGCCGTCCTGATGGACGCCGACACGGGCGAGATTCTCTTTGAAAAGAATGCCGACCGCCGGATGCTCATCGCCAGCACCACCAAGATCCTCACGGCTCTGGTGGTGCTCGAGCACGCACGGCTCGACGAGGTCGTGACCATACAGCCCCGCCACATGGCCGAGGGCTCGTCCATGTACTTAAAGCCCGGTGAGACGCTCACCGTGGAGACGCTGCTCTACGGGCTGCTGCTCTGCTCGGGAAACGACGCGGCCGTCGCGCTGGCCGACCACTGCGGCGGGAGCGTCGCGCGCTTCGTCGGCTGGATGAACGAGACGGCGCAGCGCATCGGCATGACGGGCAGCTCGTTTGCAAACCCCAACGGCCTCGACGACGAGCAGCACTACTCCACCGCGCGCGATATGGCGCTCCTCGCGGCCTACGCCGCGCGGAACCCGACGTTCGTGCGCCTGTGCTCGACACGGAGTGTGACGGTGGGCGGGCGCACCATGACGAACCATAACAAGCTCCTGCAGAGCGTCGAGGGCTGCATCGGCATGAAGACCGGCTATACCAGGGCTGCCGGACGCACGCTTGTCAGCTGCGCGCGGCGCGGCGGGCGGACACTTGTCGCCGTGACGCTGCAGGACGGAAACGACTGGGCGGATCATGCGGAGATGCTTTCGCTTCCCGAGAAAGGATAAATCCTTTCTCGGGAGGGGATTCGCTTCACTCCGCGCCTTGCCCTGCCGCTTGCGGCAGGGCTGCGACACTGCGTTTCGCGCAGGGTGTTTTTTGCGGCGTACACGCCGCCGCAAAAAACGGATTTCAATTGATTCACGGCGCTGCGGCGCCGCGAACGCGGTGAGACCTTTTTTACGTTTTCTACACTTTCTGATACTGGGAGAGAATTGTTTTGACAGAACGGCTGCAAAAATTGATAGCGCGGAGCGGGCTGTGCTCGCGCCGCGCCGCGGAAGAGCTGCTGGCTGCCGGGCGCGTGCGCGTCAACGGTGAGGTGGCCGCCCTCGGCGACCGCGCTGACCCCGCGTGCGACCGCATCGAGGTGGACGGAAAGCCCCTCGCCGCCGCACCGGAGCTGGTCTATCTCATGCTCAACAAGCCCCGCGGCTATGTGACGACCCTTGCCGACGAGCGGGGGCGCGCGACGGCGGCGGAGCTGGTCGCCGACTGCGACACGCGGGTGTTTCCCGTCGGGCGGCTCGACCGCGACAGCGAGGGACTGCTGCTTATGACGAACGACGGCGCACTGGCGCAGGCCATGCTTCATCCGTCCGGCGAGGTGGATAAGGTGTATCAGGTGACGGTCTCGGGCGCGCTGGAGCGTGCGCCGGAGCACCTCGCGGCCATCCGTATGCTCGACGGCGAGCGTATCCGCCCGGCGAAGGTGGAGATCCTGCGCCGCTGGCCGGGACAGGCCCTGCTGGAGATCACGATCCACGAGGGAAAGAACCGCCAGATCCGCCGGATGTGCCGTCAGGTAGGGCTGAACGTGCTGCGGCTGCAGCGCGTGCGCGAGCACACGCTCTCGCTCGGGCACCTCAAGCCCGGCAAGTGGCGCTATCTGACCGAGGCCGAAATCCGCACATTGAAAAGGAGTCTGCACTATGAGCCGTAACGTGCTGCACGCGATTGAAGAGAGCATGCCCTCGTTTTCCAAGGGGCAAAAGCGCATCGCGGGCTATATCCTCGCAAACTATGACAAGGCCGCCTTCATGACAGCCCGCCGGCTCGGCGTCATCGCGCACGTCAGTGAGTCGACGGTCGTGCGCTTCGCCGTCCACCTCGGCTATGACGGGTACCCCAGCATGCAGAAGGCGCTGCAGGAGCTGATCCGCGGCAAGCTGACGTCCATCCAGCGCATCCAGGTCTCGCACGACCAGATGAGCGGCGGCGACGTGCTCGGCAGTGTCATGCAGCGCGACATGAACAGCATCCACACCGCCATCGAGAACATCGACCGCGCGGAGTTTGACCGGGTGGTCGAGCTGCTGCTCGGCGCGGAGCACATCTACCTGCTCGGCGTGCGCTCGTCGGCGTTTCTGGCCGGGTATCTGAATTTTTACATGCAGCTGCTGTTTAAAAACCTCACGCTTGTGCAGAGCTCCGTCAGCGGCAGCATCTTCGAGCAGCTCGTGCAGATCGGGCCGGGTGACGTGCTCCTCGGCATCAGCTTTCCGCGGTACTCCAAAACGGCGGTCAATGCCGTGCAGTACGCGCGCGAGCGCGGCGCCGAGGTCGTCGCCATCACGGACAGCCGCATGTCGCCGCTGTATCAGGCGGCGCAGGCTTCTCTGCTCGTGCGCAGCGACATGATCTCGTTCGTCGACTCCATGGCCGCGCCGCTGAGCCTGCTCAACGCGCTCATTCTGGCGCTCGGCCGCCGCAAGAGTAAGGAGGTCTCCGGCACGTTCGCCGAGCTTGAGCGGGTGTGGGCGAAATACAGTGTTTTCGGGAAAGCAGACGATGAATAACGAAATTGCAGTTGTCGGCGGCGGGGCCGCCGGCATGATGGCCGCCATCGCGGCGGCCGAGCGCGGCGCCCGCGTGACGCTGCTCGAGCCGAACGAACGGCTCGGAAAAAAACTGAACATCACCGGCAAGGGCCGGTGCAACGTGACGAACAACTGCTCCATGGAGGAGCTGCTGGCGAACATCCCCCGCAACGGACGCTTCCTCTGGAGCGCATTCTCGCGCTTTAACGCGCAGGACGCAATGGTCTTTTTCGAGGAGCTGGGCGTGCCGCTCAAGACCGAGCGCGGAAACCGTGTCTTCCCGCAGTCCGACCGCTCATTCGACGTCTCCGGCGCGCTGGAGCGGCGGCTGCGGCGGCTGCATGTGCGCATCGTGCGGGACCGCGCGCTCTCGATTGAGACGGAGGGCGGCGCGGTGTGCGCCGTTCTCGGCGAACAGGCGCGCTACCCGGCGCAGGCCGTCATTCTCGCGACGGGCGGCGTCTCCTACCCCGCGACCGGCTCGACCGGTGACGGCTACCGCATGGCACAGGCGCTTGGTCACATGATCGTCCCCCCGCGCGGCTCGCTCGTTCCGCTTGAGAGCGACAGCCCCGACTGCGCGGCGATGCAGGGGCTCGCGCTGAGGAACGTGGAGCTCGCCGTCTACAGCAAGAAAACCAAGCCCCTCTTCCGCGAGTTCGGTGAAATGCTCTTCACGCACTTCGGCGTGTCCGGGCCGCTGGTGCTCTCCGCGAGCGCACACCTGCGCAATTGGGACAAGGAGCGCTACCGCCTTGTGATCGACCTCAAGCCCGCGCTCGACGAGCAGAAGCTCGAGAGCCGCATCCTGCGCGACATCGCGGAAAATCCCAACCGCGACATGGATAAAATTCTCTCCGGTCTCGTTCCGCGGAGCATGGTGCCCGTGGTGCTGCGGCGCTGCGGCCTGCCGCCCGAGGAGAAGGCCAACTCCCTCACGCGTGAGCAGCGCCGCGCGCTGGTGCAGCTGCTCACGCACTTCGAGATCCCCGTGACCGGCCCGCGGCCGGTGCGCGAGGCGATCATCACCTCCGGCGGCGTCAAGGTGGGCGAGGTACAGCCTGCTACGATGGAGTCGAAGCTCGTCCGCGGGCTCTTCTTCGCCGGGGAGATTCTGGATACGGATGCATATACCGGCGGCTTTAACCTGCAAATTGCCTGGGCAACCGGGCACTGCGCGGGCTGCGCCGCCGCAGAATATAAGGAGATGCAGCAATGAGTGACAAAATTTTTGCCGTAGCGGTCGACGGACCGTCCGGCGCAGGCAAGAGCACGCTGGCCAAAGCCGTGGCGGCAGAGCTGGGGATCGTGTACGTCGACACGGGGGCGATCTACCGCTCCATCGGCTGCTATATGCACGACCACCAGATCGACCCGCACGACGCCCAGGCCGTGGCCGCGGCGCTGCCGCAGGTCAGGATTCAGATCCGCTACGGCGCGGACGGCCTGCAGCGGATGATTCTGAACGACGAGGACGTGACCGACCGCATCCGCCTGCCGGAGATGTCGAAGTTTGCCTCGGCCGTGTCGGCCATTCCCGCCGTGCGCGCGTTCCTGCTGGATATGCAGCGCGACATGGCCAAGCAGCACAGTGTCATCATGGACGGGCGCGACATCGGTACGGTCGTCCTCCCGGACGCGGACGTGAAGATCTATCTCACCGCCGGGGCCGACGTGCGCGCGCAGCGCCGCATGAAGGAGCTGGCCGAGCGCGGTACACCCCGCCCCTATGACGAGGTGCTGCACGAGATCGAGGAGCGCGACTGGGCGGACACGCACCGCGAGATCGCCCCGCTGCGCCGCGCGGAGGACGCGGTGCTCGTCGACACGAGCGCCATGGACTTTGACGAGAGCCGCCGGGCCATTCTGGACGTCATCCGAAGGAGCGTGGAAGCGTGAGACCGCGGAATAAGTTCTATGAGTTCATCTGGTCGATTCTGCGGCCGATCTTCTCCCTGCTGCACCCGCTGCGGGTGGAGGGGCTGGAGAACGTGCCGCAGGAGGGGCCGGTGCTCCTCTGTCCCAACCACAGCAGCGCCATCGATCCGATCCTGCTCGTCATCGCGCTCGGGCGGCGCTATCCCATCCGCATCATGGCCAAGCAGCAGCTGCTGAAGATCCCCGTGCTCGGGGCCATCCTGCGCGGGATCGGGGTCTTTCCCGTCGACCGCGGCAACTCGGACATCGGTGCCGTGAAAACGGCCATCCGCAGTCTGAAGGATGGGTGGAACCTGCTGCTCTTCCCCGAGGGGACGCGCGTGCGCGAGCCGGGCACCGTCGCCGTCAAGGGCGGCGCGGCCATGATCGCCATCCGCTCGGGCGTGCAGATGCTGCCGGTGTTCATCGGGCGGCAGAAAAAGCTCTTTTCCCGCGTGCCGATCATCTTCGGCAAGCCCTATGACCCGCAGTACACCGGGCGCAAGGGCACGGCGGAAGAATATCAGGCCAATGCCGAGGAGGTCATGCGGCAGGCCTATGCGCTGGGAGGGATCTCATGAAGGTCATTCAGGCAAAGAGCGCGGGCTTCTGCTACGGGGTGCAGCGCGCGGTGGAGCTCGCGGAGCAGACCGCGCGTGAGCGCGGCGGCTGTGTGATGCTCGGGAGCATCATCCACAACGCGCACGTCGTGCAGCACCTCGAGCAGCTCGGCGCGCATCAGGTCGCGGGGCCGGAGGAAATCCGCCCGGGCGACACGGTACTCATCCGCGCCCACGGCGAGAAAAAGCAGGTCATTGGCCACCTGAAGGACATCGGCGCCGAGTGCGTGGACGCAACGTGTCCGAACGTGCTGCGCGTGCAGCAAATCGTCGCGCAGGCGGACGCCGAGGGCCGCGTACCGATCATCATCGGTGATCCGAACCACCCGGAGGTCATGGGCGTTGCGAGCTGGTCGGCGCGCAGCGTCGTCTTCGAGGGGGCCGAGACGCTGCAGCGCTGGCTCGACGAGGACCCCGCGCGGCGTGAGCTGCCGCTCACGGCCGTAGCGCAGACGACCTGCATCCGAATTATTTGGGATGGGGCAGCAGAAATTTTAAAAAAACAGTGTACAAACGCGAAAATCTTTGATACAATATGTAATGCTACGCATAAGCGTCAATCGGAGGCGGCAGAACTGGCGTCTCAGGTCGACGTGATGGTCGTGGTCGGAGATCGTAAAAGTGCCAACACCAAACATTTGACGGAAATTTGCAGCAGGCAATGCCCCGCCGTCTACCAGATCGAGCGGGCGGAGGAGCTCAAACGTGACTTTCTTACTGGATGTTCTGTGGCTGGGCTTACGGCCGGCGCGTCCACCCCGGCGGGCATCATTAAGGAGGTATATACAACGATGAGCGAAGAAATCAAGACCATGGAACCCACCGAAGAGAGCTTCGAGGAAATGCTGGAAAAATCTTTCAAGACTTTAAATACAGGAGAGAAGGTAACCGGAATCGTGACCGCAGTCGGCCCCACCGAGGTTCAGGTGGATCTGGGCTGCAAGCAGGCGGGCTATATTTCCGTCGACGAGCTGTCCGCTGATCCCAGCGTCAAGCCCGAGGACGTCGTCAAGGTCGGCGACGAGATCGAGACCTACATCATCCGCGTCAACGACGTGGAGGGCTATGCCATGCTCTCCAAGAAGCGTCTGGACGCCGTGAAGGTCTGGGAGGAGATCGAGGAGGCCCGCGAGAACAAGACCACCCTCGAGGGCAAGGTCACCGAGGAGAACAAGGGCGGCATCGTCGTCAACGTCAAGGGCGTGCGCGTGTTCGTTCCCGCTTCCCAGTCCGGCCAGCCCCGCGGTGCGGATCTGAGCGAGATGATCGGTCAGACCGTCTCCCTGCGCATCACCGAGGTCAACCGTGCCCGCCGCCGCGTCGTCGGTTCCATCCGCGCCGTGCAGTATGAGGCCCGTCAGGCCGCGCAGGCTGCCATCTGGGAGAGCATTGAGGTCGGCAAGCACTACACCGGCACCGTCAAGTCCATGACGTCCTACGGCGTGTTCGTGGACATCGGCGGCGTGGACGGCATGGTACATATCTCCGAGCTGTCCTGGTCCCGCATCAAGAATCCCGCCGAGGTCGTCTCCGTGGGCGACACGCTGGATGTCTATGTCATCTCCTTCGACCCCGAGAAGCACAAGATCTCCCTCGGCGTGAAGGATCGCAGCATGAATCCCTGGGACAAGTTCATGGAGACCTACCAGGTCGGCGATGTGGCGAACGTCCGCATCGTGAAGCTGATGACCTTCGGCGCGTTCGCCGAGGTTGTCCCCGGCGTGGACGGCCTGATCCACATCTCCCAGATCGCCGATCGCCGCATCGACAAGCCCGGTGACGTTCTGTCCGAGGGCCAGATGGTCGACGTCAAGATCACCGCGATCGACGAGGAGAAGCAGAAGATCTCCCTGTCCATCCGCGCTCTGCTGAACGACGAGCAGGACGGGGACTAATCCTTAATAAAAAAGAGACGGCGATCGCCGTCTCTTTTTTTATCCCAAAAGGGCCATGCCCTTTTGGGATAAGTTCTCGCTGTGCTCCGCGCCTTGCCCCGCCTATGGCGGGGCTGCGACACTCCGCTGGCCCGATATCAACCGTCGGGTCTGCCGAGGCCGGTTCCGCTGGGTCGAGGCCCGCGCAAAGTGTTTTTTGCGACGTACACGCCGCCGCAAAAAACGGATTTCATCTTTTTCGCGGCTTCCGAGCCGCGAACTCTGTGAGACCTTTTGACGATAAAAGAGGAGCGGATTCCGTTTGGAATCCGCTCCTCTTTTTTAGAGCTTTTTGTATGGAACGTGCCAGATTGTGTCGGCGTAGTCCGCGATCGAGCGGTCGGCGGCGAAGATGCCGCTGCGCGCGATGTTGTGCAGGCTCATCCGGTTCCACGTCTCGGGATCGGCGTAGGTGCGCTCCATCCGCTCACCTGCCGCGCAGTACGACGCGAAGTCCGCCAGCAGCAGGTACTGATCCGGCGGGCAGTCCGCCCCGTGCAGCAGCCGTTGGTACAGATCCTCGTACTGCTTGCCGTCGCGGAAGCCGACCTTCAGCTGGTCGACCGCCCGGCGCAGCACCGGGTCGCGGCTGTAGAGCAGGTACGGGTCATAGCTCGCGCGCAGACCCGCAACCTCCTCCGCCGTCAGGCCGAAGAGGAAGATGTTCTCGTCGCCGAGCGTCTCGTGCATCTCGACGTTCGCGCCGTCGAGCGTACCGATCGTCAGCGCGCCGTTCATCATGAACTTCATGTTGCCGGTGCCGCTGGCCTCCTTGCCGGCGGTCGAGATCTGCTGGCTGACCTCGCTGGCCGGGATGAGCACCTCGGACATCGAAACGCGGTAGTTCTCGAGGAACACGACCTGGAGCTTCCCCTTGCAGATGGGATCGTGGTCGATCTGGTCGGCCAGCGAGCAGATCAGCTCGATGATCCGCTTGGCCACGGCGTATCCCGGCGCGGCCTTCGCGCCGAAGAGGAAGGTCTGCGGCTGCATGTCGCGGTTCGGGTCGTCCTGCAGGCGCTGGTAGAGCGCGATGATGTGCAGCGCGTTGAGCAGCTGCCGCTTATACTCGTGCAGGCGCTTGACCTGTACGTTGAAGATGCTGTCCGGGTTGAGCGTCACACCCTGCTGGCGCTTGGCCCAGCGCGCGAAGCGCTGCTTGTTCTCCGCCTTGATCTCGGCGAGACGGTGCAGAACGGACGCGTCGTCCGCGTACTTCTCCAGCTCGCGCAGGCGGCCCGCCTCGGCCAGATACCCCTCGCCGACCAGCTCGCGCAGCAGGCCGTCGAGACCGGGGTTGCTCTGGCTGAGCCAGCGGCGGTGGTCGACGCCGTTCGTGACGTTTCTGAACTTCTCCGGCTCCATGCCGCAGGCGTCTTTAAACACGTCCGTGCGCAGGATGTCCGAATGGAGCGCCGAGACGCCGTTGACGGCCATACCGCCCGCGATGCAGAGGTTCGCCATACGCACCGCGCCGTCCCAGACGATGGCCATTTTCTCCGTCT
This sequence comes from uncultured Eubacteriales bacterium, assembly GCA_900552475.1. Classification (GTDB taxonomy): domain Bacteria; phylum Bacillota; class Clostridia; order Oscillospirales; family Oscillospiraceae; genus Vescimonas. Next base: position 22,948 of record USAC01000009.1, on the reverse strand, counting down.
TTTCCGGGTCGTGGTAGAACTCCTCCACCTGCTTCTGCCAGCGGTGGGCGATCTCCTGAATGATCTGCCACGGGCGCGGCAGCAGCTGCTCAAACAGGCTCTGCGGCCAGCACTCGAGCGCCTCGGCCAGCACCGTGTGGTTCGTGTAGGCCACGGAGTGCGTCGTGATGTGCCACGCCTCCTCCCATGAGAGCCCCGCGTCGTCGATGAGGATGCGCATCAGCTCCGGGATGACGAGCGCCGGGTGGGTGTCGTTGATCTGGATGACGTTCTTCTCGTGGAAGTTACTGAGCGTGCCGTACTGCTGGATGTGCTGGCGGGTGATGGACTGCACCGTCGCCGAGACGAAGAAGTACTGCTGCTTCAGGCGCAGGGACTTGCCCTCATAGTGCCGGTCCTCGGGATAGAGGATCATAGAGATGACGTCCGCCATCGCCTGCTCCTCCGTCGCCTGCAGATACTGTCCGTCGCTGAAGAGCTGCATGTCGATGGGCTTGGGGCTCTTCGCCTCCCACAGGCGCAGCGTGTTGACGTGCCCCGTGTCATAGCCCGCGATCATCATGTCGCACGGCACGGCCAGCACGCGGGTATAGTCCTCGTGGACGACCATGAGGTGGCCGTTGTCCCACCGGGTGCGGAGCTTGCCGCCGAAGTGGATCTCCTCCGTCTCCTGCGGCTTTTGCAGCAGCCACGCGTCGCCGCCGTGGTTCTTCCAGTCGTCCGGCAGCTCAAGCTGCTGACCGTCGACGATCTTCTGGCGGAAGATGCCGAGGTCATAGCAGATGGAATACCCCGTCGCGGGGATCTCGAGCGTCGTCATGCTGTCGAGATAGCACGCGGCGAGACGGCCGAGACCGCCGTTGCCGAGCGCCGCGTCCGGCTCCGCCTCGAACACCTCGTCCGCGGAGAAGCCCAGCTGCTCCAGTGCCTCGCGCATCGGGCCGAGCAGGCCGAGGTTGAACGCGTTTTTCACAAGGCTGCGCCCCATGAGAAACTCGAGCGACATGTAGTGTACCTTCCGCTTTTCGTCGCGGATGACCTGCGCTTTTGTTCGCACGCCGCGCTCGGCCATAATGTCGCGCAGCACCAGCGCGCAGGCCTTCATCATCTCCGCCTCGTTCGCCTGCTTTTCCGTGCAGCCGTAGTTCAGGCGCAGCTTCTGGACGATGGCCTCGCGCATGGCTTCGGTATTATAAGTCATAGAAATTTCCTCCGTCTGATATCACAAGGGCGCGTTTACCGCCCCGAAATGCTCTCGTAAATGCGCAGATATTCCCGCGCGCTCGCGTCCCAGCTGAAATCCTTCGTCATGCCGCGGCGGCGCAGCGCGGCGAATTCGTCCGGCGCCTGCCGCAGCATCTGCGCCGCCCGCCGCACCTCGCACAGGAGATGGTACGCGTCGTACTGCTCAAACACGAACCCGCAGCCCTCCGCCGACTCCGGCGGCAGCACCGTGTCGCGCAGGCCGCCCGTGCTGCGCACGATGGGCACCGTTCCATAGCGCATGGCGATCATCTGCGACAGGCCGCACGGCTCGCTGCGCGAGGGCATGAGCAGCAGGTCGCTGCCCGCGTAGACCCGGCGCGCAAGGCCGTCGGAATAGGTGATCTGCGCGCTCACGCGCCCCGGCCAGCGCGCCTGCGCCTCGCGGAAGGCGTTTTCGTAGTGCGTCTCCCCCTGTCCGAGCACAAGCAGCTGGCAGCCGCACTCGACGATCCCGTCGAGTGCCTGCACCACAAGGTCGGTACCCTTGTGGCCGACAAGGCGGCTCACGATGCTCACGACCGGCGCATCCGCGCATACCTCCAGCCCCGCGTCCCGCTGCAGCGCCGCCTTGCACGCGGCCTTCCCCGCGAGATCGTCCGGGCCGAAGTTCGCGGCGATTCCCTTCGCCGTGCGCGGGTCGATCGTCTCGACGTCGATGCCGTTGAGCACGCCCCGGAGCTTCCCCTCGCACAGGCGCACCACGCTCTCGAGCCCGCAGGCATACGCCGGGTCGAGCAGCTGCCCGGCATATGTCGGGCTCACAGTTGTGACGGCGTCCGCCGTCATCATTCCGGCCTTCATGGCGTTCGCGCAGCTGCCCATCTCGAGTGTCTCGTGCCAGCGCTCCCACGAGAGCCCCAGCAGATCCGTCACCGACGAGAGCGCGAGACGCCCCTGATACTCGATGTTGTGGATGGTGAACACACTCGCCGCGCCGCGCCCCAACTCGCGCAGGTAGACCGGCACGAGCGCCGTCTGCCAGTCGTTGCAGTGGACAACGTCTGGCTTTTCCGGGAGCACGTCCGTCAGCTGCGCCGCCGCGCGGCAGAAAAACGCGAACCGCTCGCCGTCGTCATACTCGCCGTAGAGCCGCCCGCGGCGGAAATAGTGCTCGCTCTGCACGAAGTACCACGTCACGCCGCGCCGCTCAAGCTTCCACAGGGCGCAGGGCTCGTGACGCCACGCGAGGTCGGTGTACCCCTCCCAGACGCGCGTCATCTGATCGCGCCAGCTCTGCGCGATCGTATCGTAGAGCGGCAGCAGCACCGCGGTGCGCTGTCCGCTTGCCGCCAGCGCGACCGGCAGGCTCCCCGCGACGTCGGCCAGGCCGCCCGTCTTGCAGAAGGGCTCGGCCTCACTCGTTATAAACAGGATGTTCATTTGCTCCCTCCTCCATGCGGCGCACGCGCCGCGAATCAGGCGTTTTATGATGGGGTTTTTGTTCTTGATGTAGGATTGGTGTGTGAATTCCCTTGTCCTGCCTCCGGCGGGGTACTTTTCCCACGCGGGAAAGTACCCAAAAGCGCGCCAGAAACCGTAGGTTTCTGGACTTCCTTTCCGGTCGGCACGTAGGGTTTCGGTAGGACGCATCCTAAGTTTTGTATCGTCTTCCCTTCTGCGATTTTCAAAGCCTTGGTTTTGGCGGCGTTTTTTGCATACTTTTTGCCGCTGCTGGCAAAAAGTATGCCGCCGAAGGCATAACAGCTGATTTAACTGCCAATTAAATTACCCCCGCGCTGTATCCTCCAGCACGGCTTCCCTCGCGAGCACCATCGGATAATCCGCGTGACCCGCGAGGTGTACCCCCTCGCCGACGCGGACGTATTTGTCCGCGATCACATGGCGCAGCACCGCGCCGCGCCGCACGACCGTCCCCTTAAATAAGATGCAGTTCTCCACGACCGCGTCCTTTTCCACGCGCACGCCGCGGAAGAGGATGCAGTTGCGCACGCTGCCCTGAATGTCGCAGCCGTCGGCGATGAGCGAATTCACGCACTGCCCTGTCGGGTCGATATACGTCGGCGGCGCGTCGCTCTCCTTGGCGTAGACAGGGCGCTCTGGGCAGAACAGCGCCGCGCGCTGCGCCGGGTCGAGCAGCTCCATGCTGCGCTGGTAATAGCTCTGGATCGTGCTGATGCGGGCGGCGTAGCCCTCCCACACCCACGCGTGCAGGTGCAGCCGCTCCCGCATCTCCTGCAGAACGCCGCGGCGGAAGCTGTGCTGGTTGTGCGCCGCGCACTCCTCCACGATACGGAGCAGCAGCTCCGTGCGCAGGATGAACACGTTCAGGCAGCGATAGCCCGCGGGCGCGCGCAGATACGTCGCCGTGTCCGTGATGCGCCCGGTCTCGTCGAGTTGAAAATAGGTGTCGTGCGCATCGCCCGGCTGCGGCGTGCAGACGGCGGTGACGTCCGCGCCCGTCTCGATGTGCGCGTGCAGCACGTCCCGCAGCGGGAGGTTCGCCACGAGGTCGCTGTCGGACAGGACGACGTACTCCTGCCGGATGCCGCGCAGATAGTCCATCACGCACGCAAGCGCTTCCACGCGCCCGCGGAAGCTCCCGTCCCCGCCGCCGCGCTCGCGGTAGGCAAACGCCGGCAGCAACGTCAGGCCGCCGTGGTTGCGGCTGAGATCCCAGCTCTTGCCCGCGCGGAGGTGATCCATCATGCTCTGGCACTTGCCGTGCATGATGACGCCCACGTCGCGCACCCCGGCGTTGACCATGCTCGAGAGCGCGAAATCCACCACGCGGTAGTCCCCCGCGAACGGGATCGACCCGTGGACGCGGTGCTCGATCAGCTCGCGCAGCTGCGTCTGCTTTTCATAGGAGAAAATAATCCCGTGCATGCCGTTCATGCTTCCACCTCCCCGTGATGCCGGTCGAGCATGGCCTTCGGCCGCACGACCTCGCCCTCGGCCACGACCGTCCCCGGCCCCAGCACGGCGATGCCCCAGCTGTCGGGATCCGCCGCGCTCTCCGGCGGCGCGCCGACCTGCGCAAAGCGCCCGATGCGGCACTTTTCGCCCACGATCGCGTACTGCACGACCGCGCCCGGCTCAACGACCGCGCCCGGCATGAGCACGGAATATGCCACGCTCGCGCCCTCGCCGATGGTGGTGTCATAGCTCAGGACGCTGTTTTTCACCTCGCCACGCACGTCGCAGCCCTTGGCGATGGCGCTGTTGCCGACGTCGGCGTCCGCCCCGACGAACGCTGGCGGGCAGGAGGGTGTGCGGCTGTAGATCGGCCAGCGCCGGTCGAGCAGATTCAGCCCCGAGCCCGGCGCGAGCATATCCATGTTCGCGTCCCAGAGACTGTCGAGCGTGCCGACATCCTTCCAGTATCCCTCGAAGCGGTAGGCGGCCATCTTCTCGCCCGCGGCCAGCATGGCCGGGATGACGTTCTTGCCGAAGTCGTTTTCCGATGCGGGGTCAGCCTCGTCGGCGATGAGGTACGCGCGGAGTTTGCTCCACGTGAAGATGTAGATGCCCATGGAGGCGAGGTTGCTCTTCGGCTCGCGCGGCTTCTCGGCGAACTCCGTGATGAGGTCATTTTCGTCCACGGCCATGATGCCGAAGCGGCTCGCCTCCTCCCACGGCACCTCCATCACCGAGATCGTACAGGCTGCACCTGTCTCCCGGTGGCGCCGGAGCATCTGTGAATAGTCCATTTTATAGATGTGGTCGCCCGAGAGCACCGCGACATACTCCGGGTCATACAGGTCGACGAAGCCGATGTTCTGGTAGATGGCGTTCGCCGTCCCCTTAAACCACGTCGCGCCCGTCGCGCTCTGATACGGTGGCAGAATATGCACGCCGCCGTCGAGCCGGTCGAGCTCCCACGGCTGGCCGCTGCCGATATAGGCGTTGAGCTCCAGCGGCCGGTACTGCGTCAGCACGCCGACCGTGTCGATTCCCGAGTTCGTGCAGTTTGAGAGCGGAAAGTCGATGATCCGGAACTTTCCTCCGAACGGCACCGCGGGCTTCGCCATGTCGCCGGTGAGCACATACAGGCGGCTTCCCTGTCCGCCCGCGAGCAGCATGGCCACGCATTCTTTCTTCATTGCCGCACCCCTCCTGATGCATCCTTCTGCTTTTCTGCCGGCGCCGCCTCGAGGAACACCGTCCCCAGCGGCGGCAGCCGCAGCGTCAGCGAATAATCCTTGCCGTGGGACGGCTCCGGCCGCGCCGTGACCGGGGCATTGCAGACGCCGCTGCCGCCCCAGCGCAGCTCGTCGGTGTTGAACACCTCGTGCCAGACCTGCGCCCCGCCCGACACGCCGAAGCGGTAATTCTCCCACGCGAGCGGCGCGAAGTTCACCGCGCAGATCAGGCTCCGCCCGTCGCGCGCCGTGCGCTGAAAGACGAGCACGTTGCTGTATCGGTCGTCCGCCACGAGCCACGAAAAGCCGTCCCAGTCCTCGTCGTTGTCCCAGAGGGCGGGGTGTTCGAGATAGAACCGGTTCAGCGCGCGGATGCACGCGTGCGTGCGCGCGCAGTCATCGCGGTCCAGCAGGTACCAGTCGAGCTGGCCGCGGAAGTCCCACTCGTGCCACTGGCCGAGCTCCGCGCCCATGAACAGGAGCTTGCGCCCCGGATGGGCCAGCATGTACCCCCAGAACCCGCGCACGCCCGCCAGCTGCTTCCAGTCGTCGCCCGGCATCTTCCCGCGCAGCGACCCCTTCATATGCACGACCTCGTCGTGCGAAATCGGCAGGATGTACCGCTCGGAAAACGCGTACATCATCGAAAAATTCACGTTGTTGTGGTGGTACTGGCGGTAGATCGGGTCGGTCTTGAGATACTGGCAGAGATCGTTCATCCACCCCATGTTCCACTTCCAGTCAAAGCCCAGTCCGCCCTCGTCCGCGGGTTTTGTCACGCCCGGCCACGCCGTCGACTCCTCCGCGATCATGACGGCGCGCGGCACCTCGCGGTGTACCGTCTCGTTGAGCAGACGGAGAAACTCGATGGCCTCGAGGTTTTCGTGCCCGCCATGCCCGTTCGGACGCCACTGCGCGCGGCCATAGTCGAGATAGAGCATGGAGGCCACCGCGTCCACGCGCAGCCCGTCCATGCGGAACTCCTCCAGCCACCAGAGCGCGGAGGAGAGCAGGAAACTCCGCACCTCGGGCCGGCCGAAGTCGAACACCCGCGTGCCCCAGCCGTCGTGTTCCCGCTTGAGCGGGTCGGCGTACTCATAGAGACTCGTCCCGTCGAAGTCCATCAGCCCGTGCGCGTCCTTGCAGAAGTGCGAGGGCACCCAGTCGAGGATCACGGCCAGCCCCGCCGCGTGCAGGCAGTCGACGAGGTACTTCAGGTCGTCGGGCGTTCCGTAGCGCGATGTCGCCGCGAAGTAGCCCGTACACTGGTAGCCCCACGAGTCGTCGAGCGGGTACTCCGTCACCGGCAGCAGCTCCACGCAGGTGTAGCCCATGTCGCGCACATAGCCCGGCAGCTGCTCGGCCAGCTCCCGGTACGACAGGAACCGCCCGTCCTCCCCGCGCCGCCACGAGCCGAGGTGTACCTCGTAGATGTTCATCGGCCCCCGCGGCAGCTTCCGCCGCTTCGTCTGCCAGCGGAAGCGCGAGAGGTCAAAGAGCTTGCTCGCCGTCTCGGGGCGGGTCTGGCTGTGTACCGCGTAGGGGTCCGCCTTCCAGCGGGTGTGCCCGTCGGCCCCGGTCACGACGTATTTGTAGCTGTCAAACTCCTTCGCCCCCGGCACGAAGCACTCCCACAGGCCGTCCTTTCGCACCATCGGCAGCGGCTGCCAGCCGCTGAAATCCCCCGCGAGGGAGACATCCGACGCGTTCGGCGCCCACACGCGGAAGCGCCATCCGTCCCGTCCGCCGCTGCGCCCCGGATGGGCGCCCATCTGGCGGTATGCCCGGCTCCATGTGCCGGAGCAGAGCTTCTGTACGATCTGATTCATAGGCTCCTCTCATCCTCCGCCGCGCCGCCGGGCGTTATGCCCCCGCCGCGCGGCCTGTCTGCCTTTGTTCCATCCCTCTGACACACATGATACTATAGTTATATATTTTACTTGATTCCGTCCCCATCGTCAAGGCGGCAGCCCCTGTGCGCCGGAATTTTACACGGCCCGCCCCGCCGATTTCCCGCACAGCTTGACAGTCCCACGCGCGCAGAGTATAATCAAAGGACGGTTCGGGGAAACTGGCTCCGATCCGCCCTGTTTAATGCCCTTTGGGGCAGCGGGAGACCCAACTTTTCTGGGGTGAAGCCGCCTGTGCGGCCGGGAACCTTCTTTCCCGAACCCGTCAGCTAATCCCGTCAACGTAAGAAGGCCAAACAGGCAGACCCGCGCGGCGGGCCTGCGTGTCTTCGTGCGCTGATCTGCGGATCGGCGCATTGCTTTTGTCACAAAAGAGGAATCATACTATGAATCATCGACTCATCGCAACCGTTCTGGGCTATACGCTCTGCGTGGAGGGGTTTTTCCTGCTCCTGCCCGCGCCCGTGTGCGTATATTTCGGCGAGGGTGACTGGCGCGCCTTTCTGGCCGCGGCGGCTCTGTGTCTGCTGCTGGGGGCGGCGCTTACGGGCGTCCCCGTCAAGCGCCGGCAGCTGCAGGGGCGCGACGGCTATATGGCGGTCGCGCTCGTGTGGGTAGTTCTGAGCCTGTTCGGCGCGCTGCCCTACGTTTGGAGCGGGGCGATTCCGAACTATATCGACGCTCTCTTCGAGACGATCTCCGGCCTGACAACGACCGGCGCGACGATTCTGAATGGCGTCGAGCAGCTTGGCCGCGGCGTCCTCTTCTGGCGCTCACTCACGCAGTGGATGGGCGGCATGGGCGTTCTGGTGCTGTTTCTGGCGCTGATGCCGCACCTCGGCGGCGCGGTACACCTCATGCGCGCCGAGAGCCCCGGCCCCATCAAGTCCAAGCTCGTCCCCAAGGTCGGCCAGACGGCGAAGATCCTCTACGGCATCTACATCGGCCTGACGCTGCTGGAGTCGGTCGCTCTGCGCATCGCGGGCATGAGCTGGTACGACGCAGTCAACCACGCCTTCACCACGATGGCCACCGGCGGCTTCTCCGTGAGAAACACGAGCATCGCGGCCTATAACTCCCCGCTCATCACATGGATCATCACGGTGTTCATGTTCCTCGCGGGTACGAACTTTTCACTGCTGTTTCTGCTGCTGCGCGGGCGGCTGCGCGAGGTACTGCACAGCGAGGAGCTGCGGATCTATACGATCATCGTCGTCTGCGCGACGGCCTTCATCTGTCTCGACCTCAGCGCCCACAGCCACCTCAGCTTCTCCCAGACGTTCACCGACTCCGCCTTTCAGGTCGTCACCATCATCAGCACCACCGGCTATGCCACGAAGGACTTCGCCCTCTGGCCCACAACGAGTCAGGTCGTGCTGACGGCGCTGATGTTCACGGGTGCGTGCGCCGGGTCGACCTCCGGCGGCATCAAGATCTCGCGCATCACGCTGCTGGCCAAGAGCCTGCACCGCGAGATGAACCGCCTGATCCATCCGAACCACATCAGCGTCATCAAGTCGGAGGGCCGTCCCGTCGATGAGCGGGTCATCTCCTCGGCGAGCGTGTTTTTCGTGAGCTTCATCCTCGTCTGGCTCGCCGGAACGCTCGTTGTCAGCTGGGACAACCTCGGCTTTACGGAGTCGTTCACCGCGTCGCTGACGTGCATCAGCAACGTCGGCCCCGGTCTCGGCATGCTCGGCCCGGAGGAGAACTTCTCCATTCTCTCCCACGTCAGCAAGCTCGTCTTGTCGCTGCTGATGCTGATGGGGCGTCTGGAGCTGATGCCCATTCTCGTTCTTCTGCGTCCCTCCGTCTGGAAGGAACGCTAAAAACTGCCATCCGGTCTGTTGCAGCGGCAACAGACCGGATGTGCATTCTCTGCTATACTATGCACAAAGGCTGAAAAAATGCCAATTCAAAAAGGAAGTGATTTTATGATCCGGAAGATCATTCATATTGACGAAGAGAAGTGCGACGGCTGCGGCGCGTGCGTGAATGCCTGCCACGAGGGCGCGATCGACCTCATAAACGGCAAGGCCAAGCTCATGCGCGAGCACTACTGCGACGGGCTGGGCGACTGTCTGCCCGCCTGTCACGCCGGGGCCATCACGTTTGAAGAGCGCGAGGCCCCCGCCTACGACGAGGCCGCCGTCAAGGCCGCGCAGGCCGCGAAGAAGCAGCCCGTACACACCGGATGTCCCGGCGCGGCCATGCGCCAGATGCTCCGCCGCCCGGCTGCCCCCTCCCCCGCCGCGCAGGACGCGCAGAGCCAGCTTGTGAACTGGCCCGTCCAGATCAAGCTCGCGCCCGTCCGTGCGCCGTACTTCGAGGACGCGGCGCTGCTCATCGCGGCGGACTGCACCGCCTATGCCTACGCGGCGTTTCACAGCCGCTTCCTCGCCGGCCGTGTCTGCCTGATCGGCTGTCCGAAACTCGACGACGTCGACTACAGCGAGAAGCTCACCGAGATTCTGCGCGGCAACTCCATCCGTTCGGTCACGATCGTGCGCATGGAGGTCCCCTGCTGCGGCGGGCTGGAGATGGCCGCAAAGCGCGCCCTCCAGCAGAGTGGGAAGTTCCTCCCGTGGCACGTCGTGACCGTCCACATCGACGGCAGCATCACCGAAGACTAAAACAAATCGCCCCAGAGGGGCATAGCCCCTCTGGGGTGAGAGAATTTCGCTGCGCTCCGCGCCTTTCCCCCCCGTAGGCCGGGCAAGGCACTCCGGCGCTGCGCAGAGTGTTTTTTGCGGCGTACACGCCGCAAAAAACGGATTGGACTTTATTCGCGGCTTCCGAGCCGCGAACTCTGTGAGACTATTTCAAGTATCATAAAGGCCGGGCTATGCCCGGCCTTTATGATACTTAATTTTCTCTTATCATCCGCAATGCTTTCTGGATGCTCGGGGGATTGCCCTTGTAGAGCGACATCATGCGGTAGATCCGCCCCGCGAGCCACGCGATGGCCACGGCGCACACCAGCACCAGCGCGCAGATGGCCGCCCCCTGCGCGAGCGTCAGCTCACCGAGCAGCACATGCGCAGGCGCAATCAGCACCGCTGTGAACGGCACCCAATCCAGCCACGCGGCGCCCGCCGCCGAGCCGTCCATCCCGCCCGCGATGATGCAGGCGAGGAAGCTCGCCACCAGCACCATGGAAAACAGCACGTTTGTCGTGCCGAGATCCTCGGCCTTGCCCGCGAGCGACCCACCGATCGCGGAGAGCGAGCAGTACATGAGAAAGCCCGCGAGGATGATTGCGGCCGCGAGGAGCAGGGCGGGCAGGCTGAACAGCCCCGTGAGCTGCGCCAGGCTCTCCATCACCTGCACGGCGGCGGGCGTCTGCCCCGGCACCGCCGCGCGGGCGAGCGCCGTTCCGAGGGCGACCCCCCCGGCGAGCGACGCGAGCCACACCGCCATCTGCAGAATTCCGGCCAGCGCCGTCGCGAGGATCTTGCCGAGCACCATCGCCGCCGGTTCGACCGTCACGAGGAAGAAGTCCATCAGCTTGGACGTCTTCTCCATCAGCACGCACCCGGCGACGCTCTGCCCGTAGAACAGCACCATGAAGTAGAGCACCATCAGGCACAGATACGGCACGAGCATTGCCAGCACGCTATACACCGCGTCCGCCAGCGTCTCTTCGTCCGCCGTCTCAAACGGGGCCAGCCCCGCCTTGGCGCGCAGGATATTGTCCGCATAGCCCGAGAGGAACGACGCATACGCGTCGGCATCCGCCTGCGTGAGACCCGACCCCTCCGGCACGGTGACAGCGAGGGTGAAGTCCCCGCTCTCCGCGCGCTCGAGCGTGACGAGCAGCACGTCCGCGCCGCCGCGGGAGGCATCGGCGGACGTATAATCCGCGGACGGCCAGCCCTCCGGGCGCAGGTCGTTGAGCCAGCCGAGCGCGACTGGCTCGCCCTCTGTGCGGTCGAGCACGACGATCTCCCGCGCGGCGCAGAGCGGCACGTCCTCCGCCGCGCCCCCCGCGGGGGCGGCCGTGAGACGCAGGAGCAGCGCCGGGAGCAGCAGGCACAGCAGCGCCAGCAGGATCGTCAGCCGCCGGTAGCCCGGCTGGGCGAGCTGACGGCGAAACGTGAAGGAAACGACGCGGCCCAGTCCGCGAAAACGGTTTTTCATGCCTGCGCACCTCCCTTGGCCATTTTCAGCAGCTGTTTGAGCTTCACGCGGCTGCCGCGGTGGACGATCAGCTCGCGGTAGACCCGCGCGCAGAGCAGCATCAGCGCGGCGATGACTATGAGCTGCAGCGCCCACGACGCCAGCAGAACGGCGAGCGGCACATTCCCCGCCGCCCACTGCACCGGCGCGCAGAAGAGCGAGAGAATCGGGCAGAGCGAGGCGAACACGGCCAGCCCGTGCGACGGCACCACGCCCACAACGCACGAGACGAGATACCCGCCCATCACGATGAGCAGCACCGCGCCGTTGGCCGAGCCGACGTCCTCCATATTGCTGCAGCAGGCACCGGCGATGCCGGCGACGACCGAGAGCGTCAGATACGCCAGCAGCAGCGACACCAGAACCACCAGCACCGTCCCGACCGCGTGCAGGATGCCGCCGTCCGCGCCGGTGAGATACGGCAGTACCGCGGACAGCGCCTCCGCCCCCGTACCGGGGCCGAACAGCAGCCCCGCGAGCAGCACCGAGCCGCCCATACCGAACAGCACCAGAAGCAGCAGTGCCGCCACATACAGCATCACGGCGAGGATCTTCCCGCCGAGCAGCGCCAGCGGCGACACGCTCACCATCAGCAGCTCGACGAGCTTCGACTCCTTCTCCTCCACGACCGCCCGCAGCAGGAAGGCTGTGGACATCATACAGAGCATCATCACGACGATGGCGTAGCCATACTGCACCCAGAAGCCGTCCATGCTGTCATCGGCTCCATCCAGCTCATCGGCGGGCGCTTCATCCGGCGCGGCGATATCGTCCGTTATCACCGTGATGCCCGACGAGAGAATGTCCCGCTGCGCATCGGTCAGCCCGTCCTGCTCCACGATCGCGGGGACGTCGGGCCCGACGCTTCCGTGCCCGTTTGTGAGCTGGATGAGCGGCACGGAGACAAGCGCCATCACCAGCAGGATCACCGCCGAGACGATATTGGCGCGGCTTTTGACCATCTGTCCGAGCGTGAACGAGAACACATGGCCGAGCCCGCGGAAGCGCGCGTTACTCATCGCTGTCTCCTCCCACCGTCTCGACGAAGATCTCATGCAGGCTCGGCTCGCGCAGATCGAACGTCACGACCGGGATCCGGTCGGCAATGAGCGCGGCCAGCAGGCGGTTGGCCTGCTCCTCGCCGCTGACCTTGATCTGATAGTCAAACTCCTTTTCCGTCACGATGCGCGCACCGGCGGCTTCGATGTAGGGCCGCACATCCTGCTCGACCTTCAGGTGCAGGTTCACGCGGCCATAGCTCTTCTTGATGTCGTTAAGGTGCCCCTGCAGCACGGCGCGGCTGCGGTGCAGAATCGTGAGGTCGGTGCAGAACTCCTCCACGACGGACATCTGGTGGCTCGACATGATGAAGTACTTGCCGCGGGCGATCTCCTCGCGCAGGATGGACTTGAACAGGTCGGCGTTCACCGGGTCGAGCCCGGAGAGCGGCTCGTCGAGGATCAGCAGCTCCGGATCCGACAGCAGCGCCGTCATGAGCTGGATCTTCTGCTGGTTGCCCTTGGAGAGCTGGTCGGCCTTCTTCGGCTTCTGTATTTTCTGGCGCGCCATGACGGGGCGGCGTTTCCTGCCGCCGAGCAGCGCCTGTTCGGGCGCGGGCTTCGGCATCTGCGGATAGAGATACTCCCCCACCTCCAGCCGCTCGGCCCAGTACTTGATTCGCTTGCGCGCCTCGGCGCGGTCGACGCCGCGCAGCGACGCAAAGTAGACCAGCTGATCCATCAGGTCATATTTCGGATAGAGTCCGCGCTCCTCGGCGAGATAGCCGACGTTGCAGGTGTCCGTGTTGAGCGGGCGGTCGTTCCAGAGCACCGTCCCGCCGTCTCGGGCGAGGATGCCCAGCATCATGCGGATGCTCGTGGTCTTGCCCGCACCGTTCGAGCCGAGCAGCGCGTAGACGCCGGGCTGATCCATCCGGAAGGACAGGTGGTCGACGACCACCTTGTCCCCGTAGCGTTTTGTCAGATCCTGTACAATCAGGCTCATGCTTCTTCCTCCTCTTCTGTCCAGAACAGTTCGTCCAATGTCGTGCCCAGCGCGCGGCAGATGGCGCGGCACAGGCGGATGGTGGGGTTATAGTCCCCCTTTTCGATGGCGTTGATCGTCTGGCGGGAGACACCCACCAGCTCAGCCAGCTGCTGCTGGCTGAGGTTGCGGGCGGCGCGCGCCGCCTTCAAGCGCAGATTCTTCATTCCTCGGCGTCATCCTCCCTGTCCCGTCGGATGCGCACCAGCGCACAGATGAGAATCACCAGAAACAGCAGCGCGCAGGCGGGCGAGAGCACGTCATAGGTCAGCAAGCCGTCTTTGACGAAGTCGCCATTGCGCGCGTGGATCACGGTGTTCGGGATCTGGCAGGCAATCACGAGCGCAAAGACAAGCAGCCAACTGCGCGGGCGCTCGGTGAGGGTGAAGTACGCATCCCAGTGGACGCACGCCACAACGAACACGCCGATCGAGAGAAACACACACAGGAACACGTCGACACCGCGCTCCGCCCACGGGCGCAGCAGCGCCGTAGCCGATACGTCGGCCAGCAGCGCGAGCATCAGCGTAAAATACGCGAGACGGTAGGCGATGCCGCGCGCGGTGAGCTGCCGCTCGTCATATTTTGCCCGCTCCGTGCCGCGTTTTCTGCGCACAAGGCGCAGAATCGTGCCCACCGCAAACACGCAGAGCAGGCCGACCAGAAAACCGGCCAGATAAGAATCCATCGGGCAACACTCCTCTCAGTTCGGGGGTATCATATCATATGCGCGTATGTATGTCAAGTATATTTGACTTTTTGTAAATCAAAACTTCCATCATGTGATCATCCCCCGCCATGCGTTCCTCTGTCAGGCACTCTCCTCCCCTTTTGCGCATCATTTCCGGAAAATCCGGGCAAACTACTTGACAAATACCCCGCCTGGGTATATCTTATAAATACCCCAGGGGGGTATACGAAAAACAGCGAGGTGCCGACGATGGACGAAAAAAACTGCTGCCACTGCTCTCAGCGGAAAAAGGAGCGCTCACCGGAGGAGTACAAAAAGCTCATCCACCGGCTCAACCGGATTGAAGGACAGATCCGCGGCATCCGCAGCATGGTCGAAAACGGCGCCTACTGTCCCGACATCCTGATCCAGTCGGCGGCGGTCAACGCGGCGGTCAATGCTTTCAATAAGGAGCTGCTGGCCAGCCACATCCGCACCTGCGTGGCGCAGGACATCCGGGACGGCAAGGACGAGGTGATCGACGAGCTGGTCGCCACGCTGCAGAAGCTGATGAAATAGCAAGGAAGTGAACACATGGAACAGTACAATGTAACCGGCATGAGCTGCGCCGCCTGCTCGGCCCGTGTGGAAAAGGCGGTATCGAAGGTGCCGGGCGTCACGGCCTGCTCGGTGAGCCTGCTGACGAACTCGATGGGCGTGGAGGGAACCGCCTCGCCGCAGGAGATCGTCGCAGCCGTGCAGAACGCGGGCTACGGTGCGTCGCTCAAGGGCGCGGGTGGCGGGACGCAGAGTCCCTCCGCCGCCGAAGAGCAGCTCGAGGACCACGAGACGCCGAAGCTGCGGCGCAGACTCCTGTGGTCGGTGGGCTTTCTGCTGGTACTAATGTATTTCTCGATGGGACACATGATGTGGGGCTGGCCGCTGCCGTCGTTTTATGACGGGAATCATGTGGCCATGGGTTTGACGCAGCTGCTGCTGACGGTCATCATCATGGTCATCAACCAGAAGTTCTTCATCAGCGGCTTCAAGGGGCTGATCCACCGCGCGCCGAACATGGATACGCTCGTGGCGCTCGGCGCGACAGCCGCCTTCGGCTACAGCACCTATGCCCTCTTCGCCATGACCGGCGCGCAGATGCGCGGCGACGACGCCGCGGTCATGCGCTATATGATGGACTTCTACTTTGAGTCCGCGGCGATGATCCTCACGCTCATCACCGTCGGCAAGATGCTTGAGGCGCGCTCGAAGGGCAAGACGACGGACGCGCTCAAGGGGCTGATGAAGCTCGCGCCCAAGACGGCGACCGTCCTGCGCGGCGGCAAGGAGCTGAGCGTCCCCGTCGAGCAGGTGCAAAAGGACGAGGTGTTCCTTGTCCGCCCCGGTGAGAGCATCCCCGTCGACGGCGTGGTGCTCGAGGGCAGCAGCGCCGTGAACGAGTCGGCCCTGACCGGCGAGAGCATCCCCGCCGACAAGGCGGAGGGCGACCTCGTCTCGGCGGCGACGGTGAACCAGTCGGGCTTTCTCAAGTGCCGCGCGACGCGCGTCGGCGAGGACACAACTCTCTCGCAGATCATCCGCATGGTGAGCGACGCGGCGGCGACGAAGGCCCCCATCGCGAAGATCGCGGATAAGGTCTCCGGCGTGTTCGTGCCGGTCGTCATCACGATCGCCGTCATCACCACGGCGGTCTGGCTCCTGCTGGGGCACCCCGTCGGCTATGCGCTCGCGCGCGGCATCTCGGTGCTCGTCATCAGCTGCCCGTGCGCGCTGGGCCTCGCGACGCCGGTCGCGATCATGGTCGGCAGCGGCCTCGGCGCAAAGAACGGCATTCTCTTCAAGACGGCGGCCTCGCTCGAGGAGACGGGCCGCATCCAGATCGTGGCGCTCGACAAGACGGGCACCATCACCTCCGGCGAACCGAAGGTGACGGACATTCTCCCGGCGGAGGGCGTTGCGGAAGACGAGCTTCTCGCGCTGGCCTATGCCCTCGAGCGGCGCAGCGAGCACCCGCTCGCGCGGGCGATCCTGCAGCACGCGGAGGAGCGGCACATCCCGGCGCAGGAGGTCACGGACTTCCAGGCCATGCCCGGCAACGGCCTGCGGGCCGCCGCGGCAGACGGCCGCACGCTCTGCGGCGGCAACCTCGCCTTCATTGAGCGCGCCGCGCAGGTGCCCGAGCCGATGCGCACGCAGGCGGACAAGCTGGCGCAGGCGGGCAAGACCCCGATGTTCTTCAGCGCTGGCGGGCGGCTGCTCGGCGTGATCGCCGTGGCGGACGTCATCAAGCCCGACAGCCCGCAGGCCGTACGCGAGCTGCAGAATATGGGCATCTATGTCGTCATGGTGACGGGCGATAACGAGCGCACCGCCAGGGCCATCGGTGCGCAGGCGGGCGTGGATCAGGTCATCGCGGGCGTCCTCCCGGACGGCAAGGAGAGCGTGATCCGCGAGCTCAGGCGGCGCGGCAAGGTGGCCATGGTCGGCGACGGCATCAACGACGCCCCGGCTCTGACGCGCGCGGACATCGGTATCGCCATCGGCGCAGGCACGGACGTCGCCATCGACGCGGCGGACGTCGTGCTGATGAAGAGCAGGCTCAGCGACGTCCCGGCGGCCATCCGGCTCAGCCGCGCGACACTGCGCAATATCCACGAAAACCTGTTCTGGGCGTTCTTCTACAACACGATCGGCATCCCCATCGCCGCCGGCGTGTTCATTCCGCTCGGCCTAACGCTCAACCCCATGCTGGGCGCGGCGGCCATGAGCCTTTCCAGTTTTTGTGTGGTATCCAACGCCCTGCGGCTGAACCTGTTCAAGCTCCGGGACGCGCGGCATGACCATAAAAGGAGCAAGCAGCTCAAAGAAATTCCCATTGAAAATCATAAGGAGGATACAAACGCTATGAAAAAGACGATGAAGATCGAGGGTATGATGTGCGGCCACTGCGAGGCCACAGTGAAGAAGACGCTCGAAGCAATCGAGGGCGTGGCGTCCGCGGACGTGAGCCACGAGAGCGGCACCGCTGTTGTGACGCTGTCCGCCCCCGTCGAGGACGCGGCGCTGAAGAAGGCCGTGGAGGACAAGGACTATAAGGTCACGGGGATTGAATAAGTCCCTGTCAGACAGGCAGAGCCGCCCAAGTCGGGCGGCTCTGTTTGTTTATGCAGGGATTGGTAGGCGGCCTTCGGCGACATCATCAGCCGATTCAACCACCTTGCGCCGCCCACCCCCGCATGGTATACTAAACAAAACCACACCAAAGGGGGAGACGCCGCATGCCGTGCGCTTACGTCTACATCATCCGCTGCCGCGGGGGCAGTCTCTATACCGGCATCGCGCGCTCCGTCTGCCGCCGTCTGCGCCAGCACACCGAAAAATCCCCCGCCTGCGCCAAATACACCCGCAGCCATCCCGTCGAAGCGCTCGAGGGGCTGTGGCGCGCGCCGGATCTCGCATCCGCGGCGCGGATGGAGTACGCCGTCAAGCGGCTCCCGCGTGAGAAAAAGCTGCTGCTCCTGCGCGAGCCGGAGCGGCTGGGCGCGCTGCTGCCCACTCTTGCGGCGGAGGAATACACCCATCAGCCGGGCGTCAGTCTGGAGATGTGTCTGGAGGGACAGTACGATGAACGATAAACAACTCTACGCCGCGCCGATGGAGGGGCTGACGGGCTGGCTCTGGCGGCGCGTCCACCACGAGCTCTTCGGCGGGGCGGACAAATACTTCACCCCCTTCCTCTCGCCGAACGCGAACCACAGCTTCCAGGCGAAGGAGCGCGACGAGATCGAGCCCGCGCACAACGAGGGGCTCCCTGTCGTGCCGCAGATTCTGACAAACAGCAGCGAGCACTTCATCTGGTGCGCCCGCGAGCTGCACGCACGCGGCTATGGCGAGGTGAACCTCAACCTCGGCTGCCCCTCCGGGACGGTGACGGGCAAGCGCAAGGGCTCCGGTCTGCTCGCCTTCCCCGACGAGCTTGACCGCCTGCTCGGTGAGATTTTCACCGCCCTCCCGGAGCTGCGCATCTCCGTCAAGACCCGCATCGGCAAGCTCGACCCCGCCGAGTGGGAGCACCTGCTAGCCATCTACAACCGCTATCCCATCGCCGAGCTGATCGTCCACCCGCGCGTGCAGAAGGAGTTCTACAAGGGCCGCTCGCACCGGGACGTGTTTGCATGGACGCTCGGGCAGACGCAGCTGCCGCTGTGCGAGAGCGGCGACCTCTTCACGCCGCGGCTGCTCCTCTCCTCCCCCGCCCCGGCGGCGATGGCCGGGCGCGGCCTGATCGCGGATCCCGCCCTCCTGCGCCGCACGCGCGGCGGCGCGCCCGCTTCGCGCGAGGAACTGCTGGCGCTCCACGACCGGCTTTTCGAGGGCTATCGCGAACGGCTGAGCGGCGACCAGCCGGTGCTCCACCGCATGCGCGAGCTGTGGAACTACCTCTCCCTCTCCTTCGTCGGCGCGCAGCCCGGTCTCAAGGCCATCCGCAAGGCGAAAATCTGCACGGCCTACGCCCCCGCCGCCCGCGAAATTCTCACGAACTGCCCCCTCCGCGAGGTGGTGGAGGAGGACTTTTTCTGAGCATAACATCCGGTCGCTTTCTGGTACTTGTTTTCTTTGTAAAATTTTTGTAAAATGCAGAAAACGCACCTGAAAGAGAGGCTTTTCCAGTGAATACCGCAGCTTTCCGCAAAAATCATCCCACAAAGTGGCTGACTGTCACCGCCATGCTCATGGCGATGAACGTCGCGCTCAGCTCCTTCGGTGTGCCCGTTCCGGGCGGCCACCTGTACCTCAACGACATCGTCATCGACACCGCCGCCATCCTGCTCGACCCGCTGGCCGCGTTCGCCGTCGGCGGCATCGGCGCGTTCATCGGCGACGCGCTGTTCTATCCCGCGCCCATGTTCGTCTCGCTCGTGACCCACGGCCTGCAGGCGGTGGTGATCTCCCTGCTCGCCAACCGCAAGGGCGGTAAGCACAGCGTCAACGCCCTGATCGGCGTGGTGCTCGGCGCGCTCATCATGGTCATCGGCTACACGCTCGGCCGCGCGTTTATTTACAGCACGCCCGAGTACGCCATTCTGAAGATCCCCTTCCAGTTCCTGCAGGCCGGTGTCGGCGCGGTCGCCGCGATGATCATCTGCTTCCCCGCGCACCTGCTGCGCTTCTGGGAGAAGTTCACGAAGTAACGCGGCCTTACATTCTCGCAAAAAGCAGCCCGGACCGAGTGAAGTGACCCCCAAAAGTTAGACAATATTTTGAAGTAAAGATTGTTCAAGCAGCCGAAAGGGCTTGCTGTCTGTGAATTGCAGGCGGCAAGCCCTTCAGTTTTGCCTTGATCCTGCGGTTGTTGTAGTAATCCATTGTTTTACGCAAATCTGACAAACAGAAAAGGCTGTCCCCGAAGGGACAGCCTTTTCACAGTTTGCCTTAGTCTCGCTTAAATCTTCCCCAGATTCCCTCGAACGGGTTGGATGGGGTCTTGCCGTCATCGTCATCGTCATCTCCGCCGGATGGGTCGACGGCTCCGCCGCCGTGGACGGGGCACTCGCCCTCGCTCGCGTTTTTCAGCAGATACGCGTCGTCATCCGCCGCGATGCCGTAGGCCTCGCGCGAGTAGTCGACGAGCGCCACGTCAATCACGGAGGACGCCGGGCAGCCGGATGTTGCAATGTGCTTGCCCTCCGTGCAGTAGCTCACCATCGTATGGCGGCCGCAGAAGGCCGTCGGAGCGGTATCCGCCGCGACGGTCACGGTACGCGCGCGGCTGCCGCGCACGTCATGCGTACACGCATCCGTCGCCAGCAGTCCGCTGTCGGCACAGACCGTCACGGTCGTCAGGCCGGAGGCGGACGCGAAGTCCTTGTTCTCCAGCCCCTCGTGGACGCTCTGCATCACGAGCTTCCAGAGCTTGGCGGCGGGGTTGCCGCGGCTGGTGTCGATGTTGGCGTTGCTCTTGTAGCCCGTCCAGACCGCGCAGCTGTAATACGGGGAATAGCCGACGAAGTACCGGTCGCGCCAGTCGTCGGTCGAACCGGTCTTACCGGCGATGGTCATACCGGAGAAATACGCACCGGAGCCGGTACCGCTCTGGATGACCTGCTCAAGCAGGCCGTTCATGATGTAGGCGGTCGACTCCTTCATGGCGACGTGGGACTTGGCGCTGTTTTCGAGCACGACCTTGCCGTCGGAGTCCTCCACGCGGACAAACGTGCGCGGCTCGGTATAGACGCCCTCGTTTGCAAATGCGGCATAGGCCGCGGCCATCTCCTCGGTCGTGACGCCCTGCTCCAGACCGCCGAGCGCCATGGCGCCGACCTGGCTGCCGTCTGTCTGCGTCAGCGTGGAAAAGCCGAGCTTGTCAGTCATAAAGCGGTAGGACTTGTTCACGCCGTACTGCATCGCGACGTCCACGGCGCAGGTATTGAGCGACTCCGTCAGCGCCGTCTGCACGCTCGTCAGGCCATAGAAGCCCGCGTGGGAGTTCTTCGGATAGGGCGAGCCGTTGAGCAGCATCGCCGGATAGTCGTCGAGCGCGCTGGCGGCGGTGATGGTGCCGTCGTCGAGCGCGGGCGCATAGACGGCGATGGGTTTGATGGCCGAGCCGCACTGCCGCGTGGCCGTGGCCCAGTTCCAGCCGCGGTCGACCTTCTTCGGCCCGATGCCGCCGACCATCGCCGCGACGCAGCCGGTCTTGGGATCGACAATCGTCACGCCGGACTGCAGCTGCTCCGTCTCGCCGTTCGTGGTGCGGGTATAGGGAAGGTTCGAGGAATCCTCATAGATCGCCTCCACCTTCTGCTGAAGCGTGATATTCTGCGCGGTATAGATCTTATAGCCGCCGCTGTAGATCATGCTGACGGCCTTGGAGTGCGCCGAGCGGCCGTTCTCCTGATCGGCGGGGTCGTCCTGCAGGTTATACAGCTCGACAAACGCATCCGCCACGTCCTCGATCACCTGATCGGTATAGAAGGAGTTGTTGGCGGTGCTGACCTTCTCCTGCTCCTCGGGGCTGAGCGCCTCGGGGTGATCCTCGACATAGTTGCCGAGACAGGTATAGCCGTTGGTGAAGACGACCTCCTCGTTTTTCGCGGCCTCGTACTCCTCGCTGCTGATCTTGTTCTGATCGAGCATGGCCTTGAGGATCGTCAGCTGGCGATCGCGGTTGTTCTCGCGCGTCCAGTCGCTGAGCAGGGGGTCATACATGGAGGGGTTATTCGTGATGCCGATCAGGCACGCGCTCTCGGCGAGCGTCAGATCGGCGGCGTCCTTGCCGAAATACGCCTGCGACGCGGTCTGCACGCCGTAGCACATCTCGCCGAGGTAGATCGTGTTGAGATAGACCTCGAGGATGTCGTCCTTGCTGTACTCCTTTTCAAGAGCGAGCGCCCGGTAGATCTCCATGATCTTACGCTTGACGTTGTCCTGGTTGTCACCGGTGATGTTCTTGATGGTCTGCTGCGTGATGGTCGAGCCGCCCTGCATGCTGCCGCCGGTCAGAGTGCGGACAATGGCGCGCATGGTACCGTACCAGTCCACGCCGTGGTGGCTCTCGAAGCGCTTGTCCTCGATGGCAATGGCCGCCTGCTGCAGGTAATCGGGGATCTGGCCGAGGTCGACCCAGATGCGGTTCTGCTCATAATAGAGCGTCTGGTACATGTACCAGTCCTCATTCTCCCCGGTTCCGGCGTTCTTGTCATAGTACATCTCCGTGGAGACGGCGGGCTTATACTCGCTCATCGGCACCTCAATCGAACCCTTCATCGTCTTGTTGACGTAGTACATGAAGATTCCGACGAAAATCGTGATCGTGAGCACACCCACCAGACAGATCGTCCCGATGACGCCCCAGACCTTTCTGCGTGTGGCCCGCTTCTGGGCCGGGGTCTTGGGCGATTTTGCCTTCCGTTCCCTGCTGGTTATGTTTTTGGCGCTCTGCTGCAGCTTCTCCCGGAAGCCCCGGCTCTTTCTCTCATGGTTTGGCTTTTCCACGACAGGGCACCTTCCTTTCTTTGGTATTTTCAGGGGCGGAAAGTTTTTTCCAGAATCCCCCAGTCTGCACAATACACCAGTATAAAAGTTATTTTACCATGCCTGTCAACTTCTTAAAATATCCATTTTTTCAAAAAAGCATCCGAAACAGGAAGTTTTTGACGGTTTACTTGCCCGTTATGGCGCAAAACCGGGCAGAAATCGCCGCAAAATGCCACACGGAACACCTTGCTTTTTCGTGACGGTTCGGTTATAATCGGTTCCAGCTAACAAAGGAGGTTTCCGCCATGCAAGACGAATTCGGCCCCAATTTCATCACGCTGACCGACGAGGACGGCAACGACATCGAGTTGGAGTATGTGGACGCACTGGAGCTCGACGGCCAGACCTATATGGCGTTTTTCCCCACAGTGGAGGATGACGCCGACGAGGCCGCCGCGGAGGAGTTCGGTCTCGTCATTCTCAAGACCGTGATGGAAAACGGCGAGGAGCTGCTCAGCACGCTCGACAGCGACGAGGAGCTGAACCGGGTCTATGACCTGTTCATGGAGCAGATCCTGAGCGATGAGGAAGAAAATTCCTGATGAAATTGCCCAAAAGGTCTTTTCATCCGGTTTCATTTCTGCTATACTATGTCCGTAAGCGCGGCAGACGCCGTGCCTGCACCCTGCGCGGTGCGTGATAAGCCTTTTTTATCCTCACATTTTGTTATAGGGGATGTCGGATCAGTATGTGGATCGCAGGCCTCCCGGCTGCCGTCTGCG
>USAC01000008.1 GCA_900552475.1 uncultured Eubacteriales bacterium | reverse complement strand
CGTCCAGAAGCTCTCGCAGGGGGTGCAGTACTTGCCCTTATAGGTGCCCTTGTAGATATCGCCCTTTTCGTACATCTTGCGGAAAACGGTCTGAATCGTCTTGACGTGATACGCATCCGTCGTGCGCACGAAGCGGTCGTTCGAGATGTTCATCAGCTTCCACAGATCCAGCACGCCGCGCGGGCCGGCGACGATACGGTCGACGAACTCCTTCGGCGTGACGCCGGCCTCCTCGGCCTTCGTCTCGATCTTCTGGCCGTGCTCGTCGGTGCCGGTCAGGAACATGACGTCGTAGCCCTGCAGGCGCTTGTAGCGGGCCAACGTGTCTGCCGCGACGGTGCAGTAGGTGTGGCCGATGTGCAGCTTATCCGAGGGATAGTAGATCGGCGTCGTGACATAATACTTCTGTTTCGTTTCCATGGGACAAATCTCCTTTTCCGCCGCCCCGAATGGAAGGACGGCTTAAAATAGTTTCCGCTGCTGCGTGCATCCTGATACCCGCGGGCGCAAAAAAACGCCCCCGGCCAATTTGCCAAGGGCGATGCAGACACACCGCGGTACCACCTTGCTTCGCGCCCCGTCTCGCGGCGGGATGCCTTGCCGGGTGCCGTCACACCCGCGCGCTGTCACGGGCGCGCCCGTCCCGGCCTGACAGCTCCCCTGCTCAGCCGGGCGGCTCCGGGGCCATGTTCGCCGCGCGGCGCCGCGTCCGCTCTCACCTCTGCCGGACTCTCTTTCGCGGGCCGAAAACGGGTACTCTTCCCATCATTGCCTTTATCCTATGCACGATTGTCTTTTTATTGTATCGCCGCGCCGCGGGTTTGTCAACAAGAGCTTTTGCTTCCGGCGGTGTTTCCGCGCCGGAAGCGAGACGTATTGCCCCGAAAGGTCCTTGACCTTTCGGGGCAGATGCATTTAGTAGAGTTCTCCCAGCTGGCGGATCATCTCGGCGAGGGCATTTTCGCGGCAGTCCGGTAAAACCCGGATGCCGGGCACCTGCCGCACCGGGGCGATGGCGTTGGCGGGGGCGAACGGGATGTGCGCCAGACGCAGCATCGGGATGTCGTTCGCGTGGTCGCCGATGCAGTAGAAGTTTTCGGGCGCGATGTGCAGCAGCTCGATGAGCCGCGCGGCCATGCCGCCCTTGTTTGCGCCGCGCACTGTCAGCTCCATGAGCAGCGGACTGCTCTGGACGATCTCGTATTCGCCGAACCACGGCAGCGTCTGCACATACGCATACAGCGCGTGCATCTGCTCCTCCGGGGCGGAAAAGACCACCTTGCTGATCGGCGAGGGGGCCTCCTCCACGGCGTCAATCGCGATGGAGGGCGCGTGCGTCAGGTGCATGTGGCGGCGCGTGACGTCGTTTGCGTGGAGGGCATGGATGGAGTTGTCGTCGTGATACAGCTCCACGCCGATCTGCGGGAAGCGCGCGGCGAGCGGGGCGAGATGCCCGCGCACCGTCTCCGGCAGAAACGCCGTGCAGAGATACTTCTCCGCGCGGAAGTCGTAGATGGCCGCGCCGTTGAAGAGAATCGTCGGCCCGTTCGAGGGGATCCGGCGGCGGATCGGTTCGAAGCTGGGCTTGGCGCGCCCCGTCGCGACGCAGAACGTGCCGCCCCCGGCCATGAAGTGCTCGATGGCCGCGCGGTTTTCCGGCGAGATATCCGGCGTGGGCGCTCCGGCGTAGAGGGCATCCTCGGTATAGACGATGGTGTTGTCGAAATCGCTGGCGATCAGAACGCCGTCAAATTTTCCCATGCGCGGTTATTCCTCCGTCTTGGGAGCGTCGGGGCGGCGCGTGTGGCGGCGTCCGCCGCGGTGGCGCGGCTTTTTGCGCGCGGTCTGCTCACCGGCGGCCTCGGCCTGCGGGGCGGTCCTCTGCGGCCGCGGCTGCTTGGGCTGCGGGGACTTTTGCTGCGGCTGCGCGGCGGGTCTGGCCGCGCCCTCGCCGCCGCTGCGGCGTCTGGAGCGTCCGCGGCGGCTGCTTCTGCCCTCGGACTTCGGCTGCTCCTGCGCGTCAGGTCTGCGGCGCGGCTCGGCGGGCTGCTGCGGGGCGTTCTCGGCGGGCTTGGCCGCGCCCTCGGGCTTTGCGCCGCGCCCGCGTCCGCGGCGGCTGCGGCGGCGCTTCTGCTCGTCGGAGCCTGCGGCGCTTCCGGACGTGCGCGGCTGCGCGGGGAGGTCGGCGGGCGTGAAGTCGGACAGGAGCGTCGGCGTCGGGAACTCCTCGTCCTGCTCATCAACGTAGCGCGCGGGGCGCTCGGCGGGCACCTCGATGCCGTCGCGGCTGCCCTTGCCGTTGCGCAGCACGCAGACCTCGCAGTTGTGGTAGCACTTGGGGCTGTCCGGCTTCTCGTCGAGACGGACGTGCACCGTCTCCTTGAGCACGTTCACGTCGCTGACGTTGCCGGGGCCGTCGGGCGTCTGGACGAAGGAGTCGTTCTTCGGCAGGTGCTTGAGCGCCTCCTCATAGGCGGCCTGCTCATACTTCAGGCAGCACATCAGCCGCCCGCAGGTGCCGGAGATCTTCGTGGGGTTGAGCGAAAGACTCTGCGTCTTGGCCATCTTGATGGATACGGGGACGAAGTCCTCCATGAACTGGCTGCAGCAGAACGGACGGCCGCAGATGCCGAGACCGCCGAGCATCTTCGCCTCGTCGCGCACGCCGATCTGGCGCAGCTCGATGCGCGCGCGGAACACGGACGCGAGGTCCTTCACCAGCTCGCGGAAGTCGACGCGCCCGTCTGCGGTGAAGAAGAAGAGAATCTTGCTGCTGTCGAAGTTACACTCCACGCGCACGAGCTTCATCTCGAGCTTGTGCTCGGCGATCTTCTTCTGGCAGATGCGGAAGGCGTCCTTTTCCTTCTGGCGGCAGAGCTGGGCCGTGCGGCGGTCGTTCTCCGTCGCAAGGCGCAGCACCGGGCGCAGCGGCTGGACGACCATCGAGTCGGCCACGGGATGGTTGCCCTGCGTGCAGTGGACAAACTCAAGCCCCTGGTTCGTCTCGACGATGACATCGTCCCCGTCCTGCACGGTCAGCTCGCGGGGGTCAAAGTAGTAGGTTTTGCATCCGCCGCGGAAGCGGACGCTGATGACGTTTGTCATAAGGAATCACTCCTTTTTATCTTACGGGTGGAAAAATCTGTTCGCAGGAGGCCGCGAGGGCGCCGAGCACATGCCCCACGCCGACGTTGAAGCGGCATTCGCCGGCATAGCGGCGCAGCAGCTGCGCCAGCTGCGCAAGGCGCTTCTGGCCGAGGGCTTTGCGCATGGCGCGCGCCGCCTCGGCACAGCTCTCCTCTACCGGGCGCAGCGCGGCGGGCTTCATGGCCTGTACGGTGACGTACCAGACCTGTTCGAGCAGCTCCTGCAGCTGCTCCCGGGTGAGACGGCGGCTCTCGAGCTTTGCCAGATGCGCCGCCGCTTCAAAGGCGGAGCCGCCCGCGAGCACGCGGCACAGCTCCAGCGCGCGCCCGGAGAGCGCGACCTCGCCGCTGCCGCGGAGCTTCCACTCCACGCAGCGTGAGCGGATTGTCTCGAGCAGCGCCGCCGACGTCTCCGTGCAGAAGAGAAACGCCGCGTAGGGCGGCCCCTCCTCCACGATCTTGAGGAGCACGTTCTGATCGCGCTCGTTGAGTTGGCCGCAGTCGGAGAAGATGTAGACCTTCCGCTCGCCCTCGTTCGGGCGGATATACACGTCCCTGCGCAGCTCGCGCAGCGTCTCGACCGGGAGCTCGCGCCGCTCCATGTCGGCGATCCAGCGCACGTCGGGGTGGATATCCTCGAGCACCTTGCGGCAGGCAGCGCAGCGCAGGCAGGGGCGCTCACTTTCGCGGCAGACGTATGCCGCGGCAAGATAGCGCGCGGCGGCCGCGCGGTCGCCCTCGCCGGAGAGGATGACGGCATGGCTCAGCGCGCCGTGTCCGGCCGCCGTGCGGATCTGCCGGGCCAGTGTGCTGTTTTCCGGTAAAATGGACTGTGCCATGCTGCTGTCGCTGCCTCCTTCGTGTGCGCATATAAAACCATCCAATAGTATAACACAAACGCCGCCCCGCCCGCAAGGCATGAAGCGATCCTTTTTCAGGAAATCGTCCGCCGCGCCTCTTATGCAGTATTAATAAAAATTGATGGCAGAAATTAAAAAAATTAAGGAAAGGGGTTGATTTTGCCGGCCGATGTGCCTATAATAATGATACCAATCGTTCGGTACAACCTGTATTGTTTGGTACAAGTAAACGGAGTCGGCAATCATTGATATTTAGATATGGAGGAAGCATCATGAGCAAAAAATTCTGCTATCTTTTCACGGAGGGCAACGCGAAGATGCGCGAGCTGCTGGGCGGCAAGGGCGCGAACCTCGCGGAGATGACCAACATCGGCCTGCCCGTCCCGCAGGGCTTTACCATCACGACCGAGGCCTGCACCCAGTACTATGAGGACGGCCGCCAGATCAACCCCGAGATCATGGCCGAGATCATGGAGTATATCGAGAAGATGGAGCAGATCACCGGCAAGAAGTTCGGCGACCTCGAGAATCCTCTGCTCGTCTCCGTGCGCTCCGGCGCCCGCGCGTCCATGCCCGGCATGATGGACACGATCCTGAACCTCGGCCTGAACGAGGAGGTCGTCGACGTCATCGCCAAGAAGTCGAATAACCCCCGCTGGGCGTGGGACTGCTACCGCCGCTTTATTCAGATGTATTCCGACGTCGTCATGGAGGTCGGCAAGAAGTACTTCGAGCAGCTCATCGACCAGATGAAGGCCGACCGCGGCGTGACGCAGGACGTCGAGCTGACGGCGGAGGACCTCAAGGAGCTGGCTGGTCAGTTCAAGGCCGAGTACAAGTCCAAGATCGGCGAGGACTTCCCCACCGACCCGAAAGAGCAGCTCGTCGGCGCGATCAAGGCCGTGTTCCGCTCCTGGGATAACCCGCGCGCGAACGTCTACCGCCGCGACAACGACATCCCCTACTCCTGGGGTACGGCCGTCAACGTCCAGTCCATGGCTTTCGGCAACATGGGCGATGACTGCGGCACCGGCGTCGCCTTCACCCGCAACCCCGCCACCGGCGAGAAGAAGCTCATGGGCGAGTTCCTGACGAACGCACAGGGCGAGGACGTCGTCGCGGGCGTGCGCACCCCGATGCCCATCGCCGAGATGGCCGAGAAGTTCCCCGAGGCGTATGCCGACTTCGTCAAGGTCTGCGACATCCTCGAGAATCACTACCGCGACATGCAGGACATGGAGTTCACCGTCGAGCACGGCAAGCTCTACATGCTCCAGTGCCGCAACGGCAAGCGCACCGCGCCCGCCGCGCTGAAGATCGCCTGCGACCTCGTCGACGAGGGCATGATCTCCGAGCAGGAGGCTGTCGCCATGATCGACCCGCGCAACCTCGACACGCTCCTGCACCCGCAGTTTGACCCCGCCGCGCTCAAGAAGGCTGCCCCCGCCGGCAAGGCGCTCCCCGCCTCCCCCGGCGCCGCCTGCGGCAAGATCGTCTTCACCGCTGAGGACGCCAAGCAGTGGGCAAACCGCGGCGAGAAGGTCGTGCTCGTCCGTCTCGAGACGTCCCCCGAGGACATCGAGGGCATGAAGGCCGCGCAGGGCATCCTGACCGTCCGCGGCGGCATGACCTCCCACGCGGCCGTCGTGGCCCGCGGCATGGGCAAGTGCTGCGTCTCCGGCTGCGGCGCGATCAACATGGACGAGGCCAACAAGCAGTTCACCCTCGCCGGGAAAACGTATCACGAGGGCGACTGGCTGAGCCTGGACGGCTCCACCGGCAATATCTACGACGGCGCCATGCCCACCGTGGACGCGAGCGTCGGCGGCGACTTCGGCCGCATCATGGCGTGGGCCGACAAGTTCCGCCGCCTGAAGGTCCGTACCAATGCCGACACCCCGCACGACGCCGCCAAGGCGCGCGAGCTGGGCGCGCAGGGCATCGGCCTGTGCCGCACCGAGCATATGTTCTTTGAGGGCGACCGCATCGCTGCCATTCGCGAGATGATCTGCTCCGACACCGTCGAGCAGCGCGAAAAGGCGCTCGCGAAGCTCCTGCCCATGCAGCAGGGCGACTTCGAGGGTATCTATGAGGCCATGGAGGGCTGCCCCGTTACGATCCGCTTCCTCGACCCGCCGCTGCATGAGTTCGTCCCGACCGAGGAGGCCGACATCGAGCTGCTCGCCAAGGACATGAACAAGTCCGTTGCCGAGATCAAGGCCATCATCGCCTCCCTGCACGAGTTCAACCCCATGATGGGTCACCGCGGCTGCCGTCTGGCCGTCACCTATCCGGAGATCGCCGTCATGCAGACCCGCGCCGTCATCCGCGCCGCCATCAACGTCCAGAAGCGCCACCCCGAGTGGACGATGGTGCCCGAGATCATGATCCCGCTCGTCGGCGAGGTCAAGGAGCTCAAGTACGTCAAGGATGTCGTCGTCAAGACCGCCGACGAGGAGCTGGCCGCGGCCGGTATGCAGATGAAGTATCTGGTCGGCACGATGATCGAGATCCCGCGCGCGGCGCTGACCGCCGATCAGATCGCGACCGAGGCGGAGTTCTTCTCCTTCGGTACGAACGACCTGACCCAGATGACCTTTGGCTTCAGCCGCGACGACGCCGGGAAGTTCCTCGACGCGTACTATGACAAGAAGATCTACGAGAACGACCCGTTCGCCAAGCTCGACCAGACCGGCGTCGGTAAGCTCGTGGACATGGCCTGCAAGCTCGGCCGCGCGACGCGCCCTGACCTGCACCTCGGCATCTGCGGCGAGCACGGCGGCGACCCCTCCAGCGTGGAGTTCTGCCACCGCGTGGGTCTGGACTATGTGTCCTGCTCCCCGTTCCGTGTCCCCATCGCCCGCCTCGCCGCCGCGCAGGCCGCGATCAAGGACGCGCAGTAAGTCTGCCATAACAGCGAACCATAACGATAAGACCACGGCGCGGGAGCCTTCGCTCCCGCGCCGCGGTCTTATCCAAGGAGGTCTCACCGAGTTCGCGGCCTGAAGGCTGCGAAAAAATTCCAATCCGTATTTCGCGGCGGCCTGTACGTCGCGAAATATTCTCTGCGCGGAGCGAGCATCGCTGGCTGGCATAGCCAGCCGAGGCGCAGAGCGAAGCGAAACCCCTTCCGCAAAAGGGCTATGCCTGTTGCGGAAAAAAGGCATTTGCCTTTTGCGGCGGGTGTGGTACAATGGAGAAAAAATCCCCATGGAGGAAGCTGTATGAAGCTCGCAAGCTGGAACGTCAACGGTCTGCGGTCGTGTCTGACCAAGGGCTTTCTGGAATATGTCAACGAGGAACAGCCGGACATCCTCTGCCTGCAGGAGACGAAGCTCCAGCCGGAGCAGGCGGTCTTTGACCTCGAAGGCTACCACCGCTATTTCCACTCCGCCGACAAGAAGGGCTACTCCGGAACGGCCGTCCTCACCCGGACGGAGCCGCTCTCTGTCTGCTATGACTTCGGCGGCGACGAGTACCGGCACGAGGGGCGCGTCATCACGGCGGAATACCCTGACTTCTACCTCGTCTGCTGCTACACGCCGAACAGTCAGGATGGGCTGAAGCGCCTGCCCTACCGCATGCAGTGGGAGGACGACCTGCGGGCGTATCTGCTGTCGCTCGACGCGGTCAAGCCGGTTGTCTACTGCGGCGACCTGAACGTCGCCCATGCCGAGATTGACCTCAAAAACCCCAAGACGAACCGCCAGAACCCCGGCTTTTCCGACGAGGAGCGCGCGAAGATGACGCAGCTGCTCTCGTCCGGCTTTGTCGACTCGTTCCGCTATCTCCACCCCGACGCCACGGGGGCCTACAGCTGGTGGAGCTACCGCTTCCACGCGCGGGAGAAGAACGCGGGCTGGCGCATCGACTATTTCATCGTCTCCGAGCGGCTGGCTCCGCGCATCGCGGACGCGCGCATCCGCTCCGACGTCTACGGCAGCGACCACTGCCCCGTCGTGCTGGAGCTTGCTTAAACCGTTTATGATTCTCAAGAAACGAGGTAACTGATTATGAACACTCCCTACACCATTGCCGTCACCTACCACGCCAAGCCCGGCCGGCGCGAGAATTTCCTGCGCCAGCTCTCCGCCGAGGGCGTGATCGACACGATCCGCGCCGAGCGCGGCTGCCTGCGCTATGACTACTACCTGTCCGTGCAGGACGCGGACGAGCTGCTGCTCGTCGAGCAGTGGGCCACCCGCGCCGACCAGCAGGTCCACATGGGCCAGAGCCACATGCAGACGCTTCTGCGCATCAAGGAGGAGAACGTCGAGTCCTCCCACGTCAGCGAGATCACGCTGTAAGGGGCGCGGCCATGCTGTTTGATACCCACGCGCACTATGATGACGAGCGCTTCGACGGCGACCGCGACGCGCTGCTCGCGTCCATGCCGGAGCGGGGCGTGGAGCTGATCGTGAACCCCGGCTGCACGGTGAAGACCTCACGCACGGCGGTGGAGCTTGCCGCGCGCTTTGCGCACGTCTATGCCGCCGTTGGCATCCACCCGGAAAACTGCCACGACTTCACCCCCGCGCAGATTGACGATCTGCGCGCGCTCGCCGCGCGGCCGAAGGTCGTCGCCATCGGCGAGATCGGGTTGGACTACTACTGGGCGGAAAATCCCCCGCGCGAGCTGCAGCAGGACGTGCTGCGCCGCCAGATGGCGCTTGCGCAGGAGCTGTCCCTCCCGGTTATCATCCACGACCGCGACGCCCACGCCGACACGATGGCCATCGTTCGCGAGTTCCCGCGGGTGACGGGCGTGTTCCACTGCTTTGCGGGCTCTGTTGAGATGGCGCGGGAGCTGCTGGCGCTGGGGTGGATGCTCTCGTTCAACGGGGCGATCACCTTCAAGAACGCGCGCCGCGCGCCGGAGGTCGTCGCCGCCGTGCCGCTCGAGCGGCTCATGATCGAGACGGATTCCCCCTACCTCACACCCGTGCCGCACCGCGGCGAGCGCAACGACTCTTCCTATGTCCACTTCGTGGCGGAGAAAATCGCCGGGATCAAGGGCATCCCCTATGAGGAGGTCGTACGGGCCACGACGGAAAACGGAAAGCGCTTCTTTCGGATTGCTTAAAAAGAAAGCAGGACGGGCTAATGCCCGTCCTGCTTCTTTGCTGCAATCAGTATTTCATAACCTGCTCTTCGCCGTTCAGAACGCGCAACGCGCCCTGTGCCAGCGCCAGCAGCTCGTCCTCGCCGGGATAGACGGTGATCGGAGCGATCCAGCCTACGAGGTCGGTGATGGCATCGACCGTCTTCTTACCGTAGGCGATGCCGCCAGTCAGGATGATCTGGTCGACCTTGCCGTGCATGGCGGCCGCCGTTGCGCCGATTTCCTTGCCGACCTGATAGTGGAACGCGTCGATCAGCTCGGCCATCTTCGCGTTGCCCTCCTGCGCCATCTTCGCCACCTCACGCATGTCGGACGTGCCGGCGTAGGCGACCATGCCGCCGCCGCCCGCGAGCATCCTGCGGATCTGGGGCTCGGTGTACTCGCCGCTGAAGCACAGGCTCACGAGGTCGCCGGTCGGCAGACTGCCCGCGCGCTCCGGGGAGAAGGGACCGTCACCGTCGAGGGCGTTCTCCACGTCGACGACCTTGCCGTGGACGTGCGCGCCAACGCTGACGCCGCCGCCCATGTGGCAGACGATCAGGTTCAGCTGGTCATAGCTCGTGCCGTGCTCCTTGGCATAGCGCTTGGCGACGGCCTTCTGGTTCAGCGCGTGGAACTTGCTGCGGCGCTGGATCAGGGGATGGCCGGAGTATTTCGCGACGGGAGACATCTCGTCCACCACGGGCGGGTCGACGATGTAGGCGGGGATATCCAGCTCGTCGGCAATCTCGCGGGCGAGGATGCCGCCGAGGTTCGACGCATGCTGTCCCTGCACGCCCTTGACGAGGTCGACCACGATGGACGTCGTCACCTGATAGGTGCCGCCGGGGATCGACTTCATCAGGCCGCCGCGGCCGCAGACGGCGCTCAGCTCCTTCATGTCGAAGTGGTTCTCTGCCAGCGCCTCGAGCACCAGCTTCTTGCGGAAGTCCTTCTGATCGGCGATTGTCGGGAACTGGGCAATCTCCTCCGCGCTGTGGCGCAGGGTCTTGTCGAAGAGCAGCTTCTCATCCTCAAACACGCCGATTTTCGTGGAGGTGGAGCCGGGGTTAATCACCAGAATTTTGTGAGACACGATTGTTTCCTCCTAAATTACTATGATTCTTTGATTCTTTGATTCTTTCCATTTGTCCGAAGACACTCTCGCGCCTATTATACTCCCGGACTTTCCTGCTGTAAATGGCTATTTTCCAAAATACGGACAGGATCGTTGAAATTTTCACATATCGGGCATGAAAAAAGCACAGCATCCCGCACAGGGACGCTGCACAGGCCGCCCGGCCGGACGGCCAAAAAAGTCTCACAGAGTTCACGGCCCGCAGGCCGCGAATGAATTCCGATCCATTTTTAGCGGCGGCGTATACGTCGCAAAAAACACTTTGTGAAAGGTACTGGCTTCGGCAGACCTGACGGTTGATGTCGGGCCAGTCAAGGCGCGGCGCGAAGCGAAACCCCTTACTCAAAAAGGGCATCGCCCTTTTTGAGTAAGAAAAAAGGACACCTCTCGGTGTCCTTCTGTCTGGTGATTCAGCCAATCTTGTTCAGCTTCAGAGTCAGAGCGCTCTTCTTGTGGGCTGCATTGTTCTTATGCAGCAGGCCCTTGGCGGCGGCCTTGTCGATGGACTTCACTGCGACCTTGTAAGCGCCCTCGGCCTCGGTGCGATTGCCTTCAACGGCAGCAGCCTCGAACTTCTTGATAGCAGTCTTCAGTGCGGACTTATTGGCCTTGTTGCGAGCATTGCGCGCTTCTGCCACCAGAACACGCTTCTTAGCAGACTTGATATTCGGCAAACCAAACACCTCCCCGGCGATCAAATTTGTGGATGCGATTAAAGAACATCCATGCAGGATGATATTCTAACATCTTTCTCCGAAAATTGCAAGCGCTTTTTTCATTTTTGCTCTGATTTTTTGCATATTTTCTTTTCTCTGCGGGAAACTATTTCAAAGACACAAGATTTTGTGGAACGAAAGGGGTGGCGGACACAAATCATGCGCGCTCTGCGAACCGATCTGGCCCTGGAGGCGGCGGAAATTTTCCGCCAGGGGCAAAAAAGCGCCGCGCGGCTGGAGGGGATCCTCCAGTCGGAGAGCCTGCGCGAGGGCTATGCCGTGACGCGCACGGAGATCGTCGACCCGGCGGCGGCCCACGCCATCGGAAAGCCCGCCGGGCGCTATGTGACGGTGGATCTGCGGCCGTATTTCCGGCGGCAGGGGCATTTCTTCGGCCGGGGCGTGCGGTGCCTTGCGGCGGAGCTGCGGGCGCTGCTGCCGCCGGAGCACGGGACGGTGCTCGCCGTCGGGCTCGGCAACCGCGGCATGACCGCCGACGCCGTCGGCCCGCTCGTGCTGGAAAATCTCCTCGTGACGCGGCATATGGAGACGTTCCCCTTCTCCACCGCCGTGGCGGCGCTCGCGCCGGGCGTGCTGGCGGCGACGGGGATGGAGACGGCGGAGCTCATCCGCGGCGCGGTGCAGCAAGTACGCCCCGCGGTGATCCTCGTCATCGACGCGCTCGCCGCCCGCAGCGCGCAGCGCCTGTGCGCCGCGGTGCAGCTGTCGGACACGGGGCTGATCCCCGGCTCGGGCGTAGGCAACCACCGCCGCGCCATCGACCGCGAGACGATGGGCGTGCCGGTTCTGTCGATGGGTCTGCCGACGGTGATGGACGCGGCGACGATGGCGGTGGATCTGACGGGCGCGGATGAGCCGCCGGAGCTCCCGGAGCCGCTCTTCGTCACGACGCGCGACGTCGACCAGCGCGTGCGCGAGCTGAGCCGCCTGATGGGCTATGCCGTCACGCTGGCCCTCCAGCCGGAGCTGGAGCCGGAGGACATCACCGGCCTTTTGGGCTGACCCGCTTGAAAGAATAAAAAAGAGACAGCCCTGGGGCTGTCTCTTTTTGGTAATCGCAGGTCTTACTCCGTCACGAAGGGCAGCAGAGCGATCTGACGGGCGCGCTTGATGGCCTCCGTCAGCTGACGCTGGTGCATCGCGCAGGTACCGGTGGTACGGCGGGGCAGGATCTTGGAGCGATCGCTGATGAAGCGACGCAGCTTCGCGGCATCCTTATAGTCGATATACTCGCACTTATCCACGCAGAACTGGCAAACCTTGCGGCGCTTGCGGCCCGCGCCGCGCGGAGCTCTGTTTTCGCGTTCCATAGCCATGGAAGATTCCTCCTTAAATAGAATGGTTGTGCCTGGGCACATCAGAACGGCAGGTCGCCGTCCTCCTCGTCGATCTCGGCAAAGTCACCCGAGGAAGAGGCCACGGGGGCGGTATAACCGCCAGAGGGCGCGCCGTACTGCGGAGCGCCGCCATAGCTGCCGCGTCCGCCGCTGGCCGGGGCATAGTCGCCCGCGGGAGCGCCGTCGCGCTTGCTGTCGCCGAAATAGACGTTGTCGGCAACAACCTCCGCGCTGCGGCGCTTGTTGCCGTCCCTGTCCTGCCAGTCGCGGATCTGCAGGCGGCCCTCCACGACGGCCATGCGGCCCTTCGTGAAGTAGCGGGCGACAAACTCAGCGGTCTGACGCCACGCGACCACGTCGATAAAATCCGTCTCCTTCTCGCCGGACTGGGACTTGAAGTCGCGGTCGACGGCCAGAGAAAAGCTGGTGACAGGGGTTCCGGACTGCGTTCTGCGCAGTTCGGGATCACGGGTCAGGCGACCCATGATGAAGATCTTGTTGAGCATAACGCTACCTCCTTACTCGCCCTTGCAGACGATCATGGAACGCATGATGCCCTCGGTAATGCCCAGGATACGATCCAGCTCCTTGGGGAATTCCGGGCCGCTAGTGAAGCTCATCAGCACATAGTAGCCTTCGGTCTTGTAGTTGATCGCGTAAGCAAGACGGCGCTTGCCCCACTCGTCGACAACCACGTTGGAGCCATGCTCCTCAGCCAGGGACTGGAACTTTGCCACGGTGGCGGCAATAGCCTCCTCACCCTGTGCAGGGTCGATGATGTAGACGACCTCATAGTTGGCGGAAATCTTAGCCATACTTTTGCACCTCCTTTTGGACAGATGGCCCTCACCTTCTGTGAGAGCAAGGATATTACTTACGGAACGTAAGCTTATCTATTATACCTTATTTTTTGGAAAAGTCAAGCGTTTTCCCCGGATTTTGCACCGGATCCGGTGGAAATTTCCGCCATCCGGCGGCGATTCTGAAAAAACCGGCTCTTTTCCAACGCGTACAGAAGCAGCATGCCCAGCCCGTAGCAGGCGATGGCCTCCCCGATGCCGACGGTCGCGGCGTTGAACAGGAACACCGAACCGAACGCCGCGCTCGCGCCCGCCTCCTCATAGGCGAGCATTGCGCCGACGAGCAGCATGTTGAGCACCACCGGCGGCAGCGGCGCGAGCCACTTCTTTTTGCACCGGGCGGTGAGCAGAGCGGCGAGGAACGTCGCGCACGAGCCGACCACGATGTCGAGCAGACCGTAGGGGCTGAACACATTCGCGATCAGGCAGCCGATGCCGAGCCCCCACGCCGTCTCCGGAAACAGAAACGGCAGCACGCACAGCGCCTCGGAAAAGCGGCACTGGATGGGGCCGTAGGTGACGCCGAAGATCGAGCCGAACAGCGCGAGCGCGGCATACGCGGCGCCGACGACGCCGGCGGTGGCGAGCTTCTGGACAGTGAATTTTTGCATGACAAGGTACCTCCATTTTTTGTTTAGAGAACGGCGCCGGAGCGCCGGACGAACGCCGCGGAAGCGGCGCTTGGACCGGGTGTGGAAACCGGTCGGGTGGAAGTATAGCACAAAGCGGCGAAAAAGAAAACCCGCTTCCGCGGAAAATTTTCCGGAGAGGGGTTGACAAACGTGAAAAAATGTATTATTGTACTAATCACTTAATACAGCGACACAAAGGAGGCGCGGCAATGGAGTGGAGCTTCCACAGCAACCAACCCATCTATACCCAGCTCATCGAGCAGCTGACGCTGGCGATTCTCTCGGGCGAGTATCCGACGGGCGGCAAGCTGCCGGCCGTGCGGGAGCTCGCCGCGGAGGCGGGTGTCAACCCGAACACCATGCAGCGGGCGCTGGCCCAGCTCGAGCAGACGGGGCTGCTCTATACCCGCCGCACGAGCGGACGGTTTGTAACGGAGGACGAAACAGTGATTCAAGAGGCAAGGCTGAACCTGGCACGCGAGCGCGCGGAGGAGTTCCTGCGCGCGATGGCGCAGCTGGGCTATGACAGACAGGCCGCGCTGCAGCTGCTGCGCGGCGGAGAGGAGAGTGACGCACATGGCGGTTCTGACCTGTAACAATCTGACGAAATACTTTGACCATGCGCTCGCGCTGGATCATGTGAATCTGGAGATCCAGCCGGGGCGCATCGTGGGTCTGCTCGGCCCGAACGGCAGCGGCAAGACGACGCTCATCAAGCTTGCCAACGGCCTGCTGACCCCGAGCAGCGGCGAGCTGCGCATCGACGGGCAGCTGCCCTCCCCCGCGACGCGGGAACTGGTGAGCTACCTGCCGGAGCGGCCGTACCTCGCCGACTGGATGACGGTCTCGCAGCTGCTGGACTTCTTCTGCGACTTTTACGCGAACTTCGACCGCGGCGCGGCGGAGAAGATGCTCATGGCGCTGCAGATCAGTCCGAAGCTGCGCATCAAGCAGATGAGCAAGGGCACGCGCGAGAAGGTGCAGCTCATCCTCGTGATGAGCCGCCGCGCGCGGCTGTACCTGCTCGATGAGCCGATCGGCGGCGTGGACCCCGCGACGCGGGACTACATCATCCGCACGATCCTCACGAACTTCGACGAAAACGCGTCCATCGTCATCTCCACGCACCTGATCGCGGATGTGGAGAACATTCTGGACGACGTCATTTTTATCAGAAACGGCGGCATCATGCTCCAGTCCAGCGTCGACGAGATCCGTCAGGAGCGCGGCTGCAGCGTGGATGAGCTGTTCCGGGAGGTGTTCCGCTATGTTGGGTAAGCTGATCAAGCACGAGTTCCGCGCCACGGGGCGCATCCTGCTGCCGGTATATCTGGTGATGCTGCTGACGGCGGCGCTGGTGCGCGGCTTTCAGGTGCTGACGGAGCAGACGGCCGGCGAGTTCATGCGGGCATTGGCGGTGCTGAGCGTGCTGCTCTTCTCCGCGGCGGTGTTCGGCGGGAGCATTCTGGCCTTCGTGCTGATGATCTACCGGTTCTATAAGAACCTCATGACCGACGAGGGCTATCTGATGTTCACCCTCCCCGTCACGACGGGGCAGCTCATCTGGTCGAAGATGATCGTCTCGGCGGTCTGGCTGCTCGCGACGGCGGCGATGGACGTTCTGAGCATGTTCATCTCCGTGTTCGACAGCGCGGCGTGGCGCGACATCTTCCAGCTGCCGGGCCTTCTCTGGCAGCAGCTGCGGGAGTACGCGGGGAATCTGGGGCTCATCCCGGCGGAGCTTGTCGTGCTGGTGCTGCTGGCGGCGCTGGTGTGCTTCCTCAAGTTCTATGCCGCCATCGCCCTCGGCCACAGCTTCACAAACCGCAAGATGCTCCTCTCGGTGGCGTTTTTCGCGGCGTTCTCCGTCGCGGAGCAGATTGCCGTCTCGGCGGGGCTGATCGGCTTTGCAAGCGTCGGCATCCCGCACAGCTGGCTGCGCGGAGCGGTCGGGACGATGGATTATTATGTCCAGCTGGTGCTCGGCGGTGCAATTCTCGCCGTGGTGCTCTACGGCGCGGTGTACTACGCCGTGACGTACCTCTCGCTGAAAAAGCGGCTGAACCTGCAATAAAACGGACTGACGGCCGCGCGGCACTGAGCCGTGCGGCCGTCAGTCTGTCTGTGCGGCGCTTCAAATCCGGCGGCGGAGGAAGAGCCTTTCCTGCATGAGCGAGATGACATAGTGCACGACCATGCCGAAGCCGAATATGAGGATGATCGTCTGTATGTCGAACGTGATGGCGCGGACGCGGAAGAGGGCGTAGAACGCGCCGTAATAGCCGAGGTCGATGAGCAGCGAATTGACCGCGTTATAGCCTGTCTTCCCCAGCCCGATAAAGATATTGTCGATGACGGCGCAGCCCGCGTAGGCGACATAGAACGGGACGAGCCACACGGCGATGGAAAAGATCTCGTCCGTATTTCTCTCGATTTTACATACATTTTACAAATTCATGCGGGAGGATTTGACAAACGGCCTGTAAGCTGGTAGTTGTCAAAATCTGAGTAAAATTGAGGAAGATCGAGGGAAGAAAGATGACTATTTTCAATGCACTGACGCTGGTGGGAGGGCTCTGCCTGTTCCTGCTTGGCATGAATCTGATGGGGCAGGCACTTGAGCGCCGCGCGGGCGGGCGGCTGCGCACGCTGCTCGATAAGATGACCAGCCGCGTGATGCTGGGCTTTCTCACCGGTCTCGGCGTCACGGCGATCATCCAGAGCTCGTCGGCCACGACCGTCATGGTCGTCGGCTTTGTGAACTCCGGGCTGATGACGCTGCGCCAGGCCATCAACGTCATCATGGGCGCGAACGTCGGCACGACCGTCACGGCGTGGTTTCTGAGCCTTGCGGGCATCGACAGCGGCAGCCTCTGGGTGCAGCTGCTCAAGCCCGCGTCGTTCACGCCCGTGCTGGCGCTGATCGGCATCATCTTCTATATGTTCTGCAAGGACACGCGCAAGAAGGATACGGGGCTCATCCTGCTGGGCTTCACGACGCTGATGTTCGGCATGGAGACGATGAGCGGCGCCGTCGCGGGGCTGCGGGACGTGCCTGCGTTCACGAACCTGTTCCTCGCGTTCACGAACCCGCTGCTCGGCGTGCTCGTCGGCGCGCTCGTCACGGCGGTGATCCAGTCGAGCTCTGCCTCCGTCGGCATCCTGCAGGCGCTGTCCGTCACCGGCGGCGTCAGCTATGCCGCGGCCATCCCCATCATCATGGGCCAGAACATCGGCACCTGCGTCACGGCGCTGCTCTCGTCCGTGGGGACGAACAAGAACGCGCGCCGCGCCGCCATCGTCCACCTGCTGTTCAACGTGATCGGCGTGACGGTGCTGCTGACGGCGTTCTGCATCGTGAAGGCGGCGCTCTCCCCCGCCCTGCTCGATGAGCCGACCACCATGTACGGCATTGCCATCGTACACTCGGTTTTCAACATCCTCTGCACGGCCATGCTTCTGCCCGCGGGCGGCCTGCTCGAACGGCTCGCCATGCGTCTGGTGCCGGACGGCAAGAGCGCCGACGAGACGGCGGAGCTCGACAAGCGCCTGCTCGCGACGCCCTCGCTGGCGCTGCAGCAGGCCCGCACGCTCGCGGGCGGGATGGCGTCTTGCGCCGCGCGGGCGCTGGAGAACGCCCTGGCCGCGTTCGATGCCTACACCCCGGAGCTTGCGCAGTCCATCCGTGAGGACGAGGAGCGCTGCGACCACTATGAGGACATCATCGGCACCTATCTCGTCCAGCTGAGCAGCCGCACCATGAGCCAGTGTGAGAGCGAGGAGGCGACGGAGCTGCTCAAGACGATCGGCGACTTCGAGCGCATCTCCGACCACGCGGTGAACGTGCTGGAATCCGCCGAGGAGCTGCGGGAGAAGGGGCTTGCCTTTTCCGGCACGGCGCAGGAGGAGTACGGCGTGCTGGCCGGGGCCGTGCGCGAGATCCTGCACCTCGCGATCAACGCTTTTGCAGCCGGCGACAGCGCGGCCGCCGCGCAGGTCGAGCCGCTCGAGGAGGTCATCGACAAACTGAAAGAGCAGATGCGCACGCGCCACATCCTGCGCATGCAGCGCGGAGCGTGCAGCATCGAGGCGGGCTTCGTGTGGTCGGATCTGCTGACGGATCTCGAGCGCATCTCCGACCACTGCTC
Source organism: uncultured Eubacteriales bacterium (assembly GCA_900552475.1). Classification (GTDB taxonomy): domain Bacteria; phylum Bacillota; class Clostridia; order Oscillospirales; family Oscillospiraceae; genus Vescimonas. Next base: position 26,863 of record USAC01000008.1, on the reverse strand, counting down.
GAACATCGCGGGCTGCGTGCTGGACGCGGCGCAGCACAACCTTAACCTGCACGAGACGCTGCGCACCGTCCGCCGCGAGGACGCGGATTTCCGAACCCGCCTCGCCGCCGACGCGGAGAAGTACCGTCTCCCCGACCCGGAGGAGTAAAGCGGATCCCGTTCACCCGCAGAAAGGAGGGCAACCCCTTTTCTGCGGGTGAAGTTTTCGTGTAATTTCCGCTTTTTCGCGGTGGTTTGCGGCGATATTTTTCTGAAAAGTCCTTGCAATTGCACCGCGGCTGTGGTACACTGCTGGTAGTAAGTAAGAGGAATGAAGAGTGGACCGATGTGTCCGCTCTTTTTGTTGGGCAAATTTGGTTTCTCAAAATTCGGAAACGTGAGGGAGTCAGGATGAAAAAAGTGACCGAAATCGTGGCGGAACTGGCCGCGCCCGTTGCGGCGGAGTACGGCTGCGAGCTGTGGGACGTGGAGTATGTCCGCGAGGCCGGACAGTGGTATCTGCGCCTGTATCTGGATAAGGAGGGCGGCGTCGACATTCTCGACTGTGAGAACGTCAGCCGTAAGGTGAGTGACCTGCTCGACGAGGTCGACCCCATCGAGGCGAGCTATATCTTCGAGGTGTCCTCCGCCGGGGCCGAGCGCGCGCTCAAGCGCCCCGGGGATTTTGAGCGATTCATGGGCTCTCCCGTGCTGCTCAAGACGTACAAAAACCGCGACGGGCGCAAGGAGTTTGCCGGGACGCTCGCCGGCTACGACGGGGGTGCGGTGCTGCTCGACATGGGCGGCGCGGAGCCGGTCCGGTTTGAAAAGCCGGAAATTGCGCTCGTGCGTCTGCGTGTTGTGTTTTAAAAGATCGGTTCTTTGAAAAAATAAGGAGAATAATAACCATGAAATGTGATGAAATTTTCGCCGCTCTGGATCTTCTGGAGAAGGAGCGCGGCATTCCCCGCAATTTTATGATGGGCAAGATCATTCAGGCGCTCATTACCGCCTATAAGCGCGACCACGAGGGCGTGGAGAACGTGATCGTGGACGTCGACGAGGAGAAGCGCGACCTGAAGATGTATGTGCAGAAGGAGGTCGTCGAGGAGGTCGAGAACCCCGGCTCCCAGATCTCCCTCGCCGACGCGCGCGAGATTTCCGCGCGCTACGAGGTCGGCAGCGTGGTGAACTTCCCCGTGAAGAACGTGGAGTTCGGCCGCATCGCCGCCGGCAACGGCAAGCAGGTCATCATCCAGGGCTTGCGCGAGGCGGAGCACGGCATGATCTATGACGAGTTCAACTCTAAGCAGCACGAGATTCTCACCGGCGTCGTCACCCGCATCGACCCGCGCAGCGACGCCGTCAGCCTGCGCATCGGCACGGGGAGCGAGTCGACCGAGGCGCTCCTGCCGCTCAACGAGCAGGTGCCCGGCGAGACGCTGACCGAGGGTCAGCGCGTGAAGGTCTACCTCGTCGAGGTGCGCCGCACGACCCGCGGCCCGCAGATCTTTATCTCCCGCACCCACCCCGGCCTTGTCAAGCGCCTGTTCGAGCTCGAAGTGCCCGAGATCTACGACGGTACCGTCGAGGTGCGCTCCGTCGCGCGTGAGGCGGGCAGCCGCACGAAGATGGCCGTCTGGTCCGAGGACGAGAACGTCGATCCGATCGGCGCGTGCGTCGGCCCGCGCGGCCAGCGCGTGGCCGCGATCGTCGACGAGCTCCACGGCGAGAAGATCGACATCATCAAGTATTCCGAGGACCCGGCGGAGTTCATCGCCGCCGCCCTTGCCCCGGCGGACGTCGTCAGCGTGACGCTGCTCGACGAGGGCAAGAGCTGCCGCGTGCTCGTGCCGGATGACCAGCTCTCCCTCGCCATCGGCAAGGAGGGGCAGAACGCCCGTCTGGCCGCGCGCCTGACCGGCTATAAGATCGACATCAAGCCCGCCTCCTACACCGGCGAGTAACATCTATAGAGAAAGGAGCGGTCAGCCATGCAGAAACCGCGCAAAATCCCGCAGAGGCAGTGTGTCGGCTGCCGCACAATGACGGATAAACGCGAGCTGGTGCGCATCGTCAAGACGCCCGAGGGCGAGATCGTCCTCGACACCACCGGCAAGAAGTCCGGCCGCGGCGCGTACGTCTGCCGCAATCCGGAGTGTCTGCGCAAGGCGCGCAAGTCCCGGGCGCTCGAGCGCGCCTTCGAGACGGCGATCCCGGCGGAGGTCTATGACGCGTTGGAGGCGCAGATGTCGTGATGGAACAGATTTTATCCACGCTGGGGCTTGCCCTGCGCGCGGGGAGCGTCGCCGTCGGTGAAGAGCCGGTCGGCTCGGCCGCCCGCGCCAAGCATGCCCGGCTCATTCTGGTGGCGTCGGACGCCGCCCCGGGCTCCGTGCGCAGAGCCTTCGCCTTCGCGCAGACGGGCGCGTGCCTGTGTCTCGTCATTCCGGCGGAGAAGGCAGCGCTCGGGCGCGCGCTCGGGCGCACGAGCTGCGCCATGTGCGCCGTGACGGATATCGGCTTTGCCGGCGCGCTTGGCAAAAAGCTCGCCGCGCTCGACCCGGCGCACTTCGCCGAGGCCTCCGGGCGGCTGGAGATCAAGGCGCAGCGCGCCGCGCAGCGCCGCGAGGAGCAGCAGCGCCACGAGAAGAACGTCCGCGAAGGAAGGCGCCGCAAGGCGCCCCCGCCGAAAAAGCCGGACGCCCCACCGTCGCGGGAGCCGAAGCGCGCGGCGCGGCCGAAGACCGGCGTGTCCGGCGGAAAAGCGCCCGGCGCACGTCCCCGGCGCGGCGGCAGACCCCACCCGGGCGCAAAGCCCGCCCAGCGCTGGGCCGGCAGCCGCCCGGTGAAGAAGGGGAAGGGCTCCGACCGGGGCGATAAGAAGTAAGTTTCGTGCGTGAGCACGTTGGTATCACATTGAGGAGGTGGCTATATTTGGGTAGCATCGTCAACAAATACAGGGTACACGAAGTGGCCAAGGATTTCGGGGTTCCCACGAAGGTGATCACGGAGATCCTGACCAAGTATGCGCAGACGCCCAAAAACCATATGCAGGTGCTGGACGACAGAGAGCTCTCTCTGATCTTCGAGCATCTGACGCAGCACAATCAGGTTTCCGGCATCCAGGTGATCTTCGCCGAGGGCGCCAAGGCCGCGGAGAAGAAGCAGGCCGAGAAGCCTGCGACCGCCGAGAAGAAGGGCGACAAGCGCCAGCAGGCTCAGCCTGCAGGGAAGCCGCAGCAGAACCAGACCCCGTCCAAGCCCATGAGCCGGGTGCCCCAGACCAAGGTGGTGGATACCCGCAAGGCCACCAACGTCAATCTGGATAAGTACGACGAAAAGCTGCAGGACATGGCGGAGGGCCGCGGCGGCAGCCGCCGCGAGCAGCAGCAGGGCAACCGCGAGAAGTTCCGCAACAGTAAGAAACGCCAGAACGGCCCCGTCAGCAACAAGCGCAAGCAGGAGGAGGCCGACCGCATGCGCCGCCTGCGGCTTGAGATCATCAAGAAGACGCCCGTCACCGTGCAGATCCCGGATGAGATCAGCGTGGGCGAGCTGGCCAGCCGCATGAAGAAGACCGGTGCGGAGGTCGTCAAGTGCCTGATGAAAAACGGCGTCATGGCGTCCCTGAGCCAGATGATCGACTTCGACACCGCCGCCATCATCGCCGAGGAGATGGGCTGCAAGGTCGAAAAGGAGGTCGTCGTCACCATCGAGGAGAAGCTGATCGACGACCACAAGGACGCCGAGGAGGATCTCGTCCCCCGCGCGCCCGTTGTCGTGGTCATGGGCCACGTCGACCACGGCAAGACCAGCCTGCTCGACTATATCCGCCACGCGCACGTCGCCTCCGGCGAGGCGGGCGGCATCACCCAGCACATCGGCGCCTATCAGGTGCAGATCCACGGCAAGCCCATCACCTTCCTCGATACCCCCGGCCACGAGGCGTTCACGTCCATGCGCGCCCGCGGCGCGATGGTCACGGATATCGCCATTCTGGTCGTCGCCGCCGAGGACGGCATTAAGCCCCAGACGATTGAGTCCATCAACCACGCCAAGGCCGCCGAGATCCCCATCATCGTGGCCATCAACAAGATGGATAAGCCCGAGGCCAACCCTGACCGCGTCAAGCAGCAGCTCACCGAGTACGGGCTGGTGTGCGAGGAGTGGGGCGGCGAGACGATTGTCTGCCCCATCTCGGCCAAGACCGGCATGGGCGTGGATAACCTGCTCGAGATGCTCACACTGACCGCCGAGGTTGAGGAGCTGAAGGCCAACCCCAACCGCGCCGCGCAGGGCACCGTCATCGAGGCGCGTCTGGACAAGGGCCGCGGCCCCGTGGCGACGCTGCTCGTCCAGAACGGTACGCTCCATCAGGGCGATATCATCATCGCCGGTACGGCCGTCGGCCGCGTCCGCGCGATGCTCAGCGACAAGGGCCAGAAGATCACCTCCGCCGGCCCCTCCGTCCCCGTGGAGATCACGGGTCTGAGCGAGGCTCCCTCCGCGGGCGCCACGTTCAACGCCGTCGCCGACGAAAAGCTCGCCCGCGAGCTCGTTGAGCAGCGCAAGGCCGAGGAGAAGGCCAAGGCCAACGCGCCCGTCACGAAGGTCTCGCTCGAGGATCTGTTCAGTCAGATTCAGGCCGGTGAGATGAAAAACCTGAACCTGATCGTCAAGGCCGATGTCCAGGGCTCGGTCGAGGCCGTGAAGTCCTCGCTCGAGAAGCTCTCGAACGACGAGGTGCGTGTGCGCGTGATCCACGGCGGCGTCGGCGCGATCAACGAGTCCGACGTCATGCTTGCCTCCACGTCGCAGGCCATTATCGTGGGCTTCAACGTCCGTCCGGACGCCGCCGCCCGCGAGAGCGCCGCCCGCGCCAACGTCGACATGCGCATGTACCGCGTGATTTACGACGCCATCAACGAGATCGAGTCCGCCATGAAGGGCATGCTCGCCCCGAAGTTCCGCGAGGCCCTGCTCGGCCACGCCGAGGTGCGCCAGACCTACAAGGTCTCCGGCGTCGGCACCGTCGCGGGCTGCTACGTGCAGGACGGCAAGATCCAGCGCAAGGACTGCCAGGTGCGTCTGGTGCGCGACGGCATCGTCATCCACGAGGGCGTGCTCGCCTCGCTGCAGCGCTTCAAGGACTCCGTCAAGGAGGTCGTCGCGGGCTACGAGTGCGGCCTGAGCATCGAGAAGTTCAACGACATCAAGGAAGGCGACATCATCGAGGCCTTCACGATGGAGGAGATCCCCCAGTAAGCAGTCGGCATCGCCTTACCGCAGGCCTTTTGTCGCCTTCCTGCCGCGTAAGCGGCTCGCGCCCCACGCGTCCCAAGCGTTTTGCTGCAAGCAAAACCTTGCCGCAGGCGGAATTCATTTCCGCCAAGGATATTCTGTCCGGGGTCCCCATGAAACGCCGTTTCATGGGGCAGGCGACGTGATCGAGGCCTTCACGATGGAGGAGATCCCCCAGTAAACCACTTCGGCAAAAATCCATTTGACTAACCCACGGGGCGGGCGGGACGCCCGCCCCGTTTTCTCTTTTACGAAAGGAGTGACGCCCTATGGCATCCAACCGCATCGGCCGCATCAACGACGAGATTCAGAAGGAGCTGGCCTCCCTGCTGCGCACGGTCAAGGATCCGCGCGTGTCCGAGACGATGCTCACCATCACCCATGTCGACACGACGAGTGACCTGCGCTATGCCCGCGTCTATGTCAGCGCCCTCAACTGCCCGGACGAGAAGGGGCTGATGAAGGGGCTCAAGTCCGCCGCGGGCTTCCTGCGCCACGCACTGGGGACGAAGATCGACCTGCGCTATACCCCGGAGCTGCAGTTCTTCCTCGACGAGTCCATCGCCCACGGCGCGCACATCCTCGACATGCTCAGCCATGTCAAGCCCGCGAACCCCGCCAACGCCGACATCGTCCTCCCGGACGAGAAGTGAGGCGGCGCATGAACGTTACAGAAACCGCCGCGCTGCTGCGCAGCCGGGACCGGGTGCTCCTGCTCACGCACGTCCGCCCGGACGGCGATACGATCGGCTCCGCCGCCGCGCTCTGCCGCGCGCTGCGCGACATCGGCAAGGAGGCCTACCTCCTGCCGAACCCGGAGATCACCGTGACGTACGCGCCCTACGCCGCGCCCTACTGGGCGCCGGAGGGCTGGGAGCCGTCGTTTGTCGTGAGCGTGGACATCGCCGCGCTCTCCCTCCTGCCGGAGAATGCCAAGGCCTATGCCGGGTGCATCGACCTCGCCGTCGATCACCACCCATCGCAGGAGTTCTTCGCCGCCGAGACGTGTCTGGAAGCTGAGAGCGCCGCCTGCGGCGAGATTATCTATGAGATTATCCGCGAGCTGACGGCCGTCACGCCGGAGATCGCCCTGCCGCTCTATGTCGCGATCTCCACCGACACGGGCTGCTTTGTCTATTCCAACACCACCGCGCGCACGCACCGCATCGCCGCGGAGCTCTTCGCGGCGGGGATTGACCCGGCCCCCGTCAACAAGGTGCTCTTCCGCACGAAGAGCAAGACGCGCCTCGCGATGGAGGCGCGGATGGTCGCGGACATGGAGCTCTATGACCACGACCGCGTCGTCGTCATGACGATTCCCCTCGCCCTGCGCGAGCAGATGCACGCGACGGACGCGGATATTGAGGAGCTCAGCTCCCTCGCCGCCCTCGTCGAGGGAACGGACTGCGGCGTGACGCTGCGCGAGCTGCGGCCGGGGACGGTCAAGCTCTCCCTGCGCACCGGGCCGCGCGTGAACGCGACGCTCGTGTGCAAAAAGCTCGGAGGCGGCGGCCATGCCGCGGCGGCCGGGGCGACGATCGAGGGGACGCTTGAGCAGGCGAAGCGCGCCACCCTCGCCGCCATCGCCGAGGTCACCGGAGAATAAGGCTATGGCGAACGGGATTATCATCATCGACAAGCCGTCCGGCTGGACGAGCATGGACGTCTGCGCGAAGCTGCGCGGCATCCTGCACACGAAGAAGGTCGGCCACGCCGGGACGCTCGACCCGATGGCGACGGGTGTGCTGCCCGTCTTTGTGGGGCAGGCCACCCGCGCCGTCAGCTTCGCTGAGAGCGGGCAGAAGGAGTATGTCGCGGGTCTAAAGCTGGGGCTCGTCACGAACACGCAGGATACCAGCGGCGAGACGCTCGGGACGCACCCTGCATCCGTCACCCGCACGGAGCTGGAGTCGGTGCTGCCGCGCTTTACCGGCGAAATTGAGCAGATTCCGCCGATGTACTCCGCCATCAAGATCGGCGGTAAGAAGCTCTATGAGCTGGCGCGCCGCGGCGAGGAGGTCGAGCGAAAGCCCCGACCCGTCACGATCTATGAGCTCGAGGTCGTGGAACAGACTGCGCCGGACGCGTTCACCCTGCGCATCCGCTGCTCGAAGGGCACCTATGTCCGCACCCTCTGCCATGACATCGGCCGTGCGCTCGGCTGCGGCGGCTGCATGAGCGCCCTGCGGCGCACGATGGCCGCGGGCTTTACGCTCGCGGACGCCGTGACGCTCGAGCGGGTGCAGCTGGAGGGCGAGAGCCTTCTGCAGCCGGTGGATTCGCTCTTCCGCGCGCACCCGGCCTACCATATCCGCACGGAGCGGGCGGAGGCTCTCTGCCGCAACGGCAATCCGCTTGCGCCGCCTGACGCGCCCGCGGACGGACTATACCGGGTCTACGGACGGGACGGAACGTTCCTCTGTCTCAGCCGGGCCCAGAACGGGACGCTGACGTCCCTGAAAAACTTTTTCGGAGCGTGAAGCACTTGAATCATACTGTCATTGCCCTGGGCTTTTTCGACGGCGTACACCGCGGCCACGGGGCGCTTTTGAGCAAGACCGTCGAGCGCGCCCGTGAGCTGGGCGTCACCCCCGCCGTCTTTACCTTCGACCGCCCGCCCAAGGAGGTCGTCACAGGCAAGCCCGTCTATCTCATCAACTCTCCCGAGGATCGCCGCGGCCTGATCGAGCGGATCTACGGCATCCGCGATGTCATCCTCGCCCCGTTCGATCAGGCGATGATGACCATGCGCTGGGAGGACTATATCCGGATGCTCATCCGCGACTATGGCGCGGTGCACTTCGTCGCCGGTCATGACCACCACTTCGGCCACAAGAACGAGGGCAACCCCGAGCTGCTGCAGGCGAAGTGCCGTGAGCTGGGGCTCGGCTGCGACATCATCCCAAAGGTGGAGATCGAGGGCATCACCGTCAGCTCCACCTACATCCGCTCGCTCGTGCAGGCGGGCGACATGGAGCGCGCGGCGCTGTTTCTCGGCCATCCGCACTGCCTGAGCCAGACCGTGGGACACGGCTTCCGCTTCGGCCGCACGATCGGGATTCCGACGGTGAATCTGACCGTGCCGGGGCATGTGCTGGTGCCGGGGCGCGGGGTGTATATCTCCCGCGTGACGCTCGCCGACGGGCGGAACTTCGCGGGCGTGACGAACGTCGGCACCCGCCCCACCGTCAGCGACAGCGACGCCGTCTCCGTCGAGACGTTTCTCATCGACTTCGACGGCGACCTCTACGGCCAGCAGATCCGGCTGGACTTTTACCGCCGCCTGCGCCCGGAGAAGAAGTTCGACTCCGTCGACGCCCTCCGCCGGGAGATCGAGCACAACATCGACCAGACCCGTGCATATTTCGCGGAGAAAAACAAATAATCAGAAAGAGAGCCGTGTATCCTCATGGATACACGGCTTTCTTTCTGATTAAAAAGGCCATTGGCCTTTTTTGGCCTTTTTTCATTTCCCGACGGGTTTTCGCCCGGTGCGTGCATACAATAGGGGAAAAAGGAGGGCTTGTCCATGAAAGAACTCACTCTGCCCGGCACGCTGCGCCGCTTTGCGCCGGCGGGCAGGCTTATCGCGTGCATGGCGCTGACGCTGCTGCTCACGGCGTGCCGTCTCGGCGGGTATGCGCCGCTTTCGCTGGCGCTGACGGCGCTTGCCGGGCCGGGGCTGCCGGGACTGGCCGGGCTTGCGGGCGCGGGGCTGGGCGCGCTGGTGTTTCTGGATTTCCAGTCCGGCCTGCGCCATACGGCGGCGGCGATCCTCATCTTCGCCGCGAGCAGCGCGTTTTTCGACACGAAGCTCTACCGCCGCCCGGGCTTCCGCCCGGCGGTGTCGGCGGGGATGTTCCTGCTGGTGCAGTCGGTCTACCTGCTGCACCGGCTGGCCGCGGAGGTCATGGCCTGCTTCGCCGCGGCGGCGCTGCTGGCCGGGTGCGTGTGGTACGGCCTGCGGGAGACGGAGGGGGAAAAACGCCGCCCGGCGGCGTTTTTGCTGCTGGCGGCGCTGAGTATCGCGCTCTGCGGCGCGGCAAAGGGCGGAAAATTTGACTTCGGCTGCGCGTTCGCGGCGCTGGCGCTCCTGTTCGCGGCAACGGAGAGCGCGCCGGGTCTCGCCGCCGCGCTCGGCGCGGGGTTGGGGCTGGCGCTCGACCTCACGGGTGAGCCACCGCAGCTGCTGCTTACGGCGCTCTGCGGTGCGGGGTGCGGCCTTGCCGCGTGCTGCCGGGGGCGCCGCTGGCAGATGGCGCTTGCGCTGTGCGCGCCGTTTGCGTGCCTGCCGGCGCTCTTCGACGCGGACGATCCTCTCCTCCTGCTGGGGGAGAGCGCCGTCGGCGCGACGCTCTTTCTGCTGCTGCCGGAGCGCCTGCTGAAGGCGGCGCCGCGCGAAAAGAAGGCGGCGCGCGCCGAAAAAGCGGCGGTTCCCGCGTTTGCCGCGCAATCGGCGCAGGCGGCGCAGGGCGCGGCCTTCCGCGACCTCTATGACAGCTTTTTCCGCGGCACCTCGCCGCCCCCGCCGGAGAATCCCTCCGTCATCTTCGACCGCGCCGCCGAGCGCGTCTGCCGCCGCTGCGTCCTGCGCACGGCCTGCTGGCAGCAGAACTACAACGCGACGTACAACGCCTTCAACGACGCATGCCCGGCCATGCTGCGCCGCGGCCGCGCCGAGACGCGGGACTTTCCGCTCTATTTCACCTCGCGCTGTGTCCACCTGACGGAGTTTCTCGCCGCCGTGGACGCGCAGCTGCGCGACTATCTCCTCCGCCGCCAGTACCACCAGCGGCTGCAGGCGGTGCGCGCGCAGGCGCGCGACCAGTACGCGCAGATGGGCGACCTCCTCTCCGGCGCGGCGCAGCCCGCGTCCGCCCCGGCGGCCACGCCTCTGGGCTACCGCATCGGCTCGGGGCTGCGTCCGCGGGAGGGGCAGCGCGTCTGCGGCGACCAGCTCGCGATTTTCGAGGTCGGCTCCACGCTCTATCTCCTTCTCTCCGACGGGATGGGGACGGGCGAGCCCGCGCACCGCGAGGCGGCGATGACCGTGCGCCTGCTGCGCGAGTTTCTGGAGGCCGGGATCGAGCCGGTCTCCGCGCTGCGGACGCTCAACGCCGCGCTCATGCTGCGCGGCGAGGAGGGCGGCGGCTTCACGACGATCGACCTGCTGGCACTGCAGCGCCCGACCGGCGCGGGGACGCTCTATAAATACGGCGCGGCGCCGTCTTACTTAAAGCGCGGCGGCTGCGTCACGCGCGTCACGGGGCAGAGCCTGCCCGCGGGGCTGCAGCAGGGCGCGGACGGCCCGGAGAGCACGCGCCTGAGCCTGCCGGCGGGGAGCTTTTTCGTCATGGTCAGCGACGGTGTGGCCGATGAGACGGACGACGAGTGGCTGCAGAACCTCATGGCGGGCTGGAGCGGCCAGAGCGCCGAGGCGCTCGCCTCGCTCATCCTCTCGGAGTCGCGCACGCGGCGCGGCCTGCGCGACGACTGCGCCGTGCTGGTGCTGCACCTGCCAAAAATGGAAGATTCACCGCCGCGGCAGGTATAACCGTCCGCCCGACCGGCCATACTGAAAGCATCAACGGCAGAGGAGGGCAAAACTCTTGGTGAAAGGCATTTCCCGGCGGGTGATCGTGGTGGATTCCCCCGACCCGCGTATTTTTGAACAGGCAATTTTCATTCTCCGCAACGACATGGCCTCCGGCAGCGGAGGCGTCAGCTCACAGCAGCTCGTGGACCAGGCCGTCCGCATCGCCAAGAGCTATGCCCGCACGCACGGCTCGGTTCCACCGCGCCGCCTGCGCATCACGCCGTGGATCTCCGCCCTGCTGGGCGGGGCCGCAATCGGCCTTGTGTGGCTGCTGGCCGTGCTGATTTAATACGCTTCCTATCATTTTTCTCCTCAACTTGGAGGGACGGCGCATGGCGCACCGTCCCTTCCCTTTTTTCTGTCCGGTTTTCAGAAAACGCCCAGCAGGCGCAGGAAGTTCCACGCCAGACGGCACCCGTAGAAGATGATGACCACGCCGCAGACCTTGTTGATGATATTCAGCACCTTCTCGTTAAAGCGCGCGCCGAGCAGCGAGATGACCGTGGAGATTCCGAGAAACCACAACACCGACGCCGAGGCGAAGCCGCAGATGAAAAACAGATCCGTCCCCGCGGGCAGACTCGCGCGGAACGCACCGAGCATCATCGTCCCGTCGATGAGCGCCTGCGGATTGAACCACGTCACGACGCACGCCGTGGTGATGAGCTTCCAGACGGGGACGTTCACGTCACGCCCGCCCTCGAGGCTGGCCTTGCTGCGCAGCAGCCCGATGCCGATCCAGATGACGATCAGGCTGCCCGCGGCGAGAATGACCTTCTGCAGCCACGGCAGCGCCTGCATCAGCGCGCCCGCGCCGAGAAAGCACGCCAGTCCCAGCGTGATGTCGAAGAAAATAACGATCAGCGCCGTGAGATAGACGCGGCTGCGCTTTTGCGTGAGTGCGCTGTTGATGACAAAGAGGTTCTGCAGCCCGATCGGGGCCACATACGCCAGCCCCATCGTCAGTCCCTGCAAATATATGTGCATTTCCCTATTTACTCCTTTTTCCTTATTTGATACACTGATCATAACACATCTGCGCCAAAGCGCAAGAGCGCAGATAAACCGGACTAAGTCAGGAGGAGCTTACCATGTCCCATTACGACTGTCCCTGCATGGAAAAATGTCCCCTGCACCACGCGATGGCGCTCATCGGCGGCAAGTGGAAGGTGCAGATTCTCTGCGCTGTGACGAACGCCGGGGCCATTCGCTATAACGCGCTGCGTGCCCGGCTCGACGGGATCAGCAATACCGTGCTCGCCTCGGCGCTGCGCGAGCTGGAGCGGGACGGGCTTGTCACCCGGCGCGAGTATCTGGAGGTGCCCGTGCGCGTGGAGTACAGCCCGACGGACGACTGCCGCGCGCTGCTGCCGATCCTCGATCAGCTCTCCGACTGGGCGGAAGCGCGCATGTGAAAAAGGCCTTCGGCTTTTTTCACATGGGGCGGCTTGCAGCGCCGCGAACTCTGTGAGACAATAAATAGGGGACGGGTATTAACCCGTCCCCTATTGTTATGTAGTTTTAGAGCGCCAGCATAATCAGCCCTGCGAGCTCTGCTGCGCCGATGAGCGCCAGTGCGCAGAGCGCGGGCAGGCCGGGCTTTTTCACATGGATCGGCGCGATGAACAGAAGCCCTGTCACGAGCACCCCGAGCGTCAGAATCGCGGTCGAAGCGCCGGGCAGCAGCACCGACAGCAGGTATACCAGCGGGATCATCAGCGTGCTCGACGTGATGGGCAGTCCCAAGTAGTATTTCCGCGCGGCGGATGTGCCCTCCTGCCGCTCCTCCTCCGTTACGTTGAAGTAGCCCAGCCGGATCAGTCCCGCCAGCACGAAAAAGCACAGCGGCGCGTCGAACCACACCGGCGGCAGGATCCGCCCGACGGGCCCGCCGAGCGAGAGATAAGCGGGGCTTGCGGCGTAGGCTCCGCGGCAGATCATCGCCGGCAGCACGCCGAAGCAGATCAGATCGTTGAGCGAGTCAATCTGGATGCCGAAGTGCTTCTGCTGCTCGGAGCGGTCCTTTTTCGTGCGGGCGATGCGCCCATCGAACGTGTCGAGCAGACCCGCCAGCAGCAGACAGAAGACGGCGGGCAGGTGCAGCCCGTCCGCCGCGAGAAAGATACCGCCCACGCCCAGCACCGTGGCCAGATACGTCGCGATGACGGTATAGTCGTAAAAACCGATCATGTGGAGTTCTCCCGTTCCAAATTCTGAAAAGATACCCCATTTTAGCAAATTTGTGCCCCTATTGCAAGCGCTGCGAGAAAATCTGAACGCCCTCGATATGGCGCAGGTGCCCGCGCAGATCCTCGAGGAAGAGCTTCGCCGACGCGCGCAGCGGCTGTCCCTTCTGCGTGACAAGGTAGAAGGTGCGGCTTTCCGGCGGGTCGGACAGGCGGCAGACCTGATTGCCGTAGAGCCGGCGGAACTGGTGGGCCGTCGTCGCGGGGCCAACGCACCAGCGCGCCTCGCCGAAGGGCAGGTGCTCCACGTTTTGCGGCACGTCGGTGTAGAGCGGCGGCCGCGCGTTCACGCCGAACCAGTGGTCATGCCAGACGCGGATTTCCTCCTGTCCGGATTCGTCATGGCGTCTGCTCCTCCCGCTTCGCGGGCAGCATGACCCGGCGGATGACGCGGATGAAGTGCGCGCGGTCATAGATGACCGGGACGGGGTAGGTCGGATTGGCTTCGGCGTCGGCCCACGCGGCCATCTGTGGCAGATCCTCCTCACGGATGCAGGAAAAGCCCTCCGGAATCCGGAACTGCTGGTTCATGGCGCGGATGGCGGCGATGAAGGCGTTTGCCTTCTGCGCGTCGTCCTCCCCCGGAAGGCCCGCGGCTTCCGCCAGCCGCGCCAGCCGCCGGTAGACCGCGGGGCCGTAGTCCTCCAGCACAACGGGCAGGAGGACGGCGTTTGCAAGCCCGTGCCCCACGTCATAGAGCCCGCCGAGCGTGTGCGCGATGGCGTGGACGTTGCCGACGCCCGCGCGCGTGAAGGCGAAGCCCGCCTGATACGACGCGGCGAGCATCGCCTGCCGCGCCCCGAGGTTCCCGCCGTCGCGGCAGACCTCCGGCAGGTGGCGGAAGATTCCCGCGACCGCCCGCTCGGCCATCCGCCGCGTCTCGGCAGTATTGTAGAACCGGCCGATATAGGCCTCGACTGCGTGCGTCAGGGCGTCCATGCCCGTCTGTGCCGTCACATCCTGCGGCAGGCTCGCCGAGAGCGCAGGGTCGAGCACCGCCGCCTGCGGAATCAGGCAGAGGTCATTGATGGCGTATTTGTGGTGGTCGCTGCCGGTCACGACGGCGGCGATCGTCGTCTCCGAGCCGGTGCCCGCCGTCGTCGGCACGGCGACAAGCGGCGGCACGCGGCAGCGCACCTTTAAAAGTCCCCCGAGCTGTGCGACCGTGCGCCCCGGGCGGGCAATGAGCGCCGCGGCGGCCTTGGCCGCGTCCATCGGCGAGCCGCCGCCCACGGCGACGAACCCGTCGCAGCCCGAGCGGCGGTACTGTGCGGCGATGGCCTCGACCGTCTCCACGCGCGGATTGGCCGTCACGCCGGTGTAGAGCGACCAGCCCGCGAGATGGCCCAGCATCTCCTGAAACGCGGGGGTCTGGCTCTGGCGGCGGCTCGCGACGATCAGGGGCTTGCGCACGCCGCGCTCGGCCAGCAGCGACGGTACCCGCGCAAAGCTCCCCAGCCCGGTGATGCATTCCGGCCTGCGCCACGGCAGCAGCCGCGCCCCCACGGCGAAGCAGACCTGATACGCCCGGCAATAGACGTTTTTCAGCGACATACGCGACACATCCTTTCTCTTGCCCCTATTATGGCGGAAAGCGCGGCAAATTGCAACCCGCGCGGGCATTGACAGCGGGCGGCGGTTGTGCCACTATAAACCCACTTACATACTACGTTGATATTGAAGGCGATCCCGATGAACAATCCCCTGCGCGATACGCTGCGCCGCGGCGGCGCGGCTTGACCTCGAGGGGTGGCACGATGTGCTGCTCACGGGGATCGAGGGCGACGAGGTGCGCCTTTTCGACCCGTACTACTGCGCGAAGCCCTTCGGTGACCCCACGCTGCAAATGGTGGTGGACCACCCGGACGCGTATAACCGGATCGTCCCGGTCAGCTATCTCGAGCGCGAGACGCGGACGCTCTACGCCCTCGGCCCGCTGGACGGGCGCGAGGCGGTGCTGCTGAGAAACCGGCGCATGGAGCTGACGGAGGAGCGCACCGTCGAGTATGTCATCTGACCGCGATGCGATCACAGCCGTTGTCATGCCATCTCATATTTCCTCGCAGATCCCGCTGAATTTCGTGAACATCGCCGGAATTTCCTGAAAACCGCAATTTTCGGTTGACAGCGCCGGCCGGATGGTGCTATGATGCCATCAAACCAATAAGCTTGATATGTTGATGGAAATTTTTCGGAAAGGAGCAGGCGAACGATGTATATTTCTGTTTCCAAGATGATGTGCATGTACATGGACATGGCGATGCCGATGCCCATGCTTTTTCGCGTTCACCTGCAGCCCACCGATTGCAAACAGGAAGGCCATTTCGCCCATTGATCTGACGCTGCGCGCCGGTTCGATAGGAACCTGAGAAACCAACCTGAAGCGGGGAGCTGTAAAGCTCCCCGCTTTTTTCATCCAGAGGAGGAATTCACTTGATCGAACTCAGACACATTTCCAAGGACTTCGGAACCGGCGAACACGCCGTCCACGCGGTGCAGGATGTCTCGCTCACGGTGGAAACCGGTGAGATCTTCGGCATCATCGGTTTTTCCGGCGCAGGCAAGTCGACGCTCGTGCGCTGCATCAACCTGCTCGAGCGCCCCACCTCCGGCGAGGTGCTCCTCGATGGGCAGGAGCTGACGGCCCTCCCGCCGAAGCAGCTGCGCCAGACGCGCAAAAAGATCGGCATGATCTTCCAGCACTTCAACCTCATGCCTTCGCGCACGGTGGCCGGGAACGTCGCCTATCCACTGCGCGGCAGCGGCCTGAGCCGCGAGCAGATCGCGGCCAAGGTGCAGAGCCTGCTCGAGCTCGTCGGCATCGGCAACAAGGCCGACGCCTTCCCCAGCCAGCTCTCCGGCGGCCAGAAGCAGCGTGTGGCCATCGCCCGCGCCCTCGCCAACGACCCGAGCGTGCTGCTGTGCGACGAGGCGACCTCCGCGCTCGACCCGCAGACGACGAAGGCGATTCTCCACCTGCTGCGCGACCTGAACGCGAAGCTGGGGCTGACGATCGTGCTCATCACGCACGAGATGGCCGTCGTCCGCGAGATTTGTCACCGCGTGGCCGTCATGGAGCACGGGCGTGTGGCCGAGCAGGGCGAGGTATTCAATGTCTTCGTCGACCCGCGGCAGGACATCACCCGCAGCTTCATCCGGACGACCTCGAACCTGCAGAAGGTCGAGGAGCTGATCGCGGCGGATTCCCCCGTGACGAGGCTGAAGCCGGGCGAGCTCATCATCCGCTTGTCCTACGTCCAGCGCAACGCCGCCGAGCCGCTCATCTCCGTCGTGACGAAGCTGTTCGATGTGTCGCTGAACATCATCTTCGCCGACATCAACATCGTGCAGGACGCACCCATCGGCGGCACCGTGGCCATCATCAGCGGCGAGCGCTCGCACATCACGAAGGCCATCGAGTATTTCATTGACAAGAACGTAGGCGTGGAGGTAATCAAAGATGCAAGAGCTACTGAATAACTGGATTCCCAATGTCATGAGCCGGCTTCCGGACTTCTATAAGGCCATCGGCGATACGCTGCTGATGGTAGTTTGGTCGGGCGCGATCTCGTTCGTGCTGGGTCTGGCGCTGGGCGTGCTGCTCACCGTCACAAAGCCCGGCGGCATCCTGCAAAACCGCGTCATCTACCAGATCCTCGACAAGCTCGTGAGCCTGTTCCGCTCCATCCCGTTCATCATCCTGCTGACGTGGGTGCTGCCCGTCTCCCGCGCGATCATGGGTACGGCCATCTACGTCCGCGGCGCGATTGTGCCGCTGGTGTTCGGCGCGGTGCCGTTCTTCGCGCGGCAGGTACAGAGCGCGCTGGCCGAGCTGGACGGCGGCCTGATCGAGGCGGCGCTCTCCATGGGCTCGAGCCCGCTGGAGATCATCTTCCGCGTCTACCTGCGCGAGAGCGTCGCGTCCATCGCGCGCGGCACGACCATCACCGCCATCAGCCTGCTGAACCTGACGGCCATGGCCGGCGTCGTGGGCGCGGGCGGTCTCGGCGACTTCGCCGTCCGCTACGGCCACGACCGCAACATGGCCGACGTGACGAACGTGACCGTGCTGGTGCTGGTCATCATCGTCTGCATCATCGAGTTTGTCGGCGGCCGCGTCGTGAAGAAGAATACGCACTGATGCGCTTACCCTCGTCCATCGAGTGTATGATATAGATCCTGTCCACCCGTCAACTTTCATTTTTAAAATCACAGGAGGAAAATCACATGAAACGCAGGAGAATTTTTGCGCTGGCGCTGGCCATCGCGCTGCTGGCCTTGGCCCTGACCGGCTGCGGCTCCAAGGATAACGGCTCCGCCGCCGACGGCGACACCGTCACCGTCAAGCTCGGCGTCGTCGGCGCCATCTATGACGACATCTGGAAGCCCGCGCAGGAGGCACTGAAGGCCGAGGGCATCAACCTCGAGATCGTCCAGTTCTCCGACTACGTAACCCCCAACAACGCCCTCGCCAACGGCGAGATCGACCTCAACGCATTCCAGCACCGCATCTATCTGCAGGGTGAGATTGCCAACTACGGCTATGAGATCCAGAATATCGGCAACACCTTCATCGCGCCCATGAGCCTCTTCTCCAGCAAGATCTCCTCCGTGAGCGAGCTGAAGGACGGCGACATCATCGCCATCCCCGACGACCTGACCAACGGCGGCCGCGCCCTGAAGGTGCTCGAGTCCGCGGGCATCATCACCCTGAACTCCGCCGCGGGCTTCAACCCCACGCTCGACGACATCCAGACCTATAACATCGGCGTGACCATCAAGGAGCTGAAGGCGAACGTCATCGTCTCCGCCCTGCCCGATGTCACCGCCGCCATCGTCAACAACAACTACGCCCTCGACTTCGGCCTGTCTGCGAGCGACGCCATCTTCGCCGACGACCGTCTGGACATCGAGGACTACTGGAACCTGATCGCCGCCCGCACCGCCGACCTGAGCGACCCCGACAAGGTGGAAATCTTCCGCAAGGTCGTCGAGGCCTATCAGTCCGACGCCACGCTCGAGGTGTTCAATACCGAGTGCCGCGGCTTCTACACCCCCGCCGGCTGGGATCAGGATCTGCTGCCGCAGACCTGAGCATGAGTGAGAAAGGAAGGCTCTGACATGGGACAGACATTGCTGCTGAGCGAGCAGGACGTGCGTGCGCTCCTGCCGATGGAGGATGTGGTCGCCGCGGTGGAAAAGACATTCCGCGGCATGGGCGACGGCACGGTCGTCAACCCCTCCAAGGTCAATCTGGATCTGGGCGAGATTGCGCCCTATCCGCCCTATAACGGCTTCATGAACGCGATGCCGGCGTATGTGGGCTTTTCGGATGTGGCGGGCCTGAAATGGGCCGGCGGCAACCTCGGCGAACGCAAAAAGCGCGGCATCCCCTATTGCTCCTCGCTCATTCTGCTGGTGAATCCGCACATCAACAACTTCATCGCCGTGCTCGACGGCGCGCTCATCACGAACATGCGCACGGGCGCGCAGACGGCCGTGGCGCTGAAATACCTGCTCGGCCTGAAGGACGGCGAGCGCCGCCCCATCCACCTCGGCATCTACGGGGCGGGCATGCAGGGGCACATGCAGACCCGCGCCATCTCCACCCTGTTCGACATCGAGGAGCTGCGCATCTACGATGTCTCCCGCGCCGCGCTCGAGCGCTTCCGGGAGGATATGCAGAGCGCCATCCCCGGCAGAATCATCCTCTGCGACGACCCGAAGGACGCCGCGCAGGGCGACGCGGTCATCTGCGTTACCCAGTCGAAGGACGGGTTTCTGAAGGAGGAGTGGCTCTCCCCCGAGACGATTGTGTTCCCCATGGGCTCGTATCAGGAGTGCGAGGACGACGTCCTGCTCCACGCGGATAAGATCGTTGTCGACCATGTGGAGCAGACGCTCCACCGCGGCGCGCTGTCAAAGCTGGCCGCGGAGGGGAAGATCACGCGCGAGAGCATCACCTGCACCATCGGCGAGCTCGTCGCCGGGCGCGCCGAGCTGCACCGCGAGCCCGGTCAGCGCATCGTGTGCCTGCCGATCGGCACGGGCGCGATGGACATCGGCTGCGCGAGCGTCGTGTACCAGCGCGCGCTCGAGCAGAAGCGGGGCCAGTTCTTCGACTTCGGCGTGAGCAGCGCGACAGAGTGGTAGTATTCAAAATGGTCATCACCGTCTTTCAGGTGATCGGCAAGAAAGTGCATCCGCTTTGCCTGTCCCTTCTTCACAAGGGCAGTCTGGACGTGGTGTTCATGCTGATTTTGAACCATGCCGTCGGCGTTTCCGGTATCGCATGGGTGACGCCCATTGCCGACTGGATCGCGTTCGTGATCTCTGTGGCGCTCATCGTGCCGCAGCTGCGGCAATTAAAAGCTGAAGCGTAAATAAGAAAAAATCGGCACCTGCTTTTGAGGCAGGTGCCGATTTCTGTTACCCTATAATGCGCTTGAATTCTTGGCGTAAGTTTGGCGTAAATCCGCTTTTGCACACTCAAAAAATCAAGCAATTTCAAGGCTTTGCGGTGTCTATTAATACATGCCGCCCATGCCGCCGGCCATGTCGCCGGGCTGGGGTGCGGGCTGGGGTGCCGGCTTCTCGGCGACGAGGGACTCGGTCGTCAGAACCATGCCGGACACGCTCGCGGCGTTCTCCAGCGCGCTGCGGGTCACCTTGGCGGGATCGACGATGCCGCCGGCGATCATGTCGCAGTACTCCTCCTTGTAGGCGTCGAAGCCATAGCCGTTTTTGCCGGAGGTGCGGACCTTCTCCAGAATGACGGAGCCGTCGAGGCCCGCGTTGGCCGCGATCTGGCGGATGGGCTCCTCGAGCGCCTTGGCCACGATACGCACGCCCGTCTTCTCATCGCCGTCGACCTTGTCGAGCAGCGCGGTGACAGCGGGGATGATGTTGACGAAGATCGTACCGCCGCCGGCGACGATACCCTCTTCCACGGCGGCCTTCGTCGCGTTCAGAGCATCCTCGATGCGCAGCTTCTTCTCCTTCATCTCGGTCTCGGTCGCAGCGCCGACCTTGATGACGGCCACGCCGCCGGCCATCTTGGCCAGACGCTCCTGCAGCTTCTCCTTGTCATACTCGCTGGTGGTAATGTTGATCTGCGCGCGGATCTGCGCCACACGGTCCTTGATGGCCTGCGGATCGCCCATACCGTCGACGATAATGGTGTTCTCCTTCGTGACCTTGATCTGACGGGCACGGCCGAGCATGTCGACGGTGGTGTCCTTCAGCGTCAGACCCAGCTCCTCGCTGATGACCTGACCGCCGGTCAGCGTGGCGATATCCTGCAGCATCTCCTTGCGGCGATCGCCGAAGCCGGGCGCCTTGACGCACACGACGTTCAGGATGCCCTTCAGACGGTTGACGAGCAGGGTGCTCAGCGCCTCGCCCTCGACGTCCTCGGCGATGATGAACAGCTTCTTGCCGGCCTGCACCAGCTGCTCGAGCATGGGCAGGATGTCGGAGATGACGGAGATCTTCTTATCGGTGATCAGGATATAGGGATCGTCGACAATGGCCTCCATCTTCTCGGTGTCGGTGACCATATAGGGGGTGATATAGCCGCGGTCGAACATCATGCCCTCGACAACCTCGCTGTAGGTCTCGGCGGTCTTGGACTCCTCGATGGTGATGACGCCGTCGGAGCTGACCTTCTCCATGGCCTCGGCGATCAGCTTGCCGATCTCCTCGTCGCCGGAGGAGACGGTTCCGACGCGGGCGATGTCCGCGGTGCCGTTGACCTTCTGGCTCTGCTCGCGGATGGCGGCGACGGCGGCCTCAACGGCCTTGGCCATGCCCTTCTTCATGACGATGGGGTTGGCGCCCGCGGCGAGGTTCTTCAGACCCTCGCGCACCATGGCCTGCGCGAGCAGGGTGGCGGTGGTGGTGCCGTCGCCGGCGACGTCGTTGGTCTTGGTGGAGACCTCACGCACCAGCTGCGCGCCCATGTTCTCAAACGGATCGTCCAGCTCGATCTCCTTGGCGATGGACACACCGTCGTTGGTGATCAGGGGCGTGCCGAACTTCTTGTCGAGCACGACGTTGCGGCCCTTGGGGCCGAGCGTGACCTTAACGGTATCGGCCAGCTGATTGACGCCGGCTTCCAGAGCCTTGCGGGCCTCGTCCCCGCGCTTAATCATCTTAGACATATGAATTACCTCCAGATAAAAGCAAATTGAAATTTCATTTTTGTGACGACATGCGCGTCACAAAAATACGTTGACCCAGCCGCCTTGGGCGGCGTTACCAGTGCGCACACTGGTACGGGGGAATCCAAAGAGGGGGACGCAGTCTCCTCTTTGAAAGCTCAGTCGACGATCGCCAGAATGTCGCCCTGCTTGACGATGATATACTCCTCATCCTCGAGCGTCACCTTCGTGCCGGCGTACTTGTCGGTAATCACCTTGTCGCCGGGCTTGACGGTCATGGTCACGGTCTTGCCGTCCACGGTGCCGCCGGGGCCGACGGAAATCACTTCTGCCACAGAGGGCTTCTCCTTTGCGGAGCCGGTGAGGATAATGCCGCCCTTGGTGGTCTCCTCCGCCTCCGTCATCTTCAGGACAACGCGGTCAAACAGCGGGGTCAGTTTCATGGTTTGTTCCTCCTTATAGATATCAAAGAAATAACAATTTCAGCGTTAGCACTCATAGCCTCTGAGTGCTAACGCTGATTATAATACCACACTATTCTGATTTTGCAAGGGGTATTTCCGAAAAAAACCAAAAGTTCACAAAATGGTCAAATTCGCCCGCACCGCGCTGTCGCATTGCAGCTGCAGCCTGCGGGGCCGAAGAAGTTGAGCTTCTTGTCGGCCAGACGGATGGTGACCTCGCTGCCCTGAATGCATTCGCCGTCGAGACAGGTGACGATGTCGGGCTTTTCGGAGGTGATGCGCACGACCTTCGGCGTGTAGCACTGCGCGAGGTGCGGGAACTTATAGTACTCACCCTTGGAGTACGGCCCGACGAAGCGGATAAACGCGCGCCGCGTGACCTTCTGCACGACGAGCGTGTTCAGAACGCCGTCGTCCATCCGCGCCTCGGCCACCGGCATGAAGCCGCCGCCGTAATAGCGCCCGTTGCAGACGGAGACGAGCGACCAGTCGCCCTCCATCTCCTCGCCGTCCATCTCGACCTTCCAGTGCGAGCCGATCCCTTTGAAGAAGAAATTCACAAGCAGCGAAACGATATAGCTGGACTTGCCGTCGAGCAGGGGGCTTTCGCTGTATTTATGTACGTCCGCCGCGACGCGCGCGTCGATGCCCGAGCAGGCGATTGTAAGCGCATAGCGCCCGTTGACCTCGATGACATCCATCGGGAAGACCGGCCCGTCCCAGAGATTTTCCACATCGCGGAACTTCTCGAGGTCGTCGCCGAAGTTCTTGAGCAGGTCGTTGCCCGTGCCGACGGGGACCATCGTCATGGCGGCGTTGTCGAAGCCGAGGATGCCGTTGGCGACCTCGTTGGCCGTCCCGTCGCCGCCGCAGGCGTAAAACCGCAGCTCGCCGCCCTCTTTACAGAGCTTGCGCGCAATTTCCGTCGCGTGGCCCTGCTTCTTGGTGAGGATGCACTGCACGTCCAGCTCATGCTTCTCGCGCAGCTCCTTCGCCATGTCATAGATCCGCTGGCGGCTGTCCTGCTTGCCGGCGGTGGGGTTGATGATAAAGATATGCTTCATAGGACGCGTCCTCCCTATGGGTTTATCGGATTTTTGCCGCATTCTTTAAGAACCGGTAACAAGAAATACAGATATTGTAGCATGTACGACGGGAAGAATATGAACAAATTGAAAATTCCCGCGAAAAAAGGCGCTCAGCGGCGGTGCGACGGGTCGTAGATGAACAGGTCACACTTGATCATGCCGTTATAGAGCTTGCGCTTCTTATCAGCGGGGCGGCCGAAGCAGCGCTCAAACTCCGTATGGCTCGAGAGCACCAGTGTCCGCCAGCGCGGCGGCAGATTCTTCCACATCCGGCCGAGGTCGCGGTAGAGCACCTCCGCCTCCTGCTTTTCCATGAGCCGCTCGCCGTAGGGCGGGTTCGTCACGAGCTGGCCAAACTCGCTGTCGCGGCGGAAGCTCCGCATGTCCGCGACCTCAAAGCGCACCGTGTCCTCCACGCCCGCCTTGCGCGCGTTGTCGCGGGCGATGTCGATGGCGCGCGGGTCGATGTCGCCGCCCCAGATGTCGTAGCTGCTGTGGAACTCCTGATCCATCGCCTCGTCCGCCGCGTCCATCCAGATGCGCGAGGGGAGAAACGCCCATTTCTGCGCGTCGAAGCTGCGGTCAAGACCCGGTGCGCGGTTCTTGGCGATGAGCGCCGCCTCGATGGGGATCGTCCCCGAACCGCAGAACGGGTCGCAGAAGGGATCCTTTCCGCGGTAGCGCGAGAGTAGCACCATCGCCGCGGCGAGCGTCTCGCGCAGCGGGGCCTCCACGCCGACGGCGCGGTAGCCGCGCTTATAGAGCCCCTCGCCCGACGTATCAAGACAGATGGCGGCCCGGTCCTTGAAGATCGAGAAGCGCACCTGATACTTCGTCCCCGTCTCGGGGAACTGCTCCATGCGGTAGCGGGACTTCAGCCGCTCGACCATCGCCTTTTTGATGATGGACTGGCACGCCGGGACGGAGTGCAGCTGCGAGGAGATGGAGTACCCCTTCACGGGGAAGGCCGCGTCCCTCGGCAGATAGTCCTCCCACGCGATGGCGCGCGTCCCCTGAAACAGCTCTTCGAAGCTCACGGCCGGGAACTCGCCCAGCACCAGCAGCACCCGCGCGCCGCAGCGCAGGTGCAGGTTCAGCCGCGCCGCGTCGGCGTCCGTCCCCCGGCAGAGGATGCGCCCGTTCTCGACGCGCACGTCGCGCAGCCCCAGTTTTTTCACCTCGTCGCCCACGAGCTTCTCCAGCCCCAGCAGGCAAGGAATCAGATAATCAGCCATTGTATATGTACCTCGTTTCGTTTTCGAAACCAGTATATCGGACTTTGCCGCAAAGCGCAAGAGAGCGCCGCGCGGAAAAGAGAAAATAACAGTGGCATTCCCGCGGCATATCCTTTATAATGGGGGAGAAGCGACCCACGCAACCTTCGGTTGCGCGGGGAAATTCCCCGGCGCAAACACAGGGTGGTGGCGCAAGGGACGCTTTTTATGTATGCTGAGAGAGAAAAAGGAGGCCGGATCTATGGCATTTGCACAGCGCCTGCAGGAGGTGCGCCGCCGGAGCGGACTGACACAGGAACAGTTTGCCGAGCGGCTCTGCGTGTCGCGTCAGGCGGTGAGCAAGTGGGAGTCGGGCCGCGGCTACCCGGAGATCGAGAAGATTCTCTATATCTGCAGCTGCTACGGCGTCACGCTCAACGAGCTGTTCGATCAGGAGCTGCCGCCGCCCTCAGAGTCGTCGGCACCGGAGCCGGAGCCCGCGCCGCTGCCGACGGAGTCGCTGCACCGCTCACTCGCGGCATTTTTCAACAATCTGGCCCCGCGAAACAAGTGGCTGGCCGCCGGGATTCTGGCGGGCGTGGCCGCGCTGGCCGGCCTGATCGGCCTGTGTCTGAAAGGAGGAAGCAGCGATATGGCAACGGTAATCTGGATCGGAGCGATGGTGCTCTTCGGCGTGGTGGAGGCCGCGACGGCGGGGCTGACATCCATCTGGTTCGTGCTCGGCAGCGTGGCCGGGCTGATCGCGGCCATCTGCGACGGGCCGGTGTGGCTGCAGCTGACACTGTTTTTCGTCGTGTCCATCATCTCGCTCGCGGCGACACGCCCGCTCGTAAAGAAGCTTATGGGCAAGAACATCGTTGCCACGAACGCCGACCGCGTCCTCGGCGCGCAGGCGCGCGTGACCGAGGCCATCGACAACACCCTACCCACCGGGGCCGTCTATGTCGGCGGCAAGACGTGGACCGCGCGCAGCGAGTCCGGCGAGCCGATCCCCGTGGGCACCATCGTGCGCATCGGGCGCATGGAGGGCGTGAAGCTCTATGTTCAGCCGCTGCAGGCGGCCGTCCATACAGAAACTGAAACCGAAACGAAGTGATTGATTAAAAGGAGGAAAAAGAATTATGGGATCTACCATTGCCATCGTCGTTCTGATCGTGCTGGTTCTGCTGATCGTCGTGCGCAACATCTATGTCGTGCAGCAGTCGAAAGCCTATGTCATCGAGCGTCTCGGCGCGTTCCACTCCGTCTGGGGCGTCGGACTGCACCTGAAGGTGCCGTTTATCGAGCGCGTCGTGAAGAAGGTCAGCCTGAAGGAGCAGGTCGCGGACTTCGACCCGCAGCCCGTCATCACGAAGGATAACGTCACCATGCAGATCGACACGGTGATCTACTTCCAGATCACCGACCCGCGCCTGTATACCTACGGCGTCGAGTATCCGATGAACGCCATCGAGAACCTGACCGCCACCACCCTGCGCAACATCATCGGCGAACTCGAGCTCGACCAGAGCCTGACGAGCCGCGACACGATCAACGCCAAGATGCGCACCATCCTCGACGAGGCGACCGATCCGTGGGGCATCAAGGTCAACCGCGTGGAGCTGAAGAACATCCTGCCCCCGCGCGAGATCCAGAACGCCATGGAAAAGCAGATGAAGGCCGAGCGTGAGCGCCGCGAGTCCATCCTGCAGGCCGAGGGCGAAAAGGCCAGCAAGATCCTCGTCGCCGAGGGCGAGAAGCAGTCCACCATCCTGCGCGCCGACGCCGCCAAGCAGGCCAAGATCATGGCCGCCGAGGCCGAGGCCCAGTCCATCCTGAAGGTGCAGCAGGCCATGGCCGACTCCATGCGCCTGCTCAACGAGAACGCGCCGAACGACCAGGTCATCAAGCTCAAGGCGCTCGAGGCGTTCCAGAAGGCCGCCGACGGAAAGGCCACGAAGATCATCATCCCCAGCGAGATCCAGGGTCTCGCCGGTCTCGCCGCCGGCGCGCAGGCGCTCCTCGAGAAGGATCCGCCCGCGGAGGAATAAAATATCGTCGATAAAGAAGCAGGCCGCGCCCAAAGGGCGCGGCCTGCTTCTTTATCGAGAGGGGTTTTGCTCCGAACCGCGCGTTTTGCCCACCTGCGGCGGGAAAAACACACTCTCTGGCCCGACATCAACCGTCGGGTCTGCCGAGGCCAGTACCTTTGGGCCGAGGCCCGCGCAAAGTATTTTTGCGGCGTACACGCCGCAAAAAACGGATTTCAATTTATTCGCGGCTTGCGAGCCGCGAGCTCTGTGAGACTTTTCTGCCGTCAATCGCTGCGCGGCGGGTAGGGGGCTTTTTCGTCCGTGCGGCCGAGCAGGTAGTCGACGCTGGTGCCGTAAAAATCCGCCAGACGGATGAGCACGTCCGTCGGAATGTCTCGCTTGCCCATCTCATAGTAGGAGTAGCACACCTGCGAGCAGCGCAGATACTCCGCCAGATCCTTCTGGTACAGATCCCGATCCTCCCGCATATCGCGGATTCGCCTATACATGCGCACTCTCTCCCCTGCTTACTGGTTGTTAAAAGTATAGGCAAAACGATTTGTTATATTGACTTATAAAACAAAATGTTATATATTGGACTTGGAAGGGAACCCCCGCGGGAAATGGAGGGGCGGACGAGCCGCCCGACCCTCGGTACCTCCGCCCCTGCATTTCCACATGAAAAAGAAAAAACCTGACCGGAAATGGATTCTCCATTTCCGGTCAGGTTTTCCTGTCTCACAGAGTTCGCGGCGCCGCAGCGCCGCGAATAAGATC
>USAC01000007.1 GCA_900552475.1 uncultured Eubacteriales bacterium | reverse complement strand
GCCCCCACCCCCCGCCCCTCAGAAAGGAGGAACCCTCTTGAAAAACCAAAATTCCCTCGTCCGGCGGCTGCGGATCCTGCTGCTGTTTTTCGGGCTGTTTCTGCTGACGGCGGTTGTGACGCTGTCGGACGCGCAGATCGTCCACGGCAACGAAAACCGCGCGAAATCCATCTCCAGCAACGCCCAGACCGAGACGGTCGAGGCCTCGCGCGGGATCATCACCGACCGCAACGGCAAGGTACTCGTCGGCAACAAGCTGGCGTATTCGCTGGAATTTTCTTCCAAAGATTTTACCTCCGATGACGAGCTGAACACCGCCATTCTGCGCCTTGTGAACCTCATGCAGAGCAGCGCCGTCTCGTGGAACGACACGCTCCCCGTGCAGATGGCCGCGCCGTTCGACCTCACGGGCTATGACAACGTGACGGGGCTGGAGTCGCTGCTGAAAAAGCACAAAATCGCCTATACAAAGGGCGACTCCCTGACCATCGACGTCACGGGCGCGCAGCTGCTCTCCGTCCTGCGCAATGACTACGGCGTGGACAGCTCGCTCAGCGACAGCGACGCGCGGCTGATTGTCGGCGTGCGCTACGGGCTGGAGCTGAGCAGCATTCAGGACGTGAAATACACCTTCGCAAGCGACGTCTCCGTCGAGCTGATCAGTCAGGTGGTCGACGGGGAGTTCAAGGGCGTGACGGCCGGAACCTCGTCCGTCCGCGTATACAACACGACCCACGCCGCGCACATCCTCGGCTACATCGGCTCGATCTGGTCCGAGGAGTGGAACAGCAACGAGGAGACGGGCTACGTCGGCTATAAGGACAAGGGCTATTCCATGAACGCCCTCGTCGGCAAGGCGGGCGTGGAGAAGGCGTTCGAGTCCTATCTCAAGGGCACGAACGGCACGAAGATCATCACGACCGACGCCAGCGGCAAAAAAACCGGCGAATTTTACAGCAAGGAGCCCCAGCCGGGCGGCACCGTGGCGCTGACACTCGACATCGACCTGCAGGCCGCCGCCGAGGAGAGCCTTGAGCGGACGATCACCGGCATGATGGACACCGACAGCCGCCAGCGCGGCGGCGCGGCCGTCGTGATGGGCGTGAAGTCCGGCGAGGTGCTCGCCCTCGCGACGTACCCGACCTATGACCCAACGACGTTCAATCGGGACTATGAGTCGCTGAGCACCGACGACCGCCTGCCGCTCTTCAACCGCGCAACGGACGGCGTCTACGCCCCCGGCTCGACCTTCAAGCTCTGCACGGCCGTGGCCGCGCTCGAGAGCGGAATCATCACCCCCACGACGACGATTCGCGACCAGGGTGTCTACACCTACTACGCCTACCCCCAGCCGAAGTGCTGGATCTACCGCCAGTACGGCTCCACCCACGGGAGCATCAACGTCTCGCAGGCGATTACCGAGTCGTGCAACTACTTCTTCTATGAGACGGGCCGCCTGACGGGCATTGAGACGATCGACAATTACGCCACGCAGTTCGGTCTCGGCCGCTCGACCGGCATCGAGACGGGAGACTCGAAGGGCGCGCTCGCCTCGCCCGAATACGCCAAGGCCAACGACCTCGAGTGGACGGACGGCCAGACGATCACCGCCGCCATCGGCCAGTCGTATAACCTGTTCACGCCGATCCAGCTGGCGAACTACGTCGCCACCCTCGTCGGCGATGGCGAGCACTACAAGGCGCACCTGCTCAAGAACGTCAAGTCCTACGACAACAGCTCCATGATCTACGCCTACGACGAGGGGCCGGAGAACACCGTCTCCATCAGCGACAGCACGCTGCAGGCCGTGAAGAAGGGCATGTACGGCGTCGCGAACAGCACGCTTTCCTCCCAGTTCTCGCGCTGCATCGTGACCTGCGGCGCCAAGACCGGCTCCGCGCAGGTCGGTACCGACATCGCGAACGGTACGTTCGTGTGCTTCGCCCCGTATGATGACCCGCAGATTGCTGTCGCGGTCGTGATCGAAAAGGGCGGCTCGGGCGCGGCGCTCGCGGGTGTCGCCGTCGACATCGTGAACGCCTACTTCTCCCGGGAGGAGATCGGTACCGCGATCATCGGTGAAAATACGCTCATCTCCTGAGGTGACTTATGCGATTTGATTCCAGAAATTCCCAATGTAAATCCCCCTTCGGCGCCGCGGTCTGCGGCGCTGAAGTTTCCTTCCGCCTGCTCGGACGGGAGGATTACGCCGCGGCGCAGCTCGTGGCGCGGTTTGAGTTCGCCGGGCAGGATCACACAGTCCCTCTCTCCCCCGACGGCGATAACTTCGCCGGTACACTGTGCGCACCGGACGCGGCGGAACTGATCTGGTACTGCTTCCGGCTTGAACGCGCGGACGGGCGCGTCCTCTGGCTCGGGAAGGACGGCCTTGCCGGGCGCGAAGACGGTCTCCCCCGCTGGCAGCTGACGGTTTACGACGATGCCCGCCCTGCGCCTGACTGGTTCGGCCGCGGCGTGAGCTATCAGATCTTCCCCGACCGGTTCTGCCGTCTGGCGGTACCGGACGCGCGCGGGATGGTCGGGGACCGGCTCGTCCACGCGGACTGGGACGAACTTCCCGCCTTCGGCCCCGACGAGACAGGCGAGGTGCGCTGCCGTGACTTCTTCGGCGGCAGTCTCGCAGGCATCTGCTCGAAGCTCGACTACCTCGCCTCGCTCAGCGTGACGACGCTCTATCTCTGCCCGATCTTTGAATCGGCATCGAACCACCGCTACAACACCGCGGATTACCGCGCCATCGACCCGATGCTCGGGGCGGAGGAGGATTTCCGCACGCTCTGCCGCGAGGCGGAAAAGCGCGGCATCCGCGTCCTGCTCGACGGTGTGTTCAACCACAACGGCAGCACGAGCCGCTACTTCAACGCCGACGGCTTCTACCCGGAGCCGGGCGCGGCGCAGAGCAAGGACTCGCCCTACTACCCGTGGTACCGCTTCACGCACTGGCCGGACGGCTACGACGCGTGGTGGGGCGTGCACACCCTCCCTGCTGTGAATGAGGAGTGTCCGTCGTACCGGGAATTCATCGTGGACGGCGAGGACTCCGTCGTGCGGCACTGGCTGCGGCTCGGGGCGTCGGGCTGGCGGCTCGATGTCGCCGACGAGCTGCCCGACGACTTCATCGCGGACATCCGCGCGGCGATGGAACAGGAAAAGCCGGACAGCATCCTCCTCGGCGAGGTCTGGGAGGACGGCAGCAACAAGATCGCCTACAGCCGC
Source organism: uncultured Eubacteriales bacterium (assembly GCA_900552475.1). Lineage (GTDB taxonomy): Bacteria > Bacillota > Clostridia > Oscillospirales > Oscillospiraceae > Vescimonas. The sequence goes on along the minus strand of USAC01000007.1, from coordinate 45,522 downwards.
CGTCGGCGCTACCTCCTCGGGAGCGAGACGCACGGGCTGATGAACTACCCCTTCCGCACGGCGGCGCTCGGCTGGCTGACGGGCGGCGACGCGGCGGATTTCCGCGAGACGATGGAGACGATCCGCGAGAACTATCCGCCCGCGGCGTTCTACGGGGCGATGAACTTCCTCGGGACACACGACACACCCCGGATTCTCACCCTCCTCGGCGCGCGGGAGACGCCGCCGACGCAGGCGGAGCGCGCGGCCTACCGGCTCTCGCCGGAGGAGCTGGAGATGGGACTTGCGCGGCTGCGGCTGGGCGCGATGCTCCTGTTCACCTTCCCCGGCTCCCCCACCGTCTACTACGGCGACGAAGCCGGGATGCAGGGCTTCGAGGATCCGCTGAACCGCGCTACCTACCCGTGGGGGTGCGAGGATGCGGCGCTGCTGGCGCTCTACCGCCGTCTCGGGCAACTGCGGCGCGGTCGGACATCGCTGCAGAGCGGGTCGATCGCCTATCTCGCGGCCGAGGGCGGCGTGCTCGCCATCCTGCGCCAGAGCGGCGCGGAGCGGACGCTCACGGCGCTGAACGCGGGCGACACACCGGCAGAGCTGGCGCTCCCGTGGGCAGACACCGTGGCGCGCAGCGCCCTCGACGGGCAGGAGTTCTTCGTCCCGGATGGCGTGCTGCACCTGACGCTGCCGCCGGTCAGCGGGATGATCTTGATCTGAATTTGTTACGGAACAAGGGACATGTTTCACGTGAAACATGCCCCTTGTTTTCTGTCCCCCACTGTTTCACGTGAAACACAAAAATCCTCCAATTTCGATAATTTTCTATTGAAACCAACCTCTGTTGTGTTATACTATATTATTATGACAACAGATACAGAAAGAGAGTGAGCACTTCCATGGCCAAAATTGTTGCAATCGTAAACCAAAAGGGCGGCGTCGGCAAGACCACGACCTGCGTGAACCTGACCGCCGCGCTGAAGCAGCAGGGACGCCGGGTGCTCCTGTGCGACTTCGACCCGCAGGCCAACGCGACCTCCGGCATGGGCGTCGACAAGACCGTCTCGAACGGCGTGTACGACGTGCTCATCAACGGCGTCGAACCGCGCAAGGCCGTTGTGCACACGCCGTATGCCGACGTTCTGCCCAGCAGCAAGGCGCTCGCGGGCGCGGGGATCGAGATGACGATGCTCGATAACCGCCAGTTTCTGCTGAAAAACGCGCTGGATTCGCTGCGGGACGACTATGACTTCATCTTCATCGACTGTCCCCCCTCGCTCGAGCTGCTGACGCTGAATGCACTGTGCGCGGCAGATTCGCTGCTCGTGCCGCTGCAGGGCGAGTATTACGCGCTCGAGGGACTCAGCGACCTGATGAACACCGTCCGCATCGTGCGGCGGAACATGAACCCGCGCCTGCAGATTGAGGGCGTGCTGCTCACGATGTTCGACGGGCGCACGAACCTCGCCATTCAGGTGGCACAGGAGGTCAAGCGCTTCTTCCCCGGCAAGGTCTACAGCACGGTCATCCCGCGGAACGTCCGTCTCTCCGAGGCGCCGAGCCACGGCAAGCCCATCACGGCCTATGACCGGCTCTGCCGCGGGGCGGAGGCCTACATGAATCTGAGTGCAGAGTTTCTCAAGCGCAACGCCTGACAATACGGGAAAGGAGATCTGCCATGGCAAATACAAGCAAAGGCCTTGGAAAAGGGCTCGCCGCCCTGCTCGGCGACGATGTGATTCAGGCGCAGGAGGAAAAGAGCAGCCTCTACCTCCCCATCTCGCAGGTGGAGAGCTGCGCGTCCCAGCCGCGCAAGCAGTTTGACCCGGAGTCGCTGTCCGATCTGGCTGACTCCATCCGCGAGCACGGCATCATTCAGCCGCTGACGGTGCGCAAGCTCCAGTCCGGCTACTATCAGATCATCGCGGGCGAACGCCGCTGGCGCGCGGCGCGGATGGCGGGGCTGAGCGAGGTACCGGCTATCGTCATCGAAGCCGACGACCGCAAGGCGATGGAGCTGGCGATGATTGAAAACCTCCAGCGCGAGGATCTGAACCCGATCGAGGAAGCGGAGGGCTATCAGGTGCTCATGAGTCAGTACGGCATGACGCAGGAGGAAACGGCGCAGCGCGTCGGCAAGTCCCGCTCGGCGGTGGCGAATGCCCTGCGCCTGCTGCACCTCTGCCCGCCCGTGCGGGCGATGGTTGAGGACGGGCGGCTCACGAACGGGCACGCCCGCGCGATCCTCCCCCTCTCGCCCGAGATGCAGGAGACGGCGGCGGACACGATCATCAAAAACGACCTCTCCGTCCGTCAGACGGAGCTTCTCGTGAAGAAGCTTACCGCCGAAAAGAAGGAGACGCCCCCCTCCCCCTCCGGTGTCACGGTGAACTACGCCGAGGAGGCCGCGCGCGAGCTGGGGAGCCATCTCGGTCGCGGCTGCAAGATCGTCAGCGGCCGCAAGAAGGGGCGCATCGAGCTGGAGTACTACGGGCTCGACGACCTGAACGCGCTGCTCGACCTGCTGAACCAGCTGCACACAAAGTAAATTACGTTTCACGTGAAACATAGAAGGAGAAAAGCACATGCTTGATATCAAATTTGTCCGGGAAAATCCCGAGGCTGTCAAGGAGAACATCCGTAAGAAGTTCCAGAACGCCAAGCTGCCCCTCGTCGACGAGGCCATCGCCCTCGACGCTGAGCGCCGCGAAGCAATCAGCGAGGGCGAAGCGCTCAAGGCCGAGCGCAACAAGCTCTCCAAGGCGAACGGCCCGCTCTACGGCAAGCTGAAAAAGTGCACCGATGAGGCCGAGAAGGCCGCGCTGCAGGCGCAGATCGACGCGAACAACGCCGCCGTCAAGGCCGACGCCGACCGCATGGCGCAGATGGAGGAGAAGAAGGAGCACGCTGAAGCCGCGCTCAACAAGATCATGATGGTCATCCCCCAGATGATCGACCCGAGCGTCCCCATTGGCCCGGACGACAGCTGCAACGTCGAGGTGCAGCGCTTCGGCGAGGCAAAGGTGCCGGAGTTCGACATCCCCTACCACACCGAGATCATGGAGCGCTTCGACGGCATCGACATGGACGCCGCGGGTCGCGTCTCCGGCAACGGCTTTTACTATCTGATGGGTGACATCGCCCGCCTGCACGAGGCCGTGCTGGCCTATGGCCGGGACTTCATGATCAACAAGGGCTTCACCTACTGCATCCCCCCCTTCATGATCCACGGCAACGTCGTCGAGGGCGTCATGAGCCAGACCGATATGGACGCCATGATGTACAAGATCGAGGGCGAGGACCTCTACCTGATCGGCACGAGCGAGCACTCCATGATCGGTAAGTTCATCGACCAGATCCTCCCCGAGGAGTCCCTGCCCCAGACGCTGACGTCCTACTCCCCCTGCTTCCGCAAGGAGAAGGGCGCGCACGGCATCGAGGAGCGCGGCATCTACCGCATCCACCAGTTCGAGAAGCAGGAGATGATCGTTGTCTGCAAGCCCGAGGAGTCCAAGGCGTGGTATGAGCAGCTGTGGCAGTACTCCGTGGAGCTGTTCCGCTCGCTCGACATCCCCGTCCGCCAGCTGGAGTGCTGCTCCGGCGACCTCGCCGACCTGAAGTGCAAGTCCTGTGACATCGAGGCGTGGTCCCCCCGTCAGCAGAAGTATTTCGAGGTCTGCTCCTGCTCCAACCTCGGCGACGCGCAGGCACGCCGCCTGAAGATCCGCTACAAGGATAAGGACGGCAAGATGCAGCTGTGCCACACGCTGAACAACACCTGCGTCGCCCCGCCGCGCATGCTGATCGCCTTCCTCGAGAACAACCTGCAGGCCGACGGCACCGTCCTCATCCCGAAGGTGCTACAGCCCTACATGGGCGGCTGCGAGCGCCTTGTGCCGAAGCACTGATTACGGATTGTTATTTAGTTAGGCAGATATTATACAGCTTGTATAGGAGAAAACCGTCATGAAAAAATTCTTTCAGGAATTCAAGGAATTCGCCATGCGCGGGAACGTCCTGGACATGGCCGTTGGCGTGGTCGTCGGCTCCGCGTTCACCGCGATCGTCACCTCGATCGTCCAGAACCTGCTCACTCCCCTGCTCGGCCTGCTCATCCCCGACAGCACGTTTGCCGAGTGGGCGCCCGGCGGCTTCGGCATCGGCGCGGTCATCAACTCCATCATCTCCTTCCTCATCACGGCGTTCGTCGTGTTCGTGCTGGTCAAGGCCGTGAACCGTCTGACCGCGAAAAAGAAGAAGGAAGAGGAGCCGAAGCCCGAGCCCCCCAAGGGTCCGACGACCGAGGAGCTGCTCGTTGAGATCCGCGACCTGCTCAAGCAGCAGGAGGACAAATGACGCCCGAGAGCCTGCTGCGCGAAGGACTGAGCGGCTGGGGTCTCGCGGCGGACGCCGCGCCGCGGCTGCTGGAATTTTCCGACAGGCTGCTGGAGAAAAACCGCGTGATGAACCTCACGGCCATCACCGACCCCGTCGACGTCGTGACGCTCCACCTGCTCGACTGCGCGGCGCTGCTGCGGATGGAGGATTTCCGCGGCAAACGCGTCGTGGATGTCGGGACGGGCGCGGGCTTTCCGGGGATGCCGCTGCGGCTGTTGGAGCCGGATTTCGACCTGACGCTGCTCGACAGTCTCGGCAAGCGCATGGCGTTTTTGCAGGAGGTCTGCAACGCGATGGCGCTGCAGCGCGTGACGTGCGTCCATGCGCGGGCGGAAGAGTTCGCCGCGCAGGAGCGCGAGCGCTTCGACATCGCCGTCTCGCGCGCGGTCGCGCCGCTGAACGTGCTGTGTGAGCTGAGCCTGCCGCTCGTGCGCGTGGGCGGGAGCTTCCTCGCGATGAAGTCCGTCGACTGCGCCGAGGAGCTGCAGAGCGCGAAGAGCGCCATCAGCCAGCTCGGCGGGCAGCTCGAGGGCTGTGAGGACTACACCATCCCCGGCACCGACGTGACGCACCGCGTCGTCCGCATCCGGAAGGTCAGACCCACGCCGAAGACCTTCCCCCGCGCCTTCGCGAAGATCAAGAAAAATCCGCTGAGATGAGGGATCGCGTATGGGTAAACTGATTGCGGTGGTCTCCGGCAAGGGCGGCACCGGAAAAACCACCTTCACCGCCAGCGTCGGTCTGGCGCTGGCCGCGATGGGCCGCCATGTTCTGTGCATGGACTGCGACATCACGCTGCGCAACCTCGACCTCGCCCTCGGGCTGAGCGACAGCGCGCTGATGGACTTTTCGGACGTGCTCAGCGGCAGCTGCTCGCTCGCCGACGCCGTCACGACGCACCCGCGCTATCAGAAGCTTGACTTCCTCCCCGCCCCCCTCACCTTCCGCGAGCCGAGCTACTCCGCCGCGCAGCTGCTGCGCCTCGCCGCGAGCATCCGGGAGAGCTACGACTTCTGCCTGATCGATGCGCCGGCCGGACTGGGGACGGGCTTCCGCATGGCGACGGACATGGCCGACAGCGTCATCGTCGTCACCACGACAGACGTCAGCGCCCTGCGCGACGCGCAGCACACGGTCATGGAGCTTGACCGCTTCCCCGTCGGGCGCGTCCACCTCGTGGTGAACCGCGTGCAGAAAAAGCTCCTGCGCAGCCTGCACACCACCATCGACGACGCCATAGATACAGCGGGCCTGCCCCTTCTGGGGGTCGTGCCCGAGGATATAGACGTCCCCGCCTCGCTCAACCGGGGCACCCCCGTGCGGGAATACAGCTATTACGCCGCCCGCGCGTTCGAGAACATTGCCAAGCGCATCAACGGCATCCGCACACCGCTGATGAAAATCTGATCCGGAAAGGAGACTTAACCTCATGAACATTGCATTGATCGCCCACGACAACAAGAAAGAGCTGATGGTTCAGTTCTGCACCGCCTACTGCGGGATTCTTGCCCAGCACACGCTGTGCGCCACCGCGCGCACCGGACAGCTCGTCTCCGAAACGACGGGGCTTCCCATCCACCGCTTCCTCACCTTCGAGCACGGCGGCGGACAGCAGATCGCCGCGCGCATCGCCTATAACGAGATCGACATGGTGCTCTGCTTCGGCGACCCCGCCGATAAGCGCCCCAACGACGACATGGCCAACATCTTCCGCCTGTGTGACCAGAACAACATCCCCTATGCCAGCAATCTCGCCTCGGCCGAGATGCTCATCCTGGGTCTGGCGCGCGGCGACCTCGACTGGCGCAACATCGTCAACCCCAAAACGACCCCCTTCACCGCTTGACATTCCGGGAGAAATCCCATATAATAAATAGTCGGAAACACCGCGAGGACGAGGCAGGAGTACCGCAGCGTCCGCCGCACGGCAGAGAGGCGCGCCATCGGCTGCGAGCGCGCCGCGGCAGGACTGTGGGAAGACAGCTTCCGAGCGGGGATGGAAACATCCACGGCGCGCTCCCCGTAACAGGAGCACAAGAGGGCCCCTCTGCGGGCTGAACTTGGGTGGCACCACGAAGCGATGAAACGCTCTCGTCCCATGCAGCGGGACGGGAGCGTTTTTTTCCGCCCCGGCGAACAATCTGACAGAGAAATCCACAACTGATTAAAGGAGAATGTATATGGCAAAAATGACACCCCGGACGCTCTCCGGCTTCATGGAGCTGCTGCCCGGTCCGCAGCAGCAGATGGAGCGGATGATGGACGTCCTCCGCACGACCTACAGCCGCTATGGCTTCACCCCGCTCGATACCCCCGTCATCGAGGCCAGCGAGGTGCTGCTCGCCAAGGGCGGCGGCGAGACGGAGAAGCAGATCTACCGCTTCCAGAAGGGAGACGCTGATCTCGCGCTGCGCTTTGACCTGACGGTGCCGCTGGCGAAGTACGTCGCCCTGCACTACAACGACCTCTCCTTCCCCTTCCGCCGCTATCAGATTGGCAAGGTCTACCGCGGCGAGCGCGCCCAGCGCGGCCGCTTCCGCGAGTTCTATCAGGCCGACATCGACGTGATCGGCGACGGCAAACTCGACATCACGAACGAGGCCGAGATCCCCGCCATCATTTACCAGACGTTCACCTCCCTCGGGCTCGAGCGTTTCCAGATCCGCGTGAACAACCGCAGGATCTTGAACGGCTTTTATGCGATGCTGGGGCTCACGGAGCAGTCCGGCGACATCATGCGCACCGTCGATAAACTCGACAAGATCGGCGCGGAGAAGGTCAGGACCTGTCTGATGGAGGACGTCGGCCTGACGGACGAGCAGGCGGGCGAGATCCTGAAGTTCATCGCCATCACCGGCAGCAACGGCGAGGTGCTCGCCGCGCTCGAGGGCTACCGCGGCCGCAGCGACGTCTTCGACGAGGGTCTGAATGAGCTGACGACGGTGGTGAAGTACCTCGCCGCCTTCGGCGTGCCGCAGGAGAACTTCGCCGTCGACCTGACGATCGCGCGCGGGCTGGACTACTACACCGGCACCGTCTACGAGACGACGCTGCTCGACCACCCGGAGATCGGCTCCGTCTGCTCCGGCGGCCGCTACGACAACCTCGCCGAGTACTACACCGACCGCCAGCTCCCCGGCGTGGGCATCTCCATCGGCCTGACGCGCCTGTTCTATGTCCTCGGCGAGCAGAAGATGCTCAACCCCGCGCTCCCCACCGCCCCGGCCGACGTGCTGATCCTGCCGATGACGGAGGATCTCGCCCCGGCCATCTCGCTGGCGACGCAGCTGCGCAGCGCGGGTGTGCGCACCCAGCTCTATACCGAGCAGAAGAAGTTCAAGGCGAAGATGAACTACGCCGACAAGCTCGCCATCCCCTATGTTGTCTTCCTCGGCGACGATGAGATCGCCGCAGGCGTCGTCGCCTGCAAGGACATGGTCAGCGGTGAGCAGACGAAGCTCCCCTTCCCCGAGACGCTGGCCCGGATTCAGGCCGGTCTCGCCGAGAAGAACGCGGGCAAGGTGATTGTGGAGTGATTGCGCGGCAGGCGCGCGCCTCGGCTTTTCGTAAATTCCGTAGAGGCCGATGCCCACATCGGCCCGTCGATTGACCGACGGACTTCTTCCAGCGTGTGTAGGGGGCGGCGTCCCCGATGCCCCGTGCTTCGGGGGAGCGGCCTCCGGCGGCATACTTTTTGCCAGCAGCGGCAGCGGCGCAGAACAGCAGCCGATGCTAAGCTTAGGACACGGTTTACCGAAAATCCCACTTATCGGCGGAAAAGGAAGTCCAGAAACCATACGGTTTCTGGCGCGCTTTTGGTTACTTTTCCCGCGCGGGAAAAGTAACCCGTCGGAGACAGGACACGCCGATTCTATGCGCCATTCCCCCGCCAGAACGCCAAATTCTGAAAACGCCTCGTAATATAATAATCAAATAATACAATTTACAATCAAGACAGGAGAGATTTCTATGATGCAAATGCGTACCCACACCTGCGGGGAGCTGCGGTTGGCCGATGCGGGCAAGTCCGTCAAGCTCGTCGGCTGGATGGAAAACGTCCGCGTCGTCGGACAGAACTTCGCCTTCGTCGTCCTGCGCGACTTCTACGGCACGACCCAGATCGTCGTGGAGTCCGAGGAGATGATGGCGGTTATCAATGACCTCAACAAGGAGTCCACCATCTCCGTCGAGGGCACCGTGCGCGAGCGCGCGAGCAAGAACCCCAAGCAGCCCACGGGCGAGATCGAGGTCGTGCCCGCGAAGATTGAGGTGCTCGGCCGCTGCCGCTACAACTCCCTCCCCTTCGAGATCAACCGCAGCCGCGAGGCCGACGAGACGCAGCGCCTGAAGTACCGCTACCTCGACCTGCGCAACCCCGCCGTCAAGCAGAACATCATCCTGCGCTGCCAGGTCATCGCCGCGCTGCGCGCCGCCATGACCGCGCACGGCTTCCTCGAGATCACAACCCCCATCCTGACGGCCTCCTCCCCCGAGGGCGCGCGCGACTACCTCGTCCCCGCCCGCAAGCACCCCGGCAAGTTCTATGCCCTGCCGCAGGCGCCGCAGCAGTTCAAGCAGCTGCTCATGACCTCCGGCTTCGACCGCTATTTCCAGATCGCCCCCTGCTTCCGCGACGAGGACGCCCGCGGCGACCGCTCCCCCGGCGAGTTCTACCAGCTCGATATGGAGATGGCCTTCGCCACGCAGGAGGATGTGTTCGCCGTGCTCGAGGACGTGCTGCCCCCGATCTTCGCCAAGTACGGCACCTATAACGTCGCCTCCGCCGCGCCCTTCCGCCGCATCCCCTACCGCACGGCGATGGACGTCTACGGCTCCGACAAGCCCGACCTGCGCATCGATCTGACCGCGAAGGACATGACCGCGCTGTTTACCGACTGCGAGTTCGAGGCCCTGCGCGGCCAGACCGTGAAGATGGTCGACATCTCCGACTGCAAGCTCACCCGCAAGCAGATTGAGAAGCTCCTGACCGACTGCGAGGTGCAGTCCGGCTCCAAGGGCTACTGGTTCAAGGTCGACGAAAAGGGAGAGCTGGCCGGCGGCATCACGAAATTCGTCTCCGGCATGAAGGAGGAGCTCGCCAAGGTGCTCGACCTGCAGCCGAACACTCTCGTCGTTGTCGCCGCGGGTGCATATGCCACCAAGTCCGTCGGCGTGATGATCAAGACGTTCGGCGCGGCCTGCGAGGGGCACATGGACAAGGAGCGCTATGAGTTCTGCTGGATCGTCGACTTCCCGATGTACGAGATCGGCGACGAGTCCGGCGAGCTGGAGTTCTGCCACAACCCGTTCTCGATGCCCAACGGCGGCATGGAGACGCTGCTCAAGGCCGAGCGCGGCGAGATGGATCCGCTGGACATCTACGCCAACCAGTATGACCTCGTCTGCAACGGCGTGGAGCTGTCCTCCGGCGCCGTCCGGAACCACGACCCCGAGATCATGGTCAAGGCCTTCGAGCTGGTGCGTCTGGGCGAGGAGGACGTGAAGAAGAAGTTCCCCGCCATGTACAACGCCTTCTGCTACGGCGCGCCGCCGCACGCGGGCATCGCCCCGGGCGTCGACCGCATGGTCATGCTCCTCGCGGGCGAGAGCTCCATCCGCGAGATCATCCCCTTCCCCATGAACAAGAACGCCCAGGACGTCATGATGGGCGCCCCCTCCACCGTCGAACAGAAGCAGCTCGATGAGCTGCATATTGCAATTATGGGTGACGTCGAGAAGGAGTGAGCTTCTCCTCCCGTAAAAGCTCTCTCTGCTTCTGTTCGACGTCCAATCAAGCGTTTTGGCGCAGCCAAAACCTTGCCGCAGACGGAATTCACTTCCGGCTGCGGATGATATATCCTGCGAGGGGCCCCCACAAAATGCCCCGCCATTTTGTGGGGACGGACAGAAGCAGCTCGACGAGCTGCATATTGCCATCGTCGGTGACGTGGAAAAGGAATAACTCCTTCCGTCAAAAATCTCCCCCTGCTTCTGTTCGATATGAAATCAAGCGTTTTGGCGCAGCCAAAACCTTGCCGCAGATGGAATTCACTTCCGTCTGCGGATGATATATCCTGCGAGGGGCCCCCACAAAATGCCCCGCCATTTTGTGGGGACGGACAGAAGCAGCTCGATGAGCTGCATATCGCAATTGTGGGTGACGTCGAGAAGGAGTAAGCTTCTCCTCCCGTAAAAGCTCTCTCTGCTTCTGTTCGACGTCCAATCAAGCGTTTTGGCGCAGTTCAACAAACAAAGCAGCTCCCAGCCGTATGGCCGGGAGCTGCTTTTGCTCGTCAAAGATGGCAAGGCCCTTTTGGACAGTCCCCATGTCAGTATTCAAGGTCACTCTCATCCGCCCGGCTGAACCACATATCCCGCGACCAATAGATGTTATCGCGGCTGAACGGAACATCATCTCCGCGCCGCTTCGCGATGGCGTTCAGAATGCGTTTCGCCGCCGAGCGCATCAATGTCCAAGAAGCCATGATCCACATTTCCCAGCAGAATCGGAAGAGTCTGTTGTCGAACAGGTCAAGTGACCAGAGAACCATGCACAGCCCCATGCCCGCGACAAAAATGGTCACCATGAAGAGCAACTGGTCGATCGTTCGGAACCGACCGAGATAGTAACTTCTGGTACGTTTCATGACGTTCGTCTCCTTTCATGGCAGCGTAGTGATCTTTGATACTGTACCTATACTATATAATATCCACGCTATTTCCGTCAATATCGCACTTTTCACATACTTTCCGCGCCATAATTGTAAGTTTTACTAATTTTATATTGAGTGGCGCATCCACCCGATAAAAAGGCGGGAACTTTCGTTCCCGCCTTTCATCGAATATCTGATAACCCCAAAATATAATCCGTACTTGTTCCGTAGAACTTCGCCAGCTCAATAAGCGCCCAGACGGGCAGCTCGTGGATTCCCTTTTCGTAGCGGCGGTAGACCTCCCGCTTGCAGTGCAGCACCTGCGCTACCTGCTCCTGCGTCAGATCCGCATCCACCCGTAAATCCTCCAAACGCTGAAAATACATCGTCTCACCTCAGTGGTATGCTACTATTTTGTTGCATGTCACTGCCGAATATGCTACAATTTAGTGGCAAAAGAGGTGAGAATTATGCTTTATAAAGAAATTCTAACGCAAGCGCTGTCGAGCACGATCCTAAAAGACGAAAACTTGCAGGCCATTGCCGCGCAGCTGATTCATGATACCTGCTGCCAAGCCGTTCTGGAAATTCAGGCGATTCTCGCAGATGATACCCGGACGGATAAAGATTGCTTCTATCAAATTGAAAAGATCGTATGCGCATTGCAGGACAAGGGAATTTCCTGCGGAAACCGCCACGACTTTGGTTGAAAAAACAAAACCCGCTTGAGCAGTCAAATCGCACCGCACGCAAAAACACGCGGTTCGGAGCGACCCCCCTCATCAAAAAAGGGCTGTACCCTTTTTTGATGAAGTGTTGCCTTTTAAAGAAAAATACGTCATAATAGACAGGATGAAAGAGGTGTTTTTCTATGCTCAACGGTCAGCTTTTGATTGACTTTCACGTTCACCTGCCGCAGTATGCCGAGCGCACGAACAGTGCGCTGGAGTGGTTCCGGTCGCTCTGCCCCTCGCCCGAGGTCTATGACGCCGTCAGCCAGACCTGCGCCGATCCCGCGAACTTCACCGCCATGCTCGAGCGCAAGGGCGTCGACTACGCCGTCCTGCTCGCCGAGATGACGCCCTCCGTCTCCGGCATCGTCAGCAACGAGACCATTGCCGCGTTCTGCCGCAGCAGCGATAAGCTCATCCCCTTCTGCACATTTGACCCCCACCGCGGGGGCGACCTCGCCGCCGAGCTGCACCGGCTGGCCGGGATGGGCTTTCGCGGTGTGAAGCTCTACCCCACCTACAACTACTTCTACCCCAACGACGCGGCGCTCTACCCGCTCTACGGCGCGGCGCAGGAGCTGGGGATGCCCGTCATGTACCACACGGGGCTCTCCGTGTTCCAGAATTCCCGCATCAAATACGGCAACCCCATCTTCCTCGACGATGTCGCCGTCGACTTCCCCGACCTGACGCTTGTGATGAGCCACGGCGGGCGCGGCCCGTGGTATGACGAGGCCATGACGATGCTGCGCATCCACAAGAACGCCTACATCGACATCACGGGTCTGCCGCCGAAGAAGCTGCTGCAGTACTTCCCCGACCTGCCGCGCTTCGCCGATAAGTTCCTATTCGGCACGGACTGGCCCAGCGTCGACATGCGCAGAAACGCCGAGGCCGTCGCCGCCCTCCCGCTCCCGCCCGAGGCCATCCGCGGCATTCTCGGCGAGACGGCGAAAAAACTGCTGCACCTGTGAGGAGACGCTATGGAAACGAAAAAGCTCTATTATGACGACGTATACTGCCGCGCGTTCACCGCGCGCGTGACCGGCTGCGTACAGGAGAAAAAGACGTGGCTCGTGACGCTCGACCAAACCGCCTTCTACCCTGAGGGCGGCGGCCAGCCCGCCGACCGCGGCACGCTCGGCGGGGCGAAGGTGCTCGACGTGCAGGAGCGCGCCGGTGAGATTGTCCACACCTGTGACCGCGCGCTCCCCGTCGGTGAGAAGGTCGCGGGCGAACTCGACTGGGCGCGCCGCTTCGACCACATGCAGCAGCACTCCGGCGAGCACATCGTCTCCGGTATGCTGTGCGCGGCGTTCCACTGCGACAACGTGGGCTTTCACATGGGCGAGAGCGTCGTCACCATTGACTATAACGCCGAGATGACTTGGGAGCAGGTGCTCGAAATCGAGCAGCGCGCCAATCGCTACATCTGGGAAAACCACGCCATCGAGATCACCTGGCCCACGCGCGAGGAACTCGCGCACATCCCCTACCGCAGCAAGAAGGCTCTCGAGGGGCCGGTACGGCTGACGGGCTTTCCGGGCGCGGATCTGTGCGCCTGCTGCGGCACGCACGTCATGCGCAGCGGCGAGGTCGGGCTGGTGAAGTTCCTGAGCTGCCAGAAGTTCCGCGACGGTGTGCGTCTGGAGCTGCTGTGCGGCGAGCGGGCGCTGCGCGCCCTCGCGGCGAGCTGGGAGCAGAACCTCCGGATCGGGCAGGCGCTCTCCGTCAAGGGCGAAAAGACCTTCGCCGCGGTCGAGCGCCTGCGCGGCGAGCTGGGCGAGACGAAGGCGCAGCTCGCTGCGATGGAGGAAGAACGCTTCCGTGAAATCGCCGCACAGCAGGCGGGGCGCGGCGACGTGCTGCTCATCGAGCCCGCCATGCGCCCGGAAAGCGTGCGCCGCCTGTGCGACGCCGCGGCGCAGGTCTGCGGCGGGCGCTGCGCCGTCTTCGCGGGCGCGGACGGCGCGTATCACTACGCGGTCATCCACGCCGGGCAGGACATCCGCGGACTGGTCAAGGACATGAACGCGGCGCTCCATGGCCGCGGCGGCGGACGCGACGGCTTCGCGCAGGGGAGCGTCTCCTGCACCGAGGCGGACATCCGCGCCTTTTTCGCCGGACTGTGATCCATATGCTTCGCGCCGCGAAATAATTTTGGCCATTTCGTCAAATAGAGTGGATTTATACCCCGAAAAAGTTTGGTTTTACCGCCTTTTTCGGGGTTTTCTTTTTCCGATATTCATGCTACAATAGTCAGGTTGAATAAATCTGATGAAAAGGAAGAGTTAGCCGCATGGAAGGAAACAAGCTGGGCACCATGCCCATTTCAAAACTCATCTGGAACATGTCCCTGCCCATCATCGTCTCGATGCTGGTGCAGGCGCTGTATAACATCGTCGACAGCGTCTTCGTCTCCCGCATCTGCGAGCAGGCACTGACCGCCGTCTCGCTCGCGTTCCCGGCGCAGAACCTGATGATCGGCCTTGCCACCGGTACGGCCGTGGGCGTGAACGCGCTGATGGGCCGCGCGCTCGGCGCTGGCGAACGTGAGCGCGCCAACCACATCGCGACGAACGGCGTGTTCCTCGCGGGCGTGGGCTTCGCCATCTGCGCGATTCTCGCCGCGTTCTTCGCGCGGATGTTCTTCGCCGCCCAGACGAGCATTGACTACATCGTCGATAATGGCGCGACGTATCTGCGCATCTGCTGCTGCGCGTCGCTGGGTTTGTTCGCGGAGATCATGTTCGAGCGCCTGCTGCAGAGTACGGGCCGCTCCATCCTCTCGATGTACACGCAGGGGCTCGGCGCGATCGTGAACATCATTCTCGACCCGATCTGCATCTTTGTGCTGAATATGGGCGTCGCGGGCGCCGCCGTTGCCACGGTGATCGGCCAGTTCTGCGGCTGCGCGCTGGCGCTCTATTTCAATCTGAAGAAGAACCACGACATCCGCCTGCACTTTAAGGGCTTCCGCCCACACTGGAAGATCATCGGCCAGATCTACGCCATCGGCCTGCCGAGCGTGGTGATGGTCGCCATCGGCTCTGTCATGACGTTCTGCATGAACAAGATCCTCATCGCCTACCACTCTGCGAAGGAGACGGCCGCGACCGCCTTCGGCATCTACTTCAAGCTCAACAGCTTCATCTTCATGCCGATCTTCGGCCTGAACAACGGCGTGGTGTCGATCATCGCGTATAACTACGGTGCGCAGCACCGGAGGCGCATGACCGAGACGATCAAGCGCAGCACGATCTATGCCTCGTGCATCATGCTGCTGGGCATGAGCATCTTCCTGTCCATCCCCGGAACGCTGCTGAAGATCTTTGACGCGACGGACACGCTCCTCGCCGTCGGCGTGCCCGCGCTGCGGATCATCTCGCTGAGCTTCTGCATGGCCGGCGCATCCATCGCGCTCACCAGCGCATTCCAGGCGCTGGGCAAGTCCCTGTATTCGATGATTATCTCCATCATCCGCCAGCTCGTCTTCCTCGTGCCGCTGGCCTATATTCTCGCGCGCTACGGCGCGGGCATCGGCAACAACGACCTCGTCTGGTGGAGCTATCCCATCGCAGAGATTGCCGCCCTCACGGTGTCGCTGCTGTTCTTCCGCCACATGTATAAGACGCTGATTGCAAAGCTCCCTGAGCACGGGCCGGCTATCAGCGAGTGACTTCCACAAAAAAGGGCGCTGCCCTTTTTTTGTGGAGTAAGTTTCGCTGCGCTCGGCCACCTCTCCCGGAGGGCGAGGCAAGGGATGTTCGGGAAGTACGGCATTTCATCTTTGACAAATCAAATCATACAACAGCAGGCACAGCGGAATCTTCCGCTGTGCCTGTTCGCTATTTCTGCTTGGCTTCCCGCGAACCGTTCAGCGGATGAAATTGGTGCGCTCGGTGCGTTCGGGTGCGGGGGGACAGATGCCCGCAGCGCGGGCGGTTTCGATGCACCGCATCAGCCACGCCATCTCGCGGGCAAGGTTGCGCATCGTCTGCAGCCCCTCCCGATCCTGCAGGACGTCCGCGGGACAGTTTCCGTGTACCATGCTCCAGTATGTCGAGCCGACGGTCAGCATCCGTGAGATGCCGAAGTACTTCCCCAGCGCGTCGATGCTCGCGGTCGTCCCCGCGCGGCGCGCCGAGGCCACCGCGGCGGCGGGCTTGCAGGCGAAGGCGGCGCTGCCGCTGTAGAACGCGCGGTCGAGGAAGGACAGCACGCGCCCGCTCGGGTGCGCGTAGTAGACGGGCGTGCCGAAGACGAAGCCGTCGGCCTTGCGCGCCTTTTCCACAAAGCGGTTCACGCCGTCATCCGTGAAGACGCAGCTGCCGCCCGCGCAACCGCCGCAGCCGATGCAGTCGCGCACCGGGTCAGCGCCGAGCTGGAAAATCTCGCAGTCCACGCCCTCCTCGCGCAGCGTCCGCCCGATCTCCTCCAGCGCCGTATAGGTGCAGCCGCGCTCGTTGCAGCTGCCGTTGAGCATCAGAACCTTCATGTCGGTTTCCTCCTTTTTTCTTGTCATCATACCGCAGAATTCCGCGCGAAACAACCCCCGCCCCGCGCGGATTCACAAAAAGTTCATCCCGTTTTCATGAATCCGACATGTTTGCGGGGTAAGATAACAGCATAGAAAGGAAGCAAACTCCATTTTCTTGTGTGATTTTTCTCTCCTGACAAAGCACAATCACCCCTGCTATATTGGCCGGGGTGATTGTGCTTTGTCACTCTATTCATTCTTCTATACGGTGCAGGGTGAGTTCTGTCTTTCCGGAGAGGAGCCGCGCGGCATCCTCCTGCCAGCCGTCGGCGGGCTCAAGCCGGAGCGTATGGCAGTTCGGCATGTAGGCGTTCCACTCGAAGTCCCGCACGGCCGTTCCGCTCCCGTCCTCCAGCGTGAGGGCGAGCGGCGCGCGCGGATTTTGGCCGAACGACGCAGCATACCGCTCCCCATTCCAGCAGACAGACACCTGACAGGCATAGCGCTTCACGGCCCGGCTGCTCTGCACCGGCTCGTCTGAAACCCGCACGGTGAGGATGCCGTCCTCGTCCGTCCAGTATGTTCCCGGCTGCGTGTCGGGAAAATGGGCCGCGGTGAAGGCCGCGGTATACCCCCGCAGCAGGAGCGTCACAAGCAGAACACAGATTCCCATCGCCAGCAGCCGCGCTATCTTTTTCATCCGTACCTCTCTCCCCTATCTGCCGGTATAGAGGTGAATGGCGCTGATGCCGGACATCAGCGCATCCAGCCCCTCCAGACCGTCCACATAGATGATCTCATCGCCGGGGTCAATCGCCGCGGGGTCGACGATCGTCAGTCCCGGATATTTCTCCAGCATCGCCAGCCGCTCGGTGCGCATCTGCCCGGTGACCTGCTCGTCCGGGACGCTGTAGGGCACCTGCATCGGATTCGCCGCGGACGCCGCGCCGATTGTGGAGACGCCCAGCACCAGCAGCAAAAGAACACAAGCTAATTTCTTCATAGAACCTCCTTTTTCCGTCGGGGGCAGCTGCGTCACTTTTCAAAGCAAAGCCATCGGAATCCACTCCTTTTTTCTCATCATATCTGAAAACAGGAACAATAGCAAGTAAAAAAGAATGACAATCCATCGGATTGCCATTCTTTTACAATATTTAAGTGGTGATTAGTACGCCAGCTTCTCTGCCAGATAGCTCTTCAGCTCGGAGATAGGCACGCGCACCTGCTCCATGCTGTCGCGCTCGCGGATGGTGACGCAGTTGTCGCCGGCCTTTTCCGCATCGCCCACGGTGTCGAAGTCGACGGTGATGCAGAAGGGCGTGCCGATCTCGTCCTCGCGGCGATAGCGCTTGCCGATGGAGCCCGTCTCGTCGAAGTCGATCATCCAGTCCTTACTCAGCTCCGCGTAGATCTCGCGCGCCTTGTCGCTCAGCTTCTTCGACAGGGGCAGGATCGCCGCCTTATAGGGCGCCAGCGTCGGGTGCAGGTGCATCACCACGCGCACGTCGTTCTTCGCCTCGTCCACGACCTCCTCGTCATACGCGTCGCACAGCACGGCCAGCACGCTGCGCTCCACGCCGAGGGACGGCTCGACGACATAGGGGATGTAGCGCTCGTTCGTCTCGGGGTCGAAGTAGGTCAGATCCTTGCCGGAGGTCTTCTGGTGCTGGGTCAGGTCGTAATCCGTGCGGTCGGCGACGCCCCACAGCTCGCCCCAGCCGAAGGGGAACAGGAACTCGAAGTCCGTCGTGGCCTTGGAGTAGAAGCACAGCTCCTCGGGGTCGTGGTCGCGCAGGCGGAGGTTTTCGTCCTTCAGGCCGATACCGAGCAGCCAGTTATGGCAGAACGTGCGCCAGTAGTTGAACCACTCGAGGTCGGTGCCGGGCTTGCAGAAGAACTCCAACTCCATCTGCTCAAACTCGCGCACGCGGAAGATGAAGTTGCCGGGGGTGATCTCGTTGCGGAAGGACTTACCGATCTGGCACACGCCGAAGGGCAGCTTACGGCGGGTGGTGCGCTGGGTGTTGACGAAGTTGGTGAAGATACCCTGCGCCGTCTCGGGACGGAGGTACACGGTGTTCTTCGCGTCCTCGGTCACGCCCTGGAACGTCTTGAACATCAGGTTAAACTGGCGGATGTCGGTGAAGTTGTGCTTGCCGCAGGAGGGGCAGGGGATATTGTGCTCCTCGATGAAGTCCTTCATCTCCTGCTGGGAGAACGCGTCGATGGGCTTGGGCAGCTCGATCGACTGCTCATGGCAGAACTCCTCGATCAGCTTGTCGGCGCGGAAGCGCTCCTTACACTCGCGGCAGTCCATCAGCGGATCGGAGAAGCCCGCGAGGTGGCCGCTGGCGACCCACGTCTGCGGGTTCATGAGGATGGCGGCGTCCTGGCCGACGTTGTAGGGGTTCTCCTGCACGAACTTCTTCCACCAGGCCTTCTTGATGTTGTTCTTCAGCTCGACGCCGAGGGGGCCGTAGTCCCACGTGTTGGCGAGGCCGCCGTAGATCTCCGACCCGGCGAAGATAAAGCCGCGGTTTTTACACAGGGCAACGATTTTGTCCATGGTCTTTTCGGTGTTGTTCATGGTTCTGTCTCCTTCTATCATAATGTTTTAACAGCAATAAAAAAAAACGCCCCGATGCCAGAAAACTGACATCAGGGCGAACGATACTCGTCCGTGGTTCCACCTGAATTCGGATTGCTCCACACTCTTGCGCCTGTAACGGGGCGTCCGGCGGGCATTTCCTCCCGCGGCTCCGGGCTGCCGCACCCTTCATCGCCTGTAACAATGATGAGGATATCACCTTTCCCCCGCCGCGTCAAGAAAAACTTTTCCGCCGCGCCCATTTTGCCTGTGAAGTGCCGGATCAGCACGCAATGACCGGAAATTCGCCGCAATTACCCGCGCTTTTTGTAGGGACAGGCACTGGACAAAAGCGCCGCACGGGGCTATAATATGGCTTAAAAAATCGAGCGGAACCGAACGATGCCCCCGCTCAAAAATATTGCAAGGAGGAGCCCCATCTATGGCCTTTTACTATTCTGAGCCGTCCCATACCTTCAGCGAGTATCTTCTCGTCCCCGGCTACACCTCTGCCGAGTGCGTCCCCGACCGCGTGTCGCTCAAAACGCCGCTCGTGCGCTACCGCCGCGGGCAGGAGGAGTGCCCGCTGAGCCTGAACATCCCCATGGTCTCGGCCATCATGCAGTCCGTCTCGAACGACACGCTCGCCATCGCCCTGGCCAAGGAGGGCGGCCTGTCCTTCATCTATGGCTCCCAGTCCATCGAGAGCGAGGCCGCGATGGTGCGCCGCGTCAAGACGAACAAGGCCGGCTTCGTCGTGAGCGCCTCGAACCTCACGCCCGACCACACGCTCGCAGATGTGCTCGCCCTGAAGGAGAAAAACGGCTTCTCCACCGTCGCCATCACCGAGGACGCCACCCCGAACGGCAAGCTCCTCGGCATCGTGACGAGCCGTGACTACCGCGTCACGCGCATGAGCCCCGACCTGCCGGTGCGCGAGTTCATGACCCCGCGCGAAAAGCTCATCACCGCCCCCGCCGCGACGAGCCTGAAGGAGGCCAACAACATCATCTGGGATCACAAGCTCAACTCCCTGCCCATCGTCGACGAGGAGGATCACCTGCTCTACTTCGTCTTCCGCAAGGACTACGCCGAGCACAAGGAGCACCCCCTCGCCCTGCAGGACGCCGACAAGCGCTACTGCGTCGGCGCGGGCATCAACTCCCGCGACTATGCCGAGCGCGTCCCCGCGCTCGTGGAGGCCGGCGCGGACGTGCTGTGCATTGACTCCTCCGAGGGCTACTCCTTCTGGCAGAAGAACACCATCGACTGGATCCGCGAGAGGTACGGCCACTCCGTCCGCGTCGGCGCGGGCAACGTCGTCGACCGCGACGGCTTCCGCTTCCTCGCCGAGTGCGGCGCCGACTTCGTGAAGGTCGGCATCGGCGGCGGCTCCATCTGCATCACCCGCGAGACCAAGGGCATCGGCCGCGGGCAGGCGACGGCGCTCATCGAGGTGGCCGCCGCGCGCGACGAATACTTCCGCGAAACGGGCGTCTATGTCCCCATCTGCTCCGACGGCGGCATCGTCCACGACTATCACATCACGCTCGCGCTGGCCATGGGCGCGGACTTCGTAATGCTGGGACGCTATTTCGCCCGTTTCGACGAAAGCCCCACGAACAAACTCCTCGTCAACGGCGCTTACGTCAAGGAATACTGGGGCGAGGGCTCGAACCGCGCCCGCAACTGGCAGCGCTATGACCTCGGCGGCAAGAGCAGCCTCGCCTTCGAGGAGGGCGTCGACTCCTATGTCACCTACGCCGGTTCCCTGCAGGACAACGTCGCCAAGAGCCTGTACAAGGTCAAGTCCACCATGTGCAACTGCGGCGTGCTGACGATCCCCGATCTGCAGCGCGACGCGCGATTGACGCTCGTCTCCGCGACGAGCATCGTCGAGGGCGGCTATCACGACGTCTCCCTGCGCACCACGGGCGGCAGCAACAATTGATTTTTCTCCAACCTCAGGGGGCGGCGCCCTCTGGGGTTGGACTCATTTTTTCCAATATTCGGCAACCGCTCAGCTTGCAATCTCATGCAAGCTGCGGTACAATATCCCCAATATTTCAGCAGGAGGCGATCGTATGGAATTCAATGTAAACCTGCAGCTGGCCGGGCTGCTCGAGTGGATGGACCAGCAGATGAAAAACTGCGGCGGCAAAACCGCCGTCATCGGCATCTCCGGCGGCAAGGACAGCTCCACCGTCGCGGCGCTGGCCGTGGCCGCCTATGGGCGCGAGAATGTCTACGGCGTGCTGATGCCCGACGGCGTCCAGCCCGATATCGACTATTCGAACGGTCTGGTCGAGGTGCTGAACATCCCGCACACGACCATCAACATCCACGACGCCGTGCAGGGCGTGCTGCGCGAGATGGAGCGCGTGGGGCTGACCCCCAGCCGCCAGACGACAGTGAACCTGCCCAGCCGCATCCGCATGGCGACGCTCTATGCCGTGGCGCAGACGCTCCCCGGCGGCATCGTCATCAACACCTCCAACCTCTCGGAGGACTGGGTCGGCTACTGCACGCTCTACGGCGACAGTGCGGGTGCGTTTTCTCCGCTCGGCATGTACACGACCGAGGAGGTCATCGCCCTCGGCCGCGCGCTGGGCCTGCCGGAGAAGTTTCTCGTCAAGGCCCCGTCCGACGGCCTGACCGGCCTGACCGACGAGGATAACCTCGGCTTCACCTACCACGCCGTGAACGAATATATCCGCAAGGGCGTCTGCGAC
The DNA here is from genome assembly GCA_900552475.1 of uncultured Eubacteriales bacterium. Taxonomy (GTDB): domain Bacteria; phylum Bacillota; class Clostridia; order Oscillospirales; family Oscillospiraceae; genus Vescimonas. The sequence continues at coordinate 23,947 of USAC01000007.1, read as the reverse complement.
CCGGAGATCAAAAAGCAGATCGACGCCAAGCACAAGGCCAGCCGCTTCAAGTTCGAGACACTCCCCGTCTACCACAACGGGCTGACGATGGTGCTGGAAGACGAGACGGACTTCTATAAATAAGCAAATTCAGAGCTTTGCACAGCAAGAAAGCGCCCGCCGAGGGGATCGGCGGGCGTTTTCTTGTGTTTGATTAGGAGAGAGAGAAAATCACATAAAGGATAAGGAATGTTTCTTTGTATGCTTGTATATTACCCTGTAAAGATGTCCGAATCATGAAAATCGGATGAACTTTTTGTGAACAAGGTCTATTTTTTGAATTTCCGGCTCTCCATCACCGCCAGCTCGTCGCAGCGGTTGTTCTTTTCGTTCGACGCGTGCCCCTTCACCCAGTGATAGCGCACGTCGTGGCGGGCGACCTGCGCGAGCATCTGCTCCCAGAGGTCGGCGTTCAGGGCTGGCTTCTTGTCGGACTTGACCCAGCCGCGCTTCTTCCAGCCGTAGACCCAGCCCTTTTCGAGCGCGTCGATGACGTACTTGCTGTCGGAATACAGCTCGACGACGCACGGCTCCTTCAAAAGCGCCAGCGCGCGGAGCACGGCGGTGATCTCCATGCGGTTGTTCGTCGTGCTCGCCTCGCCGCCGGAGATCTCCTTCTCCACGCCGTTCCACTCGAGAATCGCGCCCCAGCCGCCCGGGCCGGGATTGCCGCTGCAGGCCCCGTCGGTATAGATCGTGACTGTTTTCATCGCTGTTCCTTTCCGCCGTCCGCCCGCTCCATGGCGAGGACAGTCAGCTCCTCCCCCACCACGCGGAAGCGCACATTCCAGCCGCCGAAGCTCAGCCCGTAGACGCGCTCCGGATCGTCTTGATAGCGCGGGCGCGGGTCATTTTCGAGCACGCCGAGCAGCCCCGCGGGGAACTTTTCGCGCAGCTCCTCCGGCGCACTCACCCGCAGAAGCTTCCGCGCGATCGGATCGGTGAAGCCGCCGCGTGCATCCGGGTGGCTGTCGGCATAGGGGAGATACGGCTTGATATCGAAGATCGGCGTCCCGTCGACGAGATCCGCACCCCGCACATGGAGCACCGGGCCGCGCGGCGTCTCCGCCTCGACGCGCTCGAGCCGCACGGAGGACAGCCCGATCGCGTTCGGCCTAAACGGCGAGCGCGTCGCAAACACCCCCATGCGGCGGTTGCCGCCGAGCCGCGGCGGCCGCACCGTCGGCGACCAGGTATCCCGCAGCGCGCGGTCAAACTGCCAGATGAGCCAGATGTGGGAGAACCCCTCCAGCCCGCGCACGGCGTCTGGATTTCTATAAGGCGGCTCGAAGACGATCTGCGCGCGCAGCTCGTCCACGAGCCCGCTCTGGCGCGGGACGCCGAATTTTTCCGGGAAATCCGTGTGAATCCGGGCGATGACGTGCATCACCGCGCTGCTCTCCGCCACGGCGTTATTCCTCCGCGGGGGCGGGCGTCTCCTCCTCGCGCTCGGCGAGGGCCATGGAGATCACGCGGTCGCCCTCCTCCTTGAAGCGCATCACGATGACGCCCTGCGTGGCGCGGCCGGCGACGCGGATATTCTCCACGGGCGTGCGCAGCAGGATGCCGCACTCGGTCACGAGGAGCAGATCCTCCTCCCCGCCGACGATCTTCATGCCGACGACCGGGCCGGTCTTCTCCGTAACCATATAGTTGCGGATGCCGAGACCTCCGCGGTTCGTGATGCGGTATTCCTCCACGGGCGTACGCTTGCCGAAGCCGCGCTCCGTGATGGAGAGGACGGTTCTGCCCTCCTCCACGCGCGCCGCGCCGACGACATAGTCGCCCTCGCGCAGGCGGATGCCGCGCACGCCGACGGCGGTGCGGCCCATGGCGCGCACGTCCGTCTCGTCGAAGCACACGGCCTGTCCGTCGTGCGTCGCAAGGAGCACGCGGTCATGCCCGTTCGTCTCGACGACGGAGATGAGCTCGTCGCCCTCGTCGAGCGTGAGCGCGCGGATGCCGTTGTTGCGGAGATTGCGGAGCGCCGAGACCTCCAGACGCTTGACCGTGCCGTCGCGCGTGGTCATGAAGAGGTACTTCTCCTCCTCCGTCTGCTCGCGGAAGTGCAGCATCGCCTGCACGCGCTCGCCCGTCTCGACCTGAATGATGTTCACGATGTTCACGCCCTTGGCCGTCTTGCCGCTCTCGGGGATCTGATAGCCCTTCTTGCGGTAGACCTTGCCCGTGTCGGTGAAGAAGAGGATATAGTCGTGCGTCGAGGCGGTGAACACGTCGACCACCGTGTCCTCCTCGCGGGTGGTGATGCCCTTTTTGCCCATGCCACCCTTACTCTGGGCGGTATACTCGCTCGCGGGGGTACGCTTGATGTAGCCGTTGGCCGTGAGCGTAAAGACGCACTGCTCCTCCTCGATCAGATCCTCGATGTCGATCTCATCCTCGACGTCCTGAATCTCGGTGCGGCGCTCGTCGCCGAACTTGTCGGCGATGGCGGTCAGCTCCTCCTTGAGGATCTGGCGCACGAGCGCGTCGTCGGAGAGCACCTTGAGGAAGTAGGCGATCTTCTCCTCGAGCTCCTTATACTCATTCTGCAGCTTCTCGCGGTCGAGCCCCTGCAGGCGCTTGAGCTGCATGTCGAGGATGGCCTGCGCCTGCACGTCGTCGAGTGAGAAGCGGGTCATCAGGTTTTCCTTGGCATTGTCATAGCTCGTGCGGATGATATGGATGACCTCGTCGATGTTGTCCTGCGCGATAAGCAGACCCTCGAGCAGGTGGGCGCGCTCCTGCGCCTTCTTGAGGTCATATTTCGTGCGCCGGACGATGATCTCCTCCTGGAAGGCGAGGTATTCGTCGATGATGTGGCGCAGGGAGAGGATCTTCGGCTGGCGCTGGTTCTGGACAAGGGCGAGCATGTTGATCGCGAACGTCGTCTGCAGCTGTGTCTGCGCGAACAGGCGGTTGAGCACGACCTGCGCGTTCGCGTCGCGCTTGAGCTCAATCACCACGCGCATACCGTTGCGGTCGGACTCGTCGCGGATGTCGGAGATGCCCTCGAGCCGCTTGTCCTCGACCTGATCGGCCATGCTCTTGATGAGCATGCGCTTGTTGACCTGATACGGCAGCTCCGTGATGACGATACGGGTGCGGCCGTTGCCGAACTCCTCGAACTCATGCCGCGCGCGCACGACGAGCCGGCCGCGGCCGGTGGCATAGGCCGCGCGGATGCCGCTGCGCCCCATGATGATGCCGCGCGTCGGGAAGTCCGGGCCCTTGATGTGGGCCATGAGGTCGGTGAGTGTCGCGTCGGGGTTGTCGAGCACGCAGATGCACGCGCCGATCACCTCGCGCAGGTTGTGCGGCGGGATGTTCGTCGCCATGCCGACGGCGATGCCGGAGGAGCCGTTGACCAGCAGGTTCGGGAAGCGGCTCGGCAGGACGCGCGGCTCCTTGCGGCTCTCGTCGAAGTTCGGGTCCCAATCGACGGTGTCCTTCTCGAGGTCGCGGAGCATCTCGTCGGAGATCTTCGACAGGCGCGCCTCCGTGTAACGGTAGGCCGCGGGCGGGTCGCCATCGACGGAGCCGAAGTTGCCGTGGCCGTCGACGAGCATATAGCGCATGGAGAAGTCCTGCGCCAGACGCACGAGCGCGTCATAGACCGATGCGTCGCCGTGCGGATGGTAGCGGCCGAGCACGTCGCCCACGCAGGTGGCGGACTTCTTGAACGGGCGGTCGCTCGTCAGGTTGTCCTCATACATCGCGTAGAGAATGCGGCGGTGGACGGGCTTGAGACCGTCGCGCACGTCGGGCAGCGCGCGCCCGACGATGACGGACATGGCGTATTCAATATAGGATTTCTCCATCTCCGGCACCAGCGGGGACTCGACAATATGCTGGTCCGGATAACGGATCTCCTCGGGATCATACTGGGGTTTCTTACTCATATAGTCTCCTCCTTGAACGGAAGCATTTCATGTCTCACAGAGTTCGCACCCGCAGGCGCGAAAAATTCCAATCGTTTTTCGCAGCGCGTATGCCGCGGAAAACGCCGTCCGGACAGCTTAATAGTCCAGGTTGACGGCGTACTTCGCCTTGCGCTCGATGAATTCCTTGCGCGGCTCCACCTTTTCGCCCATGAGCATGGTGAACGTCGCGTCGGCGTGTACCGCGTCGTCGAGCGTGATGCGCCGCAGCGTGCGCTTCTCTGGGTCCATCGTCGTCTCCCACAGCTCGTGCGGGTTCATCTCGCCGAGGCCCTTATAGCGGCTGATGTCGATCTTCACGTTCGGGTTGCCGCCGCGCATCTCGGTGGAGATGGCGTCGCGCTCCTCGTCGGAGTAGGCCACGCGCTGCTGCTTGCCGCGGCTGAGCTTATACAGCGGCGGGACGGCGGAGTAGACATACCCCTCCTCGATCAGCGGACGCATGAAGCGGAAGAAGAACGTCAGCAGGAGCGTGCGGATGTGCGCGCCGTCGACATCGGCATCGGCCATGATGATGACCTTGTGATAGCGGAGCTTCAGCGGGTCGAAGTCCTCGCCGATGCCCGCGCCGAGCGCCGTGATGACGGGCTGGAGCTTGTCGTTGCCGTAGACCTTGTCGGCGCGCGCCTTCTCGACATTCAGCATCTTGCCCCACAGGGGGAGGATCGCCTGAAAGCGTGAGTCGCGCCCCTGCGTGGCCGAGCCGCCTGCCGAATCGCCCTCGACGATATAGATCTCGGTCAGCTCAGGGTTATTTTCGTTGCAGTCGCGCAGCTTATCGGGCATGGCCGCGCCGCCGAGCGCCGTCTTGCGGCGGATGGACTCGCGCGCCTTGCGCGCGGCCTCGCGTGCGCGGTTGGCGGTGAGCGCCTTATCGAGGATGCTCCGCGCGACGACCGGGTGCTCCTCGAGATAGACGGCCAGCTGGTCGGAGACAATCCCGTCGACAAGCGTGCGGATATAGGCGTTGCCGAGCTTGGCCTTCGTCTGGCCCTCGAACTGCGCCTCCGTCAGCTTGACGGAGATGACCGCGGTGATGCCCTCTCGCGCGTCCTCGCCGGAGATCTTGTCGCCCTCCTTAATCATGCCGTACTTGATGCCGTAGGCGTTCAGTACGCGCGTGAGCGCGGCCTTGAAGCCCGTCTCGTGCATGCCGCCCTCGGGTGTGTGGATGTCGTTGGCGAAGGAGACGAGCGTCTCGTTGTAGCTGTCGTTATACTGGATGGCGACCTCGGCGGTGCTGTCTCCCTTCGTCCCGGCCAGATAGATCACGTCCTCGTGCAGGGGCGTCTTGTTGCGGTTGATATAGGTGACGAACTCGCGGATGCCGCCCTCATAGCACATCGCCTCGCCCTGCTCCTGCCCGGGGCGCTTGTCTGCGATCGTGATGCGCAGACCCGCGTTCAGGAAGGCCTGCTCGCGCATGCGCGTGTGCAGCACCTCATAGTCATAGACAAGCGTGTCGAACATCTCGGGGTCGGGCTTGAAGGTGACGGTCGTGCCGGTGTGGTCGGTCGTGCCGATGACCCTCATCTCCTGCGTGATATGGCCGCGGGAGAAGCGCATCTCATAGATCTGCCCGTTCTTGTGCACCTGCACCACGAGCCACTCGCTCAGGGCGTTGACGACCGAGGCGCCCACACCGTGCAGGCCGCCGGAGACCTTGTACCCGCCGCCGCCGAACTTGCCGCCCGCGTGCAGCACGGTATACACGACCTCCAGCGCCGGGCGCCCCGTCTGGGGCTGAATGTCGACGGGGATGCCGCGGCCGTTATCGGTGACGGTGATGGTATCGCCGTCGTTGATGGTGACGGTGATGTCCGTGCAGTACCCCGCGAGCGCCTCATCGATGGCGTTGTCGACGATCTCATAGACGAGGTGGTGCAGACCCGACGACGACGTCGAGCCGATATACATGCCGGGCCGCTTGCGCACGGCCTCCAGCCCCTCGAGCACCTGAATCTCCGAGGCGTCGTAGGTCGTGTCGACCGCGGTGACTTTTTCCAGTTCAGACATAGGAACATTCCTTTCAAACGAATTTGCCGGCGGCGCATGCCGCCGCTCTCACGCCTGCTCCCCGGCGCTGCGCTTTTGCAGCGTCTGCGGATTCAGCTGAGAGATATATACAATCTGGCGGTGGTACGGATGGTCGCAGACGAGAAACGACTTCGGCACATCCTCCGTCACGGAGAGGACGACCCCCTCCTGCTCGGCGTCCGCCAGAAATTTGCGCGTCCATTTGGACTGGGAGGTGTTGTCGAGATCGAAAATCCCGATGATCTGCTTTTCCGGCACCATGACGTTCTGACCGATATGCAGATAGCCCATCAGAGCACCTCCCCATTCCGGATATGAAATACCCGGCCGCCCACGAGCCGGTCGAGCCGGTCGTTTTCACAGCAGGTGATGAACACCTGCCCGCCCGTGATGCGGTTGAGCACATATTCCTGCCGCTTCGGATCCAACTCGCTGAGCACGTCGTCGAGCAGCATCACCGGATACTCCCCGATGGCGTTTTTATGGATCTCCCGGTCGGCCAGCTTCATCGCCAGCGCCGCCGTGCGCACCTGTCCCTGTGAGCAGAACTGGCGCGCGCTGCGCCCGTTGACCGAGACGGCGATGTCGTCCTTGTGCGGCCCCGACAGGCATAGCCTGCTCGCAAGCTCCGCCTGATGGTGGCCACGCTGGTGCTCCTCAAGCGCCGAAACAAGCTCCGCGTGGGGCGCAAACGGATCCGTGACGGTCTTTACCGTCTCGTAGTGGAGCGTCAGCTCCTCCCGCCCGCCGGAGCACTCGCTGTGCGCCTGCGCGGCGTACTGCTCGAGCGCGCGGCAGTACCGCGCCCGGTAGTGGATCAGCACCGCGCCTACCTGGCAGAGCCGCGCGTTGAAGTCCGGCAGCGTCGCGAGCAGCTGCGGATACTCCTCGCTGTCGCGCAGGATCCGCGTCTTGTGCTCGTGCAGGCGGGTGTACTCCGCGAGCGCCTCCGCGTACCGCGGCCGCAGCTGGCAGAGCGAGAGGTCCATGAACCGCCGCCGCGCCGCCGCGCCGTCGCGGATGAGAAAGAGGTCTTCGGGCGAGAAAAACACCGTGTGCAGCACATCCGAGAGCGCCGCGCCGTTTTTCGCGGGGACGCCGTTGACCGTCATCTTCCGCCGCCGGCCGCGCGCGAGGGTGATCTCCGTCTCGAACGCGCGCTCGCGCGAGAAGATGTGCCCCACGAGCTGCGCCCGCTCACTCTCGAAGCCGAGCAGCTCCCGGTCGGTGCGCGCGCGGGGGCTCTTGCCGCAGGAGAGGTAGACGATCGCCTCCAACAGGTTCGTCTTTCCCTGCGCGTTCTCGCCGTAAATGACGTTGCAGCTCGGATCAAAGTCCAGCGCCGCGCGGCGGTAGTTGCGGAAGCCCTCGAGCGTCAGCGCGTCAATCCGCATAGGTGACGGTATAGTGCTCGTCACGCAGCGCGATGTCGTCGCCGGGGCGGATTTTCTTGCCGCGCATGGTGCAGACCTCGCCGTTCACGGTGACATCGCCCTCCTGAATGAGGATCTTCGCCTCGCCCCCCGTCGAGACGGCGGCGGCGAACTTCAGCAGATCCTGCAGCTTGATATATTCTGTTTCAATGTGTATGACCTTCATAGGCTCCCCTTCCTTCTCACTGCGCCTTCAGCCGCACCGGCAGCACCATATAGAGGAAGTTCTCCTCCCCCTCGACGGGCGTGATGATGCAGGGGGAGATGCCGGTGTTGAGCTCCATCTTCACCCGCTCGGCCGGGGCATAGCGCAGCGCGTCCATGAGATAGCGGTTGTTAAAGCCGATCTCCAGCCCCGTCCCGTCGCCGTCGATGGGGCAGATGTCCTTCGCCTCGCCCGCGCCGGTCTTGGCCGAGAGGAACACGCGTCCCACGTCGAACAGGCACCGCACGGGGCTCTTGAGCTTCTCGCTGATGACGACGGACACGCGGTCAAGGCTGTTCATCATCGCCTTCGTCTCCACCTGCACGCAGATGGGGTTGCTGCGCGGGATGGCGTTGCGGTAATCGAGGAATTCCCCCTCGAGACGGCGGCAGATCAGCTGCGTCGAGCCGGTCTCAAAGAGCAGGTGACGCTTGCCCTGAATGATGGAGATGAGACTGTCGCTGTCCTCACAGATCTTCTCGACCTCGTTGAGCGCCGAGCCGGGCGCGACGAAGCGGAACGCGCCGCCGTCGATGCGCTCGAGCGGCTCGCGCCGCAGGGCGAGACGGAACCCATCGACGGACACGACCGTCAGTCCCTCCGCGCTGATCTCGAAGAGCGAGCCGGTGTGGACCGGGCGGCTCTCGTTCGTGGAGACGGCGAAGCTCGTCTGGTTGATCATGGCCTTGAGCGTCCGTTGCTGGATGGCGACGGAATACTCGTCGTCGACCTCCGGCAGGTCGGGATAGTCCTCGGCGGAAAGGCCGGGGATCTCAAAGCTCGCGTCGCCGCAGCTCAGGCGGACGAGGAGCTTGTCGTCCGCGGAGAAAACGATCACGTCGTCCGGCATCTTGCGGATGATCTCGCCGAACAGACGCGCGTTGAGGACAATGCGCCCGCCCTCGCGGATGTCGGCGTCGAAGCTGGTGCGGATACCGGTCTGCATGTTGTAGCCGGAGACGGTCAGCTGCTCATCGCCCTCGAGCAGCAGGCCTTCGAGCGCCGGAATGGAGCTCTTCGCGGCCACCGTCCGCGACGCCGTGTTGACGGCGCTCTGCAGCAGCGTCTTTTCGCACGAAAATTGCAGCATGTGCATCACGTTCCTTTCTTTTAAAAGCGGAGAGGAATACTCCGCTCTCACATAACATAAACTAACTATTTTTTAGTAACAGAAGTCGTAGGGAAAACTATTGTGGAAAACAGGCGGAAACGACTGGAAGCACTGGCTTTTTTATCCACGCGCCTTCCCTCTCTTTTTCGTGGATTATCCACAGGAAGCATGGATGCCCCTCTTTTCCACATTCTGTCCACGTGGATTTCACGGGAAATGTGGAAAAGAGGAGTAAAAAAATAAATCCACGGAAGTTTCAGCGCTTGGCGTTGATGTTCGTCGTGATCTCCTTGACCACCTCGGCAAACGCCGGGTCGGAGCGCATCTGCTTTTCGACCTTGTCGAGCGAGTGGAGCACGGTCGTGTGGTCGCGCCCGCCGAACTCCTTGCCGATGTCGCTGAGCGAGAGGTTCGTCATGCGGCGGATGAGATACATGGCGATCTGGCGGCCGTTGACGACGTCGCGCCCGCGGTTCTGCCCGCGCAGCACGTCCTCGTCGAGGTTGTAGTACTTGCAGATGTAGGTGATGATGACCTGCGGCGAGGGGATGTACTCGTTGCTCTTTTTGAGCATGTCCTTCACCGCGCGCCCGACGGCCTGTTCATCGACGGTGTCACCGAGCAGGTCGCGGTAGGCGAGGATCTTGTTGAGTGTCCCCTCGATCTGGCGGACGTTCGCGGTGACGTTCTCCGCGATGTAGTCCGACACCTCGTCCGGCAGCGTCACGCCGAGCATGGCGGCCTTGTTCTTGATGATGGCCAGACGCGTCTCGAAGTCGGGCGGCGCGACGTCGACCATCAGGCCCCACTCGAACCGCGTGCGCAGACGGTCCTCGAGCTGCATCATCTCCTGCGGAGGGCGGTCGGACGTGAGGACGATCTGCTTGCCGCTCTCATAGAGCGTGTTGAACGTATGGAAGAACTCCTCCTGCGTCTGCTGCTTGCCGGCGATGAACTGTATATCGTCCACCAGCAGCAGCGTCGCCTGCCGGTATTTCTCGCGGAACTCCCGGTTCTGTCCCTCGCGGATGGAGGCGATCAGCTCGTTTGTGAAGTCGTCGCCCTTGATGTAGACGATGCGCGCCTCGGGCTGCCGCTTTTTCAGCAGGTGCGCGATGGCGTAGAGCAGGTGCGTCTTGCCGAGGCCGGAGTCGCCGTAGATAAACAGCGGGTTGTAGTTCTCGGCCGGGCGCTCGGCCACGGCGCGCGCCGCGGCATAGGCGAGCTTGTTCTGCGGGCCGACGACGTAGGTTTCAAACGTGAAGCCGTCGGAGTTTGCGAGGTCGCCCGGATGGTCGGGCGTCACGCGGTGGTAGGCGGCGAGCTGCTCGTCGTCAAGGAGCTTGATCTCAAAATCCGCCGAAAAAATGTCCCGCAGCGCGTCTTTGATATAGCGCATGAAGCGGGCCTCGATCGTATTTTTCTTGAAGCCGTTGCTGCAGTGCAGAACAAAGGCGGAGTCCTCCATCGTCACCACGCTGACCTCGTCGAACCAGGTGCGGATGGTCGTCTCCGACAGCTGCTCTGCCATGTGGTCGAGCACATTCTGCCAGACGTCAGACAGTGAATTCACCCTGCATGTCCCCTTTCCTCTCTCAGATTTTATATTGCGCGCTTCTTCGGGAAGGAGCAAAAAATATCCCGAACCATTATAACAAAAACCCGAAAAAATGTCTATACTATATCTAATTATTAAGTTTGAAAGATGTCACAATTTTTCATGCCAGTTTCTGCCAGAAATCGGGGACGGGCCGCCCCGCCCGAAGAAGCGCCGCGGCCCGTTTTCGGGAAACAGACCGTCAACTATACAGAAAAAACCGAACAAAGCGGACATTTTTGTTGACATCCAACGTGCAACTCTGTATAATTATTGTTGCTCTGCCCCGGATTTTTTTCAGATCAGGGCCGAAAAACGTCAACTGCGGGGCGGGAGAGTTCGCTTTTCCGCCCGCCGTCGAGTAAGCGCGGCAGCTCCCACGCGGAGCGGTCGCCGGATTTCTATGTAATGGAGGTGTCATGCAATGTTCCGTACCTATCAGCCCAAGAAGCGTCAGCGCTCCAAGGAGCACGGCTTCCGCAAGAGAATGGCCACGAAGAATGGCCGCAAGGTGCTCGCCCGCCGTCGTGCCAAGGGCCGCGCTCGCCTGACCCACTGAGGTCACGGAAGGTGCATCGCGCATAGAACATAGCGAACAGGGACGGTGGAAGGGAAAACTGCCGTCCCTTTTGGCCTATGCAAAAGCACACGGGGAGGAAGCTGCTGAAGATGAATCCGGCTGTCACAGTAAAGGAAAACTACGAGTTCCGCCGCATCTACCGCAAGGGCAGATCGGCGGTCAGTCCATGTCTGGTGGTGTACTGTCAGAAAAACCGGCGCGGCCAGTCGCGTCTCGGCGTGACGGTCAGCACCAAGCTCGGCCATGCCGTCGTGCGCAACCGCGTACGCCGCCGCCTGCGGGAGATTTATCGCCTGAACCGCGAAAAGATGCCCGCGGGGTACGACATCATTATCGTCGCGCGCGTGCGCGCCGCCGAGGCGCCGTACCGCAAGCTCGAGCGGCATTATCTGCGCTGTCTCGGCGAGCTCGGACTGTTGACGGACGCATGAAGCAGATCCTTCTGCGCGTGATCCGCTTTTATCAGCGGGCCGTTTCGCCCCTCTTTCCCCCCCGCTGCCGCTATATCCCCACCTGCTCGGAGTACGCTCTCGAGGCGGTCGAGAAATATGGCGCGGCCAAGGGCGGCTTTCTGGCGCTGAAGCGCTTTTTGCGGTGCCATCCCTTCCACAAGGGCGGGTACGACCCCGTCCCCTGAAAAAACACCTCGTTTTTCCCAAAGAAAGATAACGGAGGTAAATAACCCCATGTTTGCACAACTCGGATATTATATCTGTGTGCCGTTCGCGTGGCTGACCCGCCTGTTCTACAGCTGGACGGGCTCCTACGGCGTTGCGCTGATCCTCTTTACCCTCGTGGTGAAGCTCGTGCTGCTGCCCTTCCAGCTCAAGAGCAAGAAGAGCATGCTCCGCATGAACCGGATGCAGGGCAAGGTAAAGGATATCCAGACCCGCTTCGCCAACAACCGCGAGCGCCAGCAGCAGGAGATGGCAGAGCTCTACGCGCGCGAGGGTGTGAACCCGATGTCCGGCTGCCTGTGGTCGTTCATCCCCTTCCCCATCCTCATCGCCCTGTACTACATCATCCGCACGCCGCTGCGCTTTCTGATGAACATCCCCACGGATGTCATCGGCCAGATCTCCGACCTTGCCACGAGCCTTGGCTACGAGGCCGCGACCAGCGGGCAGGCGTCCGCCTATGAGCAGATCTATCTGGCCAAGTTTGTCCACGAGCACTGGGCCGACTTCGCCGGCAAGTTCGACCACCTGATCGACCTGGACTACAGCTTCCTCGGTCTTGACCTCGCGAGCACGCCTTCGAGCCTGCTGAGCAGCTTCCCCCACGGCGGCTGGCCGATGTGGGGCGTCCTGCTCCTGCCGGTCATCTCCGCCGGCATTCAGGTGCTCATGACGCTCGTCACCATGAACTCCAGCGGCAACGCCGCCAACGGCCAGACGAAGGTCATGATGCTCATGATGCCGCTCATGACGCTGTGGATGGGCTATATCCTGCCCGCCGCTCTGGGCGTGTACTGGATTGCCAACTCCGGCTTCTCCCTGATTCAGGAGCTGACGCTCAACAAGTACTTCAACAAGATCCTCGACCGCGAGGAGACGGAGAAGGAGCGCGAAAAGCGCGAGCGCCGCTATGAGAAGATGAAGGCCGCGCAGCAGAACTACGACCGCCAGCGCGCCGAAATGTCCGGCGGCAAGAAGCCCCAAAACAAGGGCGGCCAGAAGAACCAGAAAAAGAAGTCCGGTCAGAAGCAGGCCGGCACGAACGAGAACGGGCGCGTGGGGCCGCGGCCCTATGCCCGCGGCCGTTCCTACAGCGAAGATCACTACAACAATTAAGGAGTTTTGTCTATGAGTTTTATCGACGTAACGGGCAAGACTGAGGAAGAGGCCATCCGCAAGGCGCTCGAGCAGCTGCAGAAGGATCGCGACGATGTGTCCGTCGAGATTCTCGAGCGCGCGAAGAGCGGCTTTCTGGGTATCGGCAGCAGCCCGGCGAAGGTGCGCGTGACGTACGCGGACCCCGAGCCGGCCGCGGCCTCCGTCCCGGAGAAAAAGGCGGAGCCCAAGCCGGAAAAGAAGCCCGACCGGCCGCAGCAGCCCCCCAAGGCCGCCGCGCCCGCAAAGACGGAAAAGCCCGAGAAAAAGGCGGAGCCCGCCGCACAGAAGCCCGCCCCCAAGGCGGACGGAGTCTGCACCGACGAGAACGCCGAGCGCATCGTCGCCTTCCTCGAGGGTCTGCTGCAGCACATGAACAGCAATGCCCGCATCAAGGTCTATGAGACGGAGAAGGGCCGCTATAAGGCCGTCCTCGTCGGCGAGAAGCTCGGCCAGTTCATCGGCCGCCGCGGCGAGACGCTCGACGCGATCCAGCAGCTGACGAACTACGCCGTCAACGCCGGGCGCGACAAGCGCGTGCGCATCTATGTCGACGCGGAGAACTACCGCGCCAAGCGCGAGCAGAGCCTGGAGAATCTCGCCCGCAAGGTCGCGGGCAAGGTGCTCAAGTACCGCCGCAGCGTGACGCTCGAGCCCATGAACGCCTATGAGCGCCACGTCATCCACGCCGCCCTGCAGGACATGAGCGGCGTCACGACCTACTCCATCGGTACGGAGCCGAACCGCCGCGTGGTGGTCGCCTTCGACCGCGGAGAGAAACGCTAACAAAAAAAGACCTTATGGCTCTGCCATAAGGTTTTTTTTGTTACTTCCCAAATGGCAAAGCCATTTGGGAGGGGTTTCGCTGCGTTCCGCGCCTTGCCCCGCCAAAGGCGGGTCTGCGACACTGCACTCCGCGCAGGGAATATTTCGCGACGTACACGCCGCCGCGAAATATGATTGGACTTTATTCGCGGCGCCGCGGCGCCGCGAACCTGTGAGACATTTTGGGGTGCGGGATTCACAAAAAGTTCATCTGCCTTTCATGATTCGGACATTTTTCCATCGTATCATAACAGCATACAAAGAAACCATTTCCTTGTGTGATTTTCTCTCTCCTTATCAAACAAAACAGGAAGCCCCGCCGCATGGCGGGGCTTCCTGTTTTACTATTCCACATGCGCTTTCAGCCACGCGAGAAATCCGGGTTCGTCCAGATCGCCGGCGGCGGTGCGGAGGATGAGCGTGATCAGCTCCTCATCCTCATAGGAAAGCGCGACGCCGTTGATAGCCAGAAACACCAGCATGGCGTGGGTGCCGATGCGCTTGTTTCCGTCCGCAAAGGGATGGTTGCGGATCAGTCCATAGCCCAGACGGGCCGCTTTTTCCAGAGTCGAGGGATACAGCTCCTGCCCGCCGAAGGTCTGCATCGGTGCGTGAATCGCGGAATCCAGCAGGCCCTCGTCCCGCAGACCGTCCAGACTGCCGGCGCGCACAGCGAGCGCCGCGTGCAGCATGAGAATCTGCCGCTTACTAAGAATCTTCATTTCGCCAACTCCTCATAAACATACGCGTTGCGCTGCAGGAGCTTTTCGGACGCGGCGAGAACGTCGCCGTCGGCCGCCTCCTGCACGGCATCGGCTGGATTCAATTCGCAATGGGGCTCAATCCGCTCCCCATACACGACGCCCCGCATCAGCTCTCCCACGTCGCTTCGCAGCGCGGGAACCATGCCATCGGGGAGACGGTCGAGGTCGAACCACTCGAGCGCGGCGCTCTTGTCCGGCTCCATGATCCGCGGAGTTCCCTCATAGGCGCGGACGAAGAAGAACAGGTGATAGTACGTCTCCGTCTCGTCGGCGCTGTCGACGCTGTGGGTCAGACGCGCGAACTCTGTGTCCTGCGGGCGGACGCGGATGCCCAGCTCCTCGAAGCACTCGCGGCAGAGTGCCTGCGACGCCGTCTCCCCACCGTCGACGTGTCCGCTGCCTGCAACGTCCCAGAAGCCGTCCATATAACCCGTGTTCTGCCGCAGGTGCAGCAGAATCTGCGTGCGTCCGCCCTCGCGGCGCAGGATGATCGGAAACACTGCGCTCAGCGTGCGGAAATACTCTTTAGCCATCGTTTTTTTCTCCTCTTTCAGTTCTGCGGATGGGCGGTCTTGCCCGCGGCCATCGCTTCGTGTTCGCGCTGCAGCTCGGCGTAGAGCGCGCGGGGTGTCCATGCGCTGCTTGTCGGCGTGAGAACCGCCTTGAGCGCGACGCCCGCGTGCGCGCGGCGCAGCCCCTGCAGAAACAGGTCGGTGATCTTCCCGTTCAGCCCCGCCATCACGAGCATCTCGCCCGGGAGCGGCTCGCCGCTCCCCTCCCCCGGCGTCTGCTCGAGGATGTCCGCGAGCGGGAGATCCAGCTGCGCGGGCGCGGCTGCAAGCACGCGCAGCCCCAGCTTCTGCGCGAGGATGCGGACGGAGAGCGTCTTCTGCGGATTGGTCTGAAACAGCAGCACGGTCGGTCTCATGCGATATTCCTCCTGTGAAATCGTGTTGTTTTCCCTATTCTACCGCAGCGGGCGAAAAATTTCCAGCTTTTTACCGCCCCGGCTTTCCTTTTTCGCGCGTTGCTGGTATACTGGGGGCGAATACAGACCACATGAAAGGACATTTTTCCATGAAAAAATACAGATGGACGGTCCTGCTGCTGGCGCTTGTGCTGGCCGCGGGCGTCTGCGCGGGCTGCGGCAAGAAGCAGACGGATTCGCCCCCCCAGGACAATCAGATTCAGACGAACCCCGACGAGGTCACGGCCGTGACCTACACGAACGGCACGATCACCCTGCGCTTTTCGCTGCAGGACGGCAGATGGTGCTGGAGCGACGACAAGACCTTCCCGCTCGACGGGAGCTATATCACGGCCCTGCTCGCCGACGTGCAGGGCGGCCCGCCCATCTCCATCACCGAGGAGGATCTGGAGAGCTACGGTCTCGGCGGCGTGACGAAGTACATCGAGATCACCACGGCGGAGAAAACCGTGACATACTACCTCGGCGACCCCTGCGGCGACGGCAGCAGCTACCTCAGCCGCGACGACGATGAGTCCACCGTCTACCGCGCGCCGGACGACCTCTCCGCGCGGCTCGACCGCAGCATCTATGACATGGCGCAGCTGCCCACCCTCCCCGCCCTGACGGCGGATGTGCTGCGTTCCGTCACGATTGCGGCAAGCGGCGCCGAGCGCACCTTCACGGTGGACGGCGGTGTCTGGACGGAGGGCGGCGCGGACGTGTCGGCGGAGACGGCGTCCCTCGCGGACGTACTCTCGCAGCCGGCGTTCTCCGGCTGCGTCGACTACCACCCCGGCAGCGGCGCCGCCGCCATCTGCGGCCTTGACCCGGCGAACGTCACGCTGACGGCGGTGTATGCCGCGGGCAGCAAGGAGGCAACCTTCACGCTCCTGCTCGGCGGCGCGCGCGGCGACGGCTATTACGCCGCGCTCACCGGCGACGACACGATCTATCAGCTCCCCGCGGAGCAGGCCGCGCCCATTCTGGCGCTCGCCCCGCAGGCGTGAGAACAGGAGGAGACAGACCATGCGGATTCTCGTTGTGGAGGATGAAAAGCGCCTGGCCGGCACGCTGGCGGATCTGCTGCACCGGCAGGGCTATACCGTCGACGTCTCGAACGACGGCGTCTCGGGGTTGGACAACGCCCTCTCCGGGATCTATGACCTCGTCGTGCTGGACGTGATGCTCCCGGGGATGGACGGCTTCGAGCTGCTGCGCCGCCTGCGCGGCGAGGGAAAGACCACCCCCGTCCTCATGCTCACGGCGCGCTCGGGCGTTGCCGACCGCGTGCAGGGGCTCGACTGCGGCGCGGACTACTATCTCACCAAGCCCTTTGAATCGGAGGAGCTGCTGGCATGCGTGCGGCTGCTGCTGCGCCGCGCGGGCGGTGAAATGCGCGTGGACGACACGCTGCGCTTCGAGGATCTCGCGCTCGAGCCGGGGACATTCCAGCTCTCGTGTGGCGAGCGCACCGTCCGCCTGAGCCGCCGCGAATACGACCTCATGGAGAGTCTCATGCGCAGCGGACGGCAGATCCTCACAAAGGAGCAGCTGCTCGTCAAGGTCTGGGGCTATGACTCCGACGCCGAGGATAACAACGTCGAGGTCTACATCTCCTTTCTGCGCCGCAAGCTCACGCACCTGCACTCGCGCGTGAAAATCCGAACGCAGCGCATGGTCGGCTACTGTCTGGAGGTGGAGGGATGATCAAACGCCTGCGCTGGAAGATGGTCGGCATCAACATGGCCATCGTGACGGCGGTTTTGCTGACGGTGTTCGCGTCGGTGTTCTTCATCTCGCGCGCGGGCCTTGCGCGCGAGAGCACCCTCGCCCTCGAGGAGGCGCTGCAGACCGGCACCTATGACCCGCTCACGCCCGGACAGGCGGCGGGGAGCCGCCCGTGCTTCGTCGCCGTCGTCTATGACGGCGGCACCGTCCGCGTCAGCGGCAGCAGCTACTACCGCTTCGACGACGAGCAGACGCTGCTCGCCATCATTCAGGACTGTCTCGACCAGACGGACGACGAGGGCGTCCTGCGGGATTATCAGCTGCGCTATCTGCGCGTGCAGACCCCTCTCACCACGCGCATCGCCTTCACCGACAGCTCCGGCGAGCAGTCCACCCTGCGCCAGCTGCTGCGTTCGAGCTTGCTGCTGGGGCTGGGGGCGCTGGCGGTGCTCTTCGGGTTCAGCTATCTGCTCTCGGGACTGGCCGTGCGCCCGGTGGAGCGCGCGTGGAACGAGCAGCAGCGCTTTGTCTCCGACGCGTCGCACGAGCTGAAAACGCCGTTGACGGTCATCCTCTCCTCGTCCGACCTCCTCGCACAGGAGGAGAGCCCCACCAAGCGCGCCCAGTATCTCGACAACATCCGCGCCGAGTCGCAGCGTATGCGCCGCCTTGTCGAGGGGATGCTGACCCTCGCCCGCGGCGACAGCGGCCGCGCGAAAACGCCGATGGAGCCGGTCGCGCTGAGCGAGCTGGCGAACGAGACGGCCATGTCCTTCGAGCCGGTCGCCTTCGAGGCGGGGCACCCGCTCGAGTATGAGCTGGCGGAGAACCTCACCGTGCGCGGCCGCGCGGACGAGCTGCGGCAGGTGTTCGCCATCCTGCTCGACAACGCCGTGAAGTACGCGCCCGCGGGCGCGCCCGTGCGCCTGACGCTCCGCGAGAGCGGGCGCGATGCCGCGCTCGAGGTGGAAAACCCCGGCGACCCCATCCCGCCTGAGCAGCTCGCCCACCTCTTCGACCGCTTCTACCGCGCGGATGCGTCCCGCTCCGACCACGAGGGCTTCGGGCTGGGGCTGTCCATCGCGCAGAGCATCGTCACCGCCCACCGCGGCACGATCCGCTGCCGCAGCGACGCGCAGGGCACCTGCTTCACCGTCACGCTGCCGCTGCAGAAATAAACTCTGGGAGGAAAACCATATGCTGGAAGAAATCATCTCCATCGTCCGCCGCGCGGGCGGGATTGTCCGCGGCGCGCACGACGTCGAGCGCGTCACCTCGGAGAAATCCTGCTCCGAGGATCTTGTCACCGAGTACGATACCGGTGTGCAGGCGTTTTTGCGCAAGGAGCTGCTGGCGCTGCTGCCCGAGGCCGACTTTTTCGGCGAGGAGGGCGAGCACCAGACCATGACGAAGCGCTGGACGTTCATCGTCGACCCGATCGACGGCACGGTGAACTTCGTGCGCGGCCTGCGCTACAGCAACGTCTCCGTCGCCCTCGCCGAGGGCGGCGTGGTGCAGTATGGCGTTGTGTATAACCCCTACGCCGACGAGCTGTTCTCTGCCGCGCGCGGCGGGGGCGCGTTTTTAAACGGCAGGCCCATCCGCGTCAGCACACGTGACCTGCACCACGGATTGACGCTCTGTGGCTCGACGGTCTATGACCGCAGCTATTCCGATCAGTCGTTTTCCATCATGCGACAGATCTATGACCTCGGCGGGGACTACCGCCGCTTCGGCGCGGCGGCGCTCGACCTGTGTCAGGTCGCGGCGGGGCGCGCGGAGGTATTCTTCGAGTGCCGTCTCTCGCCGTGGGACTTCGCCGCGGGCAGCCTGATCGCGCAGGAGGCCGGCGCGCGCGTCACGACATTCGCCGGCACCCCCGTCGACCCCATGCAGCCCGGCTCCATGTTCTGCACGAATCAGGTCTGCGCGGACCTCCTCGGGCGCATCACGGTCTGACAGAATTCGGCAGAACCCATAAAAAGGAGCCGCCCTGCGTGCAGAGCGGCCCAAGCGGGTGGGATATTGGAAAGCTTCCGATTTCTATGATAAACCATGCCGGTTTCTTTGTAAATAGGAGGTTTTGACGCATTTTCGCGAGTTTTTGCCTTTCGTGTCGCAGAGGACGGGATTCTGAACTTTTTGTAAACTATTAACAAAAAGCTACAAATATACTTTTCAGAACTTGTTCGATGTGTTATAATCCTCACAAGGAAGAGGGGAACCGACTCCCCGACCCTTTCGTACCCGGCAGACACGGAAAGGAGCAACCAATATGAAGTTCACATTTACCTGCAAAAAGATCGCGCTGAACGATTCCATCAAGGAATACGCCGAGAAGAAGATCCGCAAGCTGGACCGCTACTTCCCGGAGGAGGCCGATGCATTTGTGATCTTCTCCGTTGAAAAGAAGAACCGCTGCGTGGTCGAGTTGACCATCCGCGCCGCGAACGGAACGCTGTTCCGCGCGCAGGAGGAGAATCCGGACGGCGACATGCGCGGCGCGATTGACGAGGCGGTGAGCGTGATCGACCGCCGCATCCGCAAGAACAAGACGCGCCTGGCGAAGAACCTGCGCGCCGACGCGCTGGTGCCGGAGGTGCCCGCGGAGTTCGATGTTGCGGAGGATACGGATTTCGAGGTCGTGCGCACGAAGCGCTTCATCGTCAAGCCCATGAGCGTGGACGAGGCGATTCTGCAGATGAACCTGCTGGATCACACGTTTTATGTCTTCCGCAACGTGGACGACGGCGAGATCTGCGTTGTCTACCGCCGCACCCACGGCGGCTACGGCCTGATCGAAACGGTGAAATAAATAGGCATATCATGTAACAGGACGGGCTTGAAGTGACCCCCAAAAGTTAGACAATATTTTGAAGTAAAAATTGTTCAAGCAGCCGAGAGGGCTTGCTGTCTGTGAATTGCAGGCGGCAAGCCCTTTCGCTTTGCCTTGATCCTGCGGTTGTTGTAGGAATCCGGAT
This sequence comes from uncultured Eubacteriales bacterium, assembly GCA_900552475.1. GTDB lineage: Bacteria > Bacillota > Clostridia > Oscillospirales > Oscillospiraceae > Vescimonas. Next base: position 3,904 of record USAC01000007.1, on the reverse strand, counting down.
ATGGTCCCGTCAACAGGTCCCTTATTGTGCATTATCAAATATAGCAAATATAGAATAGGAGAGGATCGAAAACCTGCTCATCATTGAAATAACGAGAGCATATTGCGTTTCAGGGGACTTCCGGATCCTCTGCTTTGTTTTGACAAAGCAAAAAGCCGGGCCTCCGGATATTCGGAGACCTGGCTTTTTATGGGAGAGCGGATGACTCAATCGCGATCCAACTCTTTCAGGACGGTATATGCCACGTCGCAGCACTTGGCAATATCGCCGGCGGAGGTAAACTCTTCCGGGCAATGGCTGCGGCCATTCTTGCTGGGAGCAAAAAGCATGCCTACATCCGTTACCTGGGAAATGAACATGGAATCATGTCCGGCGCCGCTGGGCAACGTCTTCAGCGGCAGTTCGTTTTCGCGCAGCCCTTGAGACAATGCGGCGGTGACCTTTTCGGACAGGTGGACGGGGGCCACTTCCATCAGTCCGACGGTCTCGATCTGATAGCCTTCCGCTTGCAGCTGTGCCAGCAGCTTTTCCACCGCACCAAAAATGGTATCGATGGACGCCTGGTGGGGTGAGCGGCACTCCACCGACATTTCTACCTTACCGGGGATCACATTGGGTGCGCCCGGCTCCACGTGGAGGGAGCCGCAGGTGGTCACGGTGCCATCATGCAGCTCCCGGGCCATTTCATCCACGAGATGCACGATCTTCATAGCCGCCACAACAGCGTCAAGACGCAGGTGCATGGGGGTCGTTCCGCCGTGATCGGGCCGGCCTGTGATGATGAGCTTCTTGGCGCGGATGCCCACGATGGTATCCACGATGCCGACGGACAGTTTTTCGCTTTCCAGCACCGGGCCCTGCTCAATATGGGGTTCGATGAAATAAGCCCAGCTGGTCTTATCGCGTTTTACCTGAGGCAAGTCATCCGGGGTCAAGCCGTAGGCCTTCATGACATCGTAGGCGGTGACGCCGTCGTTGTTTGTCAACTGCTTCAGATAGTCCGTCTCCAGCAGACCAGACAGAGCCTTGCCGCCCAGGATACCGGAGCTGAAGGAGTTGCCTTCTTCCTCCACAATAGCGATCACCTCAAAGGGGTGCTGCAGAGAGAGGTTGTCCTCCTGCATCATCCGGGCCAGCTCCAGACCGCAGATGATGCCCATGGCACCGTCGTATTTACCGCCATTGCGGACGGAATCCAAATGGGAACCAACGGCGATGGCCGCCAGAGAACGATCTGTGCCCTCCTTCCGGCCGATCAGGTTGCCTATGGGATCCAGACGGACGGACAGGCCTGCCGCCTCGAGCTCCTGCTTCAGGTACGCCTGGGCGGCTCGGTACTCGGTGGTGTAGGACAGACGGGTAATGCCTGCGCCGGGCGTTGCGTTGAACTGCGCCAGCGCTTCGACCGTCTGCTCAATACGGGATTGATTTGCAAAAGCCATGGTATCACTTCCTTACTTGATAGGCCGCACCATCTTGCCGTGGCCCGGCTGTCCCACGACCTCGCCGTTTTCAGCCACGACGGTGCCGCGCACTATGGTCAGCATAACGAGCAGAGAGGTCTCCAGACCCAGCGCACCGTTGCCGGCCTGCCAGATGTCAGTCCGGCCTTTTTTCCTTGTTTCCCTTTTTGTTTTTGGTACACTTGTGGCACAGGGAGCTACCCTGTTTCACGTTCCTGACGTACATTTAACCAATATATTATAGAATATAGCCTGTGAAATGTCAACAAATTGATCCGGCGAATATCTGCTTTATTTGTTGCCTTTTTTGCTGATAATCGCGGGTTCTTTTTGTTTCCGTTTGACAGGATGAAAAATCGGATTTTATTCATCCTCTGTCATCGGCGTTGGCCCCGGTCTTGTGGAGCAGCGCCGCCAGTTCTGCGATTTTCAGCCCGCGTTTCTTGCGGTAGTATTTGATCTTCGCGCCGATCTCTTCTGTCAATGTCATGGCACTTTCCTCAAAATCAAATTTTGGTGCTTTGACCCTCTGTTTTTCTGTATAGACGCTTTTTCCGGCCCGTGCAAGGGAAAATGTAATTGTGAGGAAAGTTTTTTACAAAATCCGTTCCTGAAAAGTAAACGACGGGTTTTGACGGGGCCCGCGGCAGCTGGTATCATAAAAATAAAATAGGAAAGGAGCGATACACCATGACCTACAACTTCGACGAGATCATTGATCGGCGCAACACCAATTCCGAGAATGTAGAGGGCTGGCGGCCCTACATTTTCCACTGCGGGCCGGAGAGGGTGTTCCCCTACAAGGACGAGGAATTCATCCGGATGTGGGTGGCGGACATGGAGTTCGCTGTGGCGCCTGAGATCCTGCAGGCCATCACCGACCGGGTGCATCGGCGCATTTTGGGCTATACCCTGGTGTACGACAAGGGGTACTATGAGGTGCTGCGCGCCTGGTGCGAGAGCCGCTACGGCTGGTCCTTCCCCAAGGAGCAGCTGACGTTCTCTCCCGGCGTCATCCCGGCGCTGTACCAGCTGACGGAGGACCTGGTCAAGCCACTGAACGGCAGGGTCCTGACCATGACGCCTGCCTACGGCTTCTTCCTCCACGCCTGCGAATACAACGGCGTGGAGCTGGTGACCTCGCCCCTGCGGGAGGAGGGCGGCCGCTTCTCCATAGACTGGGAGGACCTTGAGGCGAAGGCTGCCGACCCGGACGTGAAGCTGCTGATGCTCTGCAATCCCCACAACCCCACCGGCCGCATCTGGACCGAGGAGGAGCTGCGCCACATGGCGGCCATCATCGAAAAGCACCGGCTCTGGGTGGTGTCCGACGAGATCCACTGCGACCTGATCCGCACCGGCCTGCGTCATACGCCCTTGGGCAAGATCATGCCGGACTATGACCGGCTCATCACCTGTATGTCCGCCAGCAAAACCTTTAACCTGGCGGGCCTGATGCACTCCAATATCATCATCCGCGACGCGGAGGAGCGTGCCCGCTTCCAGGACCGGGACAAGAACATCGGTGCGGTGAACCCACTGTCCATCGCGGCCCACAAGGCGGCCTATGAGCACGGCGGCCCCTGGCTGGAGCAGCTGAAGGCCTATGTGGACGGCAATCTGGCGCTGGTGGACCGTTTCCTGAAGGAGAACATTCCCGGCGCGAGGTTTACCATTCCTGAGTCTACCTACTTCGCCTGGGTGGACTTGCGGGAGGTGCTGCCGGAGGTGGAGGACCTGCCGGACTTCTTTGCCAACAAGGCCGGCGTGCTGCTGGAGGGCGGCGACGGCCTGTTCGTGGGCAACGCCAGGGGGCATATCCGCCTGAATTTGGCCATGCCCCGCGCCACGGTGCAGACCGGCCTGGAGCGTATCGCGGAGGCCATCCGCAAGGAGAAGGCCGCCGCACAGCGCCGCGGCTGAACGCCGTGATGAAGTGGCTGTTCTACCTATACTACCCGGCGAATCTGGCCCTCATCAGCTGGCTGCAAATGCAATAAGACGCAGATACCCGGCACGCTTTCGGCGCGCCGGGTATTTTTTCATGGTTCTTTTTCGCGGCGTTGGCAGCGGCATAGTATAGGACATAAAGGAGTGACACGTAAACTGTGTCACTCCTTTTGGCATCAATACACCTTCGCCGGTTCACCGTGCAGGATGCGCAGAGCGCCTTCCGCCAGAGAACGCATTTCTTCCTCACCCGGCAGGCGCAGGATACGAAATTTTCCATTGAAACAACGCACTCAAAAGCGAAAAAACGCCGCGATCCGTTGAGATCACAGCGCTTTTGGTACGCCTGCCCGGGCTCGAACCGGGGGCCTCGGGCTTAGGAGTATAATGAAAAGGTTTACTACATCATTGACAATATCGAATACCGCTGTCACACAAATAGAACTTTTCAGAGCTTTCAAGGTATTTCTTACCTCGGATGTCATATCTCT
>USAC01000006.1 GCA_900552475.1 uncultured Eubacteriales bacterium | reverse complement strand
GGCTAGCTGGGGGGTCACCCCGACAACCCCGTGCACTCCCCGGGGGGGGCGGGTGGTTAATTGCGGGGCCCGGGGGTAAAAAATAAAAAAAACGCGGGCCCCCACGCCGCTGGTTGGCCTCCCCTCTTTGTTTTGTTATCCAAAAAGCTGTGCCTTTGGGGGCACCATGAAATATATGAGCAGCTTATAAATTGACCAATATCTTCCACATTCGCTATATCTGCTCTATGATAAGCATAACAAGCGAGCCATAGAGCTCAGGATATAAGGAGGAACTGTTATGCTGAATGAAAATGTTGTCAGGCTGCTGAAAAGCGGGATGTGGGATCTGGCCACCTGCGCGGATGGAGAGCCGAATGTGGCGCCCTTGCATTCAAGGATGTGACCCCGGACGGCAAGCTGGTGGTGGGCGATGTGTTTCTGGATACAACCCTGAAGAACATCGCGGCAAACAACGGCAGAATCGCCGTTTCCGTCTACGACGCGCAGAATCTGGAGGGCTATCAGGTCAAGGGGCCGGCGCAGTATGTCACAGAGGGCGAAGTCGTCAAGACCTTCAAGGCCATGGTGGAGAAGATGTTCAGCGGCGCGGCGACCGCCAAGGGTGCACTCATCATCGCCAACGGCATCATGGAGCGCAAGTCCTACGATGAAATTCCGCCCCGGGTAGAGTATTCCCTGACGGAAAAGGGGGCCTCTGTCGTGCCGATTTTACAGAGTATCTGTCAATGGGCAGGCGTGTTCTACAAAGACGGGGGCGAAACGCCCATGATACAGTGTCAGAAGTGTGACCATCGAGGATAATTTTATGAACGACAGCGGCCATTTGCTCGCTGCCATGCCGGTGCCACGGGCGTTTTTCAAGCTGGCAGCCCCGGCGGTAGCGGCGCAGCTCATCAACATTCTTTACAATCTGGTGGACAAAATGTTCATCGGGCGCATCCCGGAGGTCGGCAAACAGGCGCTGGCGGGCGTCGGTGTACCACGCCGGTGATTCTGGCGATCTCCGCTTTTGCCGCGCTGGTCAGCATGGGCGGCGCGCCGAAGGCGTCTATCCTCCTCGGGAAGGGTGAAACCGAACAGGCGGAAAAGGTCGTAGGAAGCTGCACCTGGATGCTGCTTCTGCTCTCCGTCCTCCTGACCGGCATCATGCTGGCCTTTGGGCGGCCGATTCTGCTGCTGTTCGGCGCCAGCACCGACACCATCTCCTATGCGGCCGACTACATGAACATCTATTGCCTCGGCACGGTCTTTACCCAGCTGACACTGGGGCTGAACGCCTTTATTACGGCGCAGGGCAAAACTCTGGTCGGCATGGGCAACGCGGCCATCGGCGCGGCGGCGAACATTGTGCTGGACGCGGCTTTGATCTGCGGCTTTCATCTGGGGGTTTAGGGTGCGGCGCTGGCAACCGTCCTCTCGCAGGGCATGTCCGCCAGCTTTGTCATCCGCTATCTCTGCACGGACAGGAGCGTTCTGCGGCTTCGCCTGCGGAATATCCGCTTCAGCGGGAAGCTCCTATGGCCGTGTATTCTGCTGGGAACATCGCCCGCGCTGATGCAGCTGACGGAGAATCTGGTGGCGATCAGCTACAACACCTCGCTGCAAGCCTATGGCGGTGACATGTCCGTGGCATCCATGAGCATTCTGAGCAGCGTCATGCAGTTTGTGATGCTGCTCCTGCCGGGACTGGTGCAGGGCGCGCAGCCGCTGCTCAGCTATAATCCGGGCGCAGAGAATATCCCGCGGGTCAAGCGAACATTCCGTCTGCTGCTCATCTGCTGTGTCAGCGGTTCATTTCTTATCTGGCTCTTGTGCATGACAGCGCCCATGTTTTATGCCTATTACCGGAAATTGAAATGAATCGGGCTTAGGACTATCCAAAATAAAGAAAGAACAGCGTGACTTTCGTCACGCTGTTCTTTCTTAAAATATGAAACCTATTTTATCCACAGGATAGGTTCAGGGATTGCGTCAGGAATTGGCGTTCAGCTCCTTGATGCCGTCGATGCGCAGCACGAAACTGGGCGCAGACTGCGTGTAGGACTCCTGATAAGCGCCGTCAATGATGGCGTTGTCGGTGTCGTTGGCGAAGTTGCTGTCGGTATCGGTCGCGCAGGCGACGAGAACCTTGCCGTTGTCGTCGGTGCGATAGGAACCGTCGGTGCACTTCGTGGAGATGGTGAACTTAGAGGTATCGAACACCTGCAGCGTGCCGTCGTGGATGGCCTTCTCGACCTCGGCGACCTTCTCGGCGGTGCCGGCGGCGCAGGCGGAGCCGAGCTGGGTGATGGCAACGGCGCCGATATCAAAGCCGCCGACCCAGTTGGTGGCAACCTTCTGGCCGCGCATGGCCTGCGCGATGGCGTAGGTATAGTACACACCCCAGTTGTTGGTGGCGGAGGTCAGCGCGGCGTCGGGCGCGGTAGCGAGCATATCGATGTTATAGCCGATGGAGTAAACGGTGGTGCCGGACTTCAGCGCTTCCTGGCAGGCCTGGGGAGCGCCGGTGGAGTCAGCGTGCTGGCCGATGATGATGCAGCCATCGGAAATGAGCTGCTTGGCGGCCTCGTTCTCCTTGCTCAGATCGAACCAGGAGCCGGTGTACTGGACTTCCATCCAAGCGTTCTCATAGACGGACTTGATGCCCAGATAGAAGGCGGTGTAGCCGGAGACGACCTCGGCATAGGGGAACGCGCCGACATAGCCGATCTTGACCTTGCCGTCCTTGGTCTTGTTCTTGGCCTCGATCTTGCCTTCCTTGTCGAGCTCGGCGATCTTCATACCGGCAACAACACCGGAGACGTAGCGCGCCTGATAGATATCGGTGAAGGCGTTGGCGAAGTTGTTCAGACCCGCGGTCTTGGCGGTATCACCGGTCATGGAGACAAACTGGACATTGGGGAACTCGCTGGCGGCCTGCTGTGCATAGGACTGGTGGCCATAGGAGTTGGTGAAGATGATGCTGCAGCCCGCGTTGGCGAACTCCTTGCACTTATCGTAGCAGACTTCCTGCTCGGGGATCGTGTAGGCCCACATGACGTTCGGGCCGGCGGGGTCGATGCCCAGCGTGGTCATGGCCTCCTTCAGGCCGTTCATGTGCGCGGCGGTATAACCCTCCGTCTCATCGCCAATCAGTACGACGCCGATCTTGATGTCGGTGTTCAGGCCGGTCTTGTCACCGTCAAACGCCACGGCCTCGACGCCCTTCGCGGCGACGGGGGTGTTCTCGGCGGCCTCTTTGCTCTCGCTGGCGCCGCCGTTATCGCCGCCGCAGGCGACGAGGGACAGAACCATCACGAGCGCGAGGATCGTTGCAAGGAACTTTTTCATTCAATTTTCCTCCTTTAAAAATTGTGGAGCCCGGCTGAAAGAAGTGTGAAATATGTCCGGACTCCTGCACCCGGAAAGCCGGGACACATGAGATATTATACAGTAGTCCGCTGTAAATTTCAACTTGAAATGTGAAAAATGCCCGAACATCTTTCAAGTTGACAAGAATATGACAATCCGTTCGCAGCGTTTTGGGGCGATGGGAGAAAAAGCGCCCGGTGCCATAGCAAATCGCAATTCCAGAAATTAGGAGACGCGATACTATACTAATATCACTGAAAAGCCGCTCTGCGCCGTCCGGGTCACACACGCTCCATCGGCGCGGCAAGCAGCTCCTCAAAGCTCTCGATATACCGGTCGCAGACGGCACGCAGCGCGTCCTGCTCCCGCGCGAAGTACGGGTCGGCGACGCCGACGGTGCGCATCCCGGCGCTCTTTGCCCCGCGCAGCGCCTCGACCGAGTCGTCGAACATCGTACACTCGCTCTCGCGCACGCCCAGCTGCCGCGCCGCGAGGTGGTAGATCTCCGGGTTCTTCTTCTCGATCCCGAGATCATGCGCGAAGATGATCGTCTCAAAATACGGCAGCAGCCCGAGATGCCCCAGCGCCGCGCGGCAGTGCGCCGGGACGCTCGAGGTCAGCACGATCATGCGCTCCCCCGCCGCGCGGCAGCGGTCGAGATACGCCTGCACGCCGGGCTTAACCGGCACGCGCGTAGCATATGCATCGCCCGCCATCTCCATCCACTCGGCCATGATCTCCTCCGTGCTCTCGCTCAGATGGCAGTATTCCTTCGTAAACTTCGCCGCCAGTGGGAAGATCGTGTGCGCAACGCCCTCGTAATACGCCCGCGTATACGCAAAGCCTCGCTTTTTCAGAAACGCGATGTCCACATCCTTCCAGATGCCGTTCGAGTCGATCAGCGTTCCATCCATGTCAAAAATCAGCACTGTTTATCCGTCCTCTCTTTCCAGCCAGAAGCGCCACGGGAAGTCGGCTGCCTCCTCGGCATAGTCGATCCCGATGCGCTTGCCGGTGTGCATGGTATAGTGCGGGGGCGTCACCTCCGGCAGCCCCGCGTCCGCGGGCGAAGTGCAGACAAAGAGCTCCTCCCCCGCGAGGTCGGCCGTGTTCAGCGCGCGGTCAATCGCCAGCGCGCGGCAGCACTTGCCCGGCCCGTTCGTGATGTTCCTGCGCTGCGTCCGCGTCAGCGCATCCCAGGTCTTTCCGAAGCGCAGCCGCGCCATCTCATCGAGCCCATAGACCGGCTCCAGCCCACGCAGCAGCACCGCCGACGGCTCGCCCTCCGGCTCGGTGACAAAATTCAGGCAGTGGTGCATCCCGTAGATCATGTAGACATACGCATGGCCCGGCGGGCCGAACATCGCGGCGTTACGCGCGGTTTGGCGGTAGTTGTAGGCATGGGCGGCCTTGTCCATCCGCCCCACATAGGCCTCCGTCTCCGTGATCCGCGCGACGAGCGCCTGCCCGTCCAGCATCCGCACCACATATTTCCCCAGCAGGCGCTGCGCAGTCTGCACCGTGTCACCGAGGTAAAACGCGCAGGATAGTATTGACATCCCATCACCTCAATGCTACTATCTTATCATCTATTATTTCGGCTGTAAACGGAAAAATTTGCCCGTTTTTCCGCCGCAGAAAGGGTGAATACGATGAAATCGAATACGAGACTGGGTCTCGCCGCGATGCTGGGCTGCTTTTTGATCTGGGGGTTCCAGCCGCTGTATTTCTCCCTATGCGGCGAGATCGATACGTTTTTCCTCATGGCGAGCCGCGTCATCTGGGCGGCCATCTGCGTGGTGATCCTGCTGAAGCTGCAAGGAAAGCTCCCCCAGCTGAAGGCCGCCTTCCGCGACAAGGCGCTTTTGCGCCGCGAGATTCCCGCGGCGCTGCTCATGGGCGGCGACTGGGTCGTCTACCTCTGGGCCATCCAGCGCGGGAAGGTCCTCGAGTGCAGCATGGCCTACTACATCCAGCCGCTCGTCGTGTTCATGTTCGGCGCGCTTATCTATAAGGAGAAGGTCAGCTGGCGGCACATCGTGATCCTCGCGATCGTGATCGTCGGCATCGCGCGCAGCAGCACGGGCTTCGGCGGTGTGCCGTATGTGACGATCGTGCTGTCGCTGCTGTTCGCGGTCTACGCCGCAATCAAAAAGAGCATCCGGATCGACTCCATCGTCAGCACGTCCATGGAAATTCTGATCCTCATGCCGCTGGCGATTCTGTACATTCTCTTTTTCCGCAGCGGTGCAAACGGGCTTGGCGCGCTCACGGCTGTGCGGCTTCTGCTGCTGTTTGGTGCGGGTGTCGTGACGGCGGCACCGATGCTGTTCTACGCCATCGGTGTGCGCAACCTGCCGCTCATGACCGTCGGCATCTGCCAGTACCTCAGCCCGACGCTCGCGCTCGTGTGCGGGCTCATCCTCGGCGAGACGCTCTCGGCGGGCAAGCTCGTGAGCTTCGGTTTCATCTGGGCGGGCGTGCTGCTGTATGTGCTCAACTCCGTCTATGAGGAGAAAATGGCGAAAAAGGCCATAACAAGATCGTAAGAATCCATGCAAAAGGGCGCGTATCCGAGGATGCGCGCCCTTTTTTGCGGCTGGTATCGTGGACAAATGGGGAAAACTGTGATAGAATACACTGAATTGCCGTGCAATGGCGGCGGAAAGGGTGGCTTCGATGGCTGGAAAACTGATTGTATTTGAGGGAACGGACGGTTCCGGCAAGGCGACCCAGACGGCGCTGTTGTGCGGCGAGCTGGACCGGCGCGGCATCCCGTACCGGCGGCTCGAGTTCCCGCGCTACAGCGAGGATTCCTCGGCCCTGATCCGCCTGTATCTCGGCGGCGCGTTCGGCAGCGACCCCGGCGACGTGAACGCCTACGCCGCGGCGTCGTTTTACGCCGTCGACCGCTACGCATCCTATAAGCAGGACTGGGGCGCGTTCTATGAGAGCGGCGGCCTCGTCATCGCCGACCGCTACACCACGTCGAACGCCGTCCACCAGACCTCGAAGCTCCCCGCCGGGGAGCGGCGGGCGTTTCTCGACTGGCTGTTTGACTTTGAATACGGAAAGCTCGGCCTGCCCGCCCCGACGCGCGTGCTGTATCTCGACATGCCGACGGAGCTGACCGAGCAGATGATGCGCCGGCGCGAGCAGCGGACCCATACCCACGCCGACATCCACGAGCAGAACGCCGCGTATCTGCGCGCCTGCCGCGAAAACGCCGCCTTCGTGGTGGACTACTGCGGCTGGCGGCACATCGACTGCGCCGACGGAAGCCGCATCCTCCCGCCGGAGGAGATCGCCGCGCGTGTGCTGCGCGAGGTGGAGGATCTGCTTGTCCGCGGCTGACGCAGCGGAAAACGGGGCCGCAGCCCCGCTTCCCCGCCCGTTCAGCAGGAGCAGCAGGAGTCCCCGCCGCAGCCGCCGTTTCCGCCGCAGCTGCAGCCGTTTCCATTGCCGCTGCCGCAGCAGCAGAACAGCAGAACCAGAATGATGATGAGCCAGAGGCAGGAGCAGTTGTTGTTGTCAAAGCACACGCAAAGTCACCTCACTTGTTCTTTCTGACCCATTGTATGCCGTACCGGCCCCGCGGGTACCTTGTCCCCGCGTGAAATATCCACGAAAGGATGGATCACTCATGTCCAAACAATTTGAAACCACCCACTGGGACGCGGACAAGGTCCGCAGTCAGGGGGAAAAGAGCGCGCAGAACCACCGCCGCCGCAAAAACAAAAAGTTCAACTGGGGCATCTATATCGCCTGCGTCGTGCTCGGCTCGGTCGTGCTGGCGAGTCTCGGCTGGCTGCTGGCAAACGACCTGTGCTCGCTGAACAAGAAGGACGTCACCGTCACCATTGAGGTCACGGAGGGTGAGACGCTCGGGCAGGTCGCCAGACAGCTCAAGCAGGAGGGGCTCATCAACTACAAGTGGTTCTTCAAGCTCTACGCCAACATCACGGGCGACAAAAAGCTCATCGACCCCGGCAGCTATGAGCTGACGAGCGACATGGACTACCGCGCGCTCATCCGCGGCATGCACGACTATGAGGCCGCGAAGCTCAAGCAGGAGGGAAAGGTCAAAGTCACCATCCCGGAGGGCTACACCGTGCAGGAGACGATCGAGCTGCTCGCGAGCAAGGGCGTCGGCACGGTCGAGGAGCTGACGGACGCCTGCGCGAACTATCCGTTTGAGGACTACACGTTCCTCGATTCGAGCAAGCTCGGCGACATCAGCCGCATGGAGGGCTTCCTCTACCCCGATACGCACGAGTTCTACACCGGCAAGGCCGTCCTCGCCATCGACACACTGCTCTACGCCTTCCAGATGCAGATCAGCGAGCAGATGCAGGCGGATATCCAGAAGTCCGGCTACAGTCTCTCCGAGATCGTCACCATGGCCTCCATGATCGAGAAGGAGTCCATCAACGACGACGCGGAGCGCAAGAATATCGCCTCCGTCCTCTATAACCGCATGAACAACTCCAACGGCGAGACGGCGGGCTTCCTGCAGGTCGACGCGACGATCGACTACGCGCTCAAGCTGCAGGGCAAGGATCACTCCTCCTTCACCACCAGTCTCGACAGCCCCTACAACACCTATCTGCACAAGGGGCTGCCCGCCGGGCCGATCTGCAGCCCGAGCCTGTCGTCCATCAAGGCCGCCATCTATCCGAACCAGACGGATTACTACTTCTACGCTCTCGGCAAGGACGGCGTCCACCACTTCTTCAAGACGTATGCCGAGCACCTGAACTTCATCAACAGCTCGGACTACCAGTCCATCGGATAACGCTATGAGAAAACCGGAGCTTCTTGCCCCCGCGGGGGATATGGAAAAACTGAAAATGGCCGTGCTCTACGGCGCGGACGCCGTCTACCTTGCGGGGACCTCGTTCGGCATGCGCTCGTTCGCGGGGAACTTTGACGACGATGAGCTGCCGCGCGCCGTGGCCTATGCGCACGCACATGGCGTGCGCGTTCACGCGACGGTCAACACCATGCCGCGCTTTGACGAGGCGGAGCGGCTGCCCGCCCACCTCGAAAAGCTCGATGCCGCCGGGGTTGACGCCCTGATCCTCGCGGATCTCGGGGCGTTCACCCTCGCGGGGAAGTACGCGCCCCACTGCGAGCGGCACATCAGCACGCAGCAGTCCATCGCCAACCACGTCTGCGCGCAGGCGTGGTACGACCTCGGCGCCAGGCGCGTCGTCCTCGCGCGCGAGCTGAGTCTCAACGAGATCCGCGAGATCCGCAGCCGTGTCTCGCCGGAGCTGGAGCTGGAGACGTTCTGCCACGGGGCGATGTGCGTCAGCTACTCCGGACGCTGCCTGCTCTCGAACTACATGACCGGGCGCGACAGCAACCGCGGCGCGTGCGCCCAGCCCTGCCGCTACCAGTACGCGCTCATGGAGGAAAAGCGCCCCGGCGAATATTTCCCCGTCTTCGAGGACGAGAAGGGCACCTACATCATGAACTCGCGCGACATGTGTATGATCGACCACCTGCCCGAGCTGATGGAGGCGGGTGTCGACTGCCTGAAGATCGAGGGGCGCGCGAAGTCGGCCTACTACGCCGCCATCGTCACCGGCGCCTACCGGCACTGTCTCGACGACGCGGCAGCGGGCCGCCCGGCCGATCCCGTCTGGCGAGACGAGGTTGACCACATCAGCCACCGCCGCTACTCCACGGGCTTCTTCTTCGGCCAGCCGGGGCAGTATTATCAGAACTCACGCTACATCCGCGACTGGCAGATCTGCGCCGTCGTGACGGACTGTGACGCGGACGGCCACGCCACGCTCAGCCTGCGCAACAAGTTCGCCATGGGTGACGAGGTCGAGCTGGTCGGTCCGGATACGCGCCCGTTCACCATGACCGTCCCGCTCATGGAGGGCGCAGACGGCCTTCCGCTGACGGAGCCGCGGACGCCGCAGATGGTCTTCCGCATGCAGTTCCCGCGCCCCGTCCCGCCGATGAGCTTCGTCCGCCACGCCGTCGAACTGTCGGCGAAAGAGTAAACAGAACGTATAATTTGGCTTGAGATATACAATTCATTGTCGTAATAAGTAGAAAAAGACCGGGTGCTTCCTGTGGAAGCACCCGGTCTTTTTGCTTACTCGAAGGTCAATGTATACTTGTCCAGATCATACGCCTTGGTGAAAAAGCCCTTCAGAATCGTCTCTGCGTTGCTGCGCGCGTTTTCGAGCAGACCGTTGGCAATGGCCGTCTCCTCCGCGTTGTGCTGCAGCTCCTGCAGCGCAGCGTTGTTCTCCTCGAGCGTGATGTGGTGGAAGATGCTCTCGGACTCGTGGTAGACCTTAAAGGAGTCGAGGTTAATTTCGCTGCTGAGTACCCGCGTCTCCGGCATCGTCACTCGGATTGTTTTCTGTTCTTCATCCAGATCCCAGTCAATGCCGCCAAAGTCAATCCCGGCCTTGATGGTGACATCGTAGCTGTAGATGTACTTGCTCTGGGTGAACGGGATCGTCACGCCCCACAGCACGCGCGAGCCCTCCGTGACGTTGACCTGCGTGGTGTAGGCCGCCTGCGTCGCCATCTCGCCGATATCCTCGAAGCCGAGACGTGTCGTCTTGCTGCTGTGCGAGCCGATGACGCCTGAAGCGTGCAGCCCCGCGCCGACCAGCGCGGCCACAGCGGCCAGAAGCACCACCCAGATGGCAAGGCGGAGCGGAAAGCGGATGCGCAGACGCCGTCTGCGCGGGGTATTGGTCTGTTGTTCCATCATGCAAATTCCTTTTCGGTACGTTGTTTTTTTGTGTGGCCTGTAGCATACCACAGACCTCCCCCTTTGGCAAGCCCCTGCACCGGACTGTCGCTTTTTGTTTCTGTTTGTAAGAAATGAACCAATCCATAAAAGCTGCACGCTCCTGTATTTCAGAGCGTCAGCGGCAGCGGCGCAGCAGCAGAGACGATTCAAAACTTAGGCACCGTCCTGCCGAAAATCTTACTTGTCGGCAGGTGAGGAAGTCAAGAAACCTTGGTTTCTTGCGCGCTTTTGGTTGCTTTTCCTGCGCGGGAAAAGCAACCCGCCGGCGGCAGAACCAGCCGATTCAAATGCCAATCCCCCGCCGAAATAAACCATCCTGCATATCGGGTCTTTCACGGTTACGATCATCGTAAAAAGCAGAAACCGCCACTCGGCCAAGTGACGGTTTCTCATTTTGAGTTTCCTTAACTGACTGGGCTGACCGCTTGTCGCAGCGCCCTTTTTCTATATACCACACCCGCGTCCTCTGTCAAGCCTGATCCCCCTCCCGCAGGCGCGGCAGGCTCCAGCGGAAGTGCGCCGCGCACAATCGCAGGACAATCGTGACGAGCAGGCACGCGAGCATGGCCGCATTCTGTCCAAGCGGCCAAAGCAGCAGACACACCGCCGCCCCGCCGAGCGAAGCGCAGGCGTAAATGTGCTTTGTAAAGACATAGGGCCGCTCCATGCAGCAGAGGTCGCGCAGAATTCCGCCGCCGACTCCCGTGAGCACGGCGCAGACGAGCGTGAGGAATATCCGGTCGCCGCAGCCGAATGCTATGCAGATGGCCGCGCCGTTCGCCGTGAACACGCCCAGACCGATGGAATCCGCCACCAGGAGCAGGAGATCTGCATAACGGTGCTCGCCGCACGGATGAAGGCGCGCGCAGATCAGAAACACAAGCATTGAGACGCCGATGGCCATCAGCGCCTCCAGCGGATCGGTCAGCGCCGCGGGTGGCGTCCGGCCGAGGATCGTGTCGCGCAGGATCCCGCCGCCGACGGTCGTGAGCATGCCCGTCATGCTCACGCCGAAGAGGTCGAGCCCCTTGCGGATGCCGAGCATCGCGCCGGAGATGGCAAAGGCCACCGTCCCGATGAGTTCAAATATCAACTGAAACTGTTCCATACCGGTCCTCCTGAAGGGGGTATGCAGAAAAGGCGCCAGACTGTGTCTGACGCCTTTTCCATTATAGAGAGAAAAAAGGAAGAAAAGAAAAGCAGATGAAAAAAGGAACCGGGCGGCCCGAAACGGGCAACTTCGATCCGGCAATCGGATCGGCAGCGGAAAGGACTCCGACCGGCGGGGCTGGAATCAGCACCTGCGCGCGGTGGAAAACAAATAACCAAACCAAACAAGGGGAGAACAGCTCTATTCTGAATCAAGCCTTCACTCGCACTGCGCGGGAAGGCGGCTGCAGCACCTGTTCCTTTTGTGTGCGTTACTGTAACACAAAAATATTGACTTGTAAAATTGATTGTATTAGAGTAAAATATAAATACATCTTGATATATTTTTGGAGGTACAGCCGCATGACAAACCTCGACATCGAGACATTCTGGGCCGTGGTGCAGCACGGGACGATGACCGCCGCGGCCGAAGCGCTCTATATCACCCAGCCCACGCTCTCCATGCGCATCCGTGCGCTTGAGGAGCGCGTGGGGACGCCGCTGTTCCTGCGCGGAAAGGGGCAGCGCCGCATCCAGCTGACGGAGGCGGGGCAGAAATTCCTCACGCTCGCCCGCCGCTGGCAGAGTCTGCTCGCCGAGACGGACTCGCTCGCCGAGCTCGGGCGGCGCGAGTATCTGCGCATCGCCGCGACATACACGACGAACCAGTACATCCTCCCCGCCGTCTACCGCCGCTTTCTCTCGCAGGGCTACCCCGCGCTTCTCTGGATCCACACCATGCGCGCGGAGGACTCCGCCGCGGGCCTGCTCAACCACGAGCTGGATCTCGCGCTAATCGACAGCAACGTCATTGTCAACGAACAGCTCGAATGCACGCCGATCTTCCGCGAGAAGTTCCTGATGGGCTGCTTTCCGGGGAGCGATTTCCCCGACGTCGTGCGCGCCGAGGATCTGAATCCCAACGACGAGATTCTCATCACCTGGCACCCGGAGTATCTGCACTGGCACGACCGTGTCTACGGCTCCGGCGCGCGGCCGTATGTCTATGCCGACACGCTCCAGCCGCTGCACTTCTTCCCGCGCGAGAATAAGCAGCTCTGGGCCGCCGTGCCCGCCATCGCCGCCGAGCAGCTCAAGCGCGAGGGGCTGCGCATCTGCAATTTCGTCCAGCCGCCGCCCGACCGCGTGAGCATTCTCGTCACGCGCGCGGGAGAGGAATTGTCCGAATATGGAAAGATTTTCCTGCAGGAGCTGGGTGAGAGCATCCGGGGCGTTAAGGACGTGCAAATTTATCTGTAATGGCGCGGGCAAAAGGGGTTGACACGGTCCGCTATTTGCCGTACTATAAAAATATCAAATACATATAATATAGATTCCGGTAGGTAAGGCTACCGCGAGGGATATGGGCTGCTGCCGCAAAATGGTGGAGACACCACGAGAGGGTTTGAACAGGCGATATCGAAACCAAGGTATCATCTAACGCAGTTTCACCGCCCCGCGATGCTAAAGCTTGTTACGGTGGCTGCGCGTGCGCGCGCAGAATGTGTCTGACATGCAGGCAGACCCGCAGCATACCACATAGCCGGTGTGCAGCGGGTTTTTTTATTTTCTCAGAGAGGAGGAGCCGGGTATATGTTTGACTATCAGGAGGAAATGGACCAGTATCTGGAAGAAATCGAGGAGCTGGCCCGAAGTAAACAGTATACCGAGCTGCGTGAGCTGTTTCTGCCCATGGAGCCGGCGGACATCGCGCTGTTGCTGGAAAAATCCGGTGAAAAGCTTATGCCGCTGCTGTACCGGCTGCTCCCGAAGGAGACGGCGGCCGAGGTGTTCGTCGAGCTGGAGAGTGACAGCCAGGAGATGCTCATCAACGGCTTTTCCAACACCGAGCTGCAGGAGGTGCTCGACGAGCTGTACCTCGACGACGCCGTCGATATCGTCGAGGAGATGCCCGCAAGCGTCGTGATCCGCATCCTCGACAGGGCCACGCCCGAGATGCGCAAATCCATCAACGAAATTCTCAAATACCCCGAGGACTCTGCCGGTTCCATCATGAACATGGAGTTTCTCTCCCTGAAAAAGGACATGACCGTCGAGGACGCCTTCAAGCGTATCCGCCGTATCGGCGGCGACATGGAGACGATCAACATCCTGTACGTCACCGACCCGACGCGCCACCTGCTCGGCGTGCTGTCGGTGCGTGACCTGCTCCTCGCGGAGGAGGACGACCTGATCGAGGAGATCATGGATCCGGACGTCGTCTGGGCCAAGACGATGGACGATAAGGAGGACGTGGCGCAGGCGCTGAACAAGTACGGCTTCCTCGCCCTGCCCATCGTCGACATGGAGCAGCGGCTGGTCGGCATCGTCACCGTCGACGACGCAATGGACGTCATCGAGGAGGAGACGACGGAGGACTTCGAGAAGATGGCCGCTATGCTCCCCTCGGACAAGCCCTATCTCAAGGCCGGCGTCTTCGACACATGGAAGGCCCGCCTGCCGTGGCTGATGATCCTGATGCTCTCGGCGACGTTCACGGGGATGATCCTCAACCACTATGAAAACGCGCTGGCCGCGTGCATCGTGCTCAACGCGTATATTCCGATGCTCTCCGGCACGGGCGGCAACTCCGGCACGCAGGCCTCCACCGCGGTGATCCGCGCGCTGAGTCTGGACGAGGTGGACTTTTCCGACGTGCTGCGCGTGCTGTGGAAGGAGCTGCGCGTGTCGGCGCTGTGCGGCGTGTGCCTTGCGTGCGCGAACTTTGGGAAGATGCTGCTTGTCGACCGGCTGCTCCTCGGCAACAGCGCGGTCACGCCGCTGGTGTGCCTTGTGGTGTGCCTGACGATCTTCTTCGTGGTGGTGTTCGCCAAGTGCGTGGGCTGCTCGCTGCCGCTGCTGGCGGAGAAGATCGGGCTTGACCCCGCCGTGATGGCGAGCCCCTTTATCTCCACGATCGTCGACGCGACGTCGCTGCTGATCTATTTCCGCTTTGCTTCGTGGCTGCTGGGAATATAAACCGAATGCAGAACCGCTCCGTATGATTTGCGTCATGCGGGGCGGTTTTTTGTGCCTCCGGCGGGGGCGATGCCCACATCGCCCCGCCATTCGACCACAAAACCTCTTCTGACCTCTGTAGGGGCCGCCGGCCCCTACACCCCGAACGAGCAACATACAAGCTCCTACATTTCAGAGCGTAAGCGGCAGCGGCGCCAGCGTAGAGACGATACTAAACTTAGGCACCATCCTACCGAAAATCCCGCTTGTCGACCGAAAAGGAAGATACACCGTCGTGTCAGCCGATTTCTGGCGCGCTTTTCGGTACTTTTCCCGTGCGGGAGAAGTACCCCGCCGGAGGCATGGACAAGCCCGATTTACCCGCTAATCTCCCTTCGCACGGTAAAAAAACAGACACGGCGGAATTCCCGCCGTGTCTTAATCTGTCAAAAAGTCTCACAGAGTTCGCGGCTCTGGAGCCTCGAAAAAATCCAATCCGTTTTTTTGCGGCGGCGCGTACGCCGCAAAAAACACTTTGCGCGCAGCGCAGTGTCGCAGCGCCGCCTATAGTGGGGCAAGGCGTGGATCGGAGTGAATCCCGTTTGGTCAAAAAAGGCATTGCCCTTTTTGACCAAGCTCAGGACAGCAGCATCCGGTCGTTGTCGAGCTCATCCCCGGAAAGCCTGCGGAACCGGTCGAGCAGATCCTCCACCGTCAGCTTCGCGCGCTCCTCGCCCGCTACATCGAGGACGATTTTTCCGTGATCCATCATGATAGTGCGGTTGCCGTGGGCGAGCGCGGAGTGCATGTTGTGGGTAATCATCATGCAGGTGATGTGCGCGCTCTGCACGATCTCGTCCGTGAGGGCGAGCACCTTTTCCGCCGTGGCCGGGTCGAGTGCGGCGGTGTGTTCGTCTAGCAGGAGGAGCTTCGGTGTGACAACCGTCGCCATGAGGAGTGTCAGCGCCTGACGCTGGCCGCCGGAGAGCAGGCCAACGGGCTGCTGCATCCGGTCCTCGAGCCTCAGCCCGAGCTGGGCGAGCTTTTCGCGGAAGGCGGCGCGGTCGGCACGGGTGATGACGGAGAAGGGCGAGCTCTTGCCGTTCGTGCGCAGGAAGGCCAGCGCGAGGTTTTCCTCGATCGTCATATTCGGTGCGGTGCCGCGCATCGGATCCTGAAACATGCGGCCGATGAACTTGCTGCGCTTATAGTCGGGCATGCCCGTCAGCTCCTGTCCGTCGAGCACGATGCGTCCGCTGTCAACGGCAAAGCCCCCGGCAACGGCGTTGAAGAGCGTGCTCTTGCCGGCGCCGTTGCTGCCGAGGATGGTCACGAAGTCGCCGGTCTGCAGCGTCAGCGACAGATCCTGCAGTGCCGTCTTTTCGTGGACGGTGCCGGGGTAAAACGTCTTGGAGATATGCCTCAGTTCCAGCATGGTTACACGCTCCTTTCCGTCCGGTCCGCGCGCGGGCGGGACTTATGCTGCTGGCGCAGGTACGGCAGGGCGATAGCCAGCGCCACGATGACGGCAGAGATGAGCTTGAGACACTCCGCCGGGAGGTTCAGCCGCAGGGCGACGGCGATGATGAAGCGGTAGATTACGCTGCCCGCCACCGCGCCGACGACCTTGAGCGGGATGCCGCCGCGGCCGAAGATCGTCTCGCCGATGATGAGCGAAGCGAGGCCGATGATGACCATGCCGGTGCCGAGGTTGATGTCGGCGGTCTTCTGATACTGCGCGAGGATCGCGCCGGAGAGCGCCGTGACGGCGTTCGCGGCGCACAGGCCGATCGTGACGGTCACGCGCGTGTTGATGGAGCTCGCGCGCACCATGTCGGGGTTATCGCCCGTGGCGCGGATGGAGAGCCCCAGCCGCGTGCGCAGAAACAGGATCAGCAGCACGCACACCACCGCCGCGATGGCCGCGGCGAGGATGAGCTTATACGCCGCCGCGCCGCCGAGGAGATTCCTGAACATGGAGAAAATCGTGTCGGTCTTGAGCATGTTCACGTTGGCCGAAAAACCCATCACCGCGAGGTTCACCGTGTAAAGTCCGGTGTTCGTGATGATGCCCGCGAGGATGGACGGCACGCCCAGCCGCGTCTGCAGCAGAGCGGTGATGAAGCCCGCCGCGGCACCGGCCAGCATGGCCAGCGGGATCCCAAGGATCGGGTGCCCCGCCACGGCCAGCACGGCGGACACCGCGCAGCCCAGCGTGAACGATCCGTCCGTGGTCATATCCGCGATATTCAGGACGCGGAAGCTCAAAAACAGCGCCATCGCGACAAGAGCATAGATAAAGCCCAGCTCCAGCGCGCCGGTGACGACATTCATACTCAGCATGTACAATTCTCCTTCTATCCCATTCTATCCACGCGCCGCCCGCAGGGAACGGCTCCCCGCGGGCGGTGCGGCTCGTGTTGTTTTGGTTACGCGGCAGTGTCGACCTCAACGACCTGACCGGCGAGGCTGGAGAAGACCGACGGGTCGATGCTCAGCTTCTGGGCCGTCTCCTTGTTGACGGTGATGATGCCGCCGTCCATGACGTGGAAGGTGGGCACCGCGCCGCCCTGGAGGATCTCCAGCGCCATATCGGCGGTGTAGGTACCGAGGTCGGTGTAGTTCACGCCGCAGGTCGCGAAGCACCCGGCCGTCACGAAGGAGTCGGCGCCGGTGTAGTGGGGGATGCCAGCCTCGGCGAAGATCTCGCCCACGGCAGCGGCAGAGTTCATGATGGTGTTGTCGGTCGGGGTAAAGACGGCATCGACCTTGGCGGCAGCGAGGGCGTTCGCGGCGGAGAGCACCTCGTCGGCGGTGTTGCCGGTCTTTTCCACATACTTGATGCCCTTGCTGTCGAGATAGGCCTTGGCGTTGGCGATGGGGGTGGTGGAGTTCGGCTCGGAGTTGGAGTACAGCAGGCCGACGGTCTGGACGTTGGGGTTCGCGGCGAAGATCATGTTCATGATGGAGTCGGTGTTGAGCGCGTCGCTCGTGCCGGTGACGTTGTCAAGCCCGGTCAGACCGGCCGTCTCAGGGTCGGAGATCGCGGCATAGATGACGGGGATGCTGCCGTCGGCAGCGTTCGCCATGCACTGGGCTGCCAGCGTACCGATGGGGATGATCGCGTCATACCCGCCGCTCACGATCTGCGAGCCGATCTGGTTGAGGACGGTGCTATCGTTCTGTCCGTTGAAGTTCTCATAGGTGACGGTCACGCCCTCGGGCGCGGCGTCAAGCTCGGCCTCAATGGCGTCGCGGATCTCATTGAGCGAGGAGTGGTCGAGCTGCTGCACGACGGCAACCTTGAAGGTCTTGCTGTCGTAGTTATTGCTATCGGTGCCGGCGTTATCGCCGCAGCCGACAAGAGCGGTCAGGCACAGGGCGGCGGCAAGGATCAGAGTCATAATCTTTTTCATGGCGTGTTCCCTCTTTCTTTCAATCTCAAATAATAGAATTTATAGAATGTTTCGCTGACGGTTTCTCTCTTCTCTGTGAATCGCCGCCATCGTCTCGTTTCCTGCATGGTGTCTGCTCTCCTCTCCGGACAAAATAAAAAGTCCCGACAGATCTCATCGATCTGTCGGGACAGATAAAACAATCTGCGGTGCCACCCGACTTGGCGGAACATAGCGTCCGCCCGCTCAGCGCGTACTGTCATACGCCGCCCTTTGTTCACGGAGGGGTCAAACTCCGTCGCACATACTCCAGAGCGTCCGCTCTGTTTCCGATTGCCCTTGGAAGCCCATTCAGCTCTGCGTTCTCTGCCGCGTTCCCACCACCGGCGGCTCTCTGAAAGAGAAGAGACAGCGCTTACTCACTCTTCTTCAACGGTTTGATGGAACTATACCATCCGCGCCGCCGTTTGTCAACAGGAAATTTTCACTTTTTGCACTTCGCACAAAATCCGCGCTTGGCTCCGGCGGCGGTTCCGGCAAGAATTCCTCCGGCTCCGCCGGGCGCATGATCGACACCTCATAGGCCGTGCGCTCCTCGGCGTATGTACCGAGATTTTTCGTATAGACGCGGCTTTGCACCCGCCCCTCGAGGCACAGCGGCGCGCCGACGGTGAGCGAGCGCGTCTGCTGCGCCACAGCGCCCCACGCGATGCACGGCAGATAGTCCGCCCGTCCATAGCGCCGGTTCACCGCGAGGATCAGGTCGCAGATCTCGCGCCCGAGCGGCGTACGGCGGTAGTTCGGGGGCTTGCACAGCGAGCCCCCGAGCTGGATGCGGTTGCAGGGTACGCCGCTGCCGCGCTCGAGCGTCTGGGCAAATACGGAGATAATCAGACGCCGTCCCTGTCCGCTGCGGTTGTTGAACGAGCGCAGCTGCCCCGTGACGGCGGCCGCGTCGCCGCGCCCGAGCGGGCAAGCGCGCAGCAGCTGGCGCGGCACGATGACGGGCAGGTCGTCGCACTGGCCGGAGAGCCGCTGCACCGAGAGCACAAAGCGGTAGAACGTCTCGCCGTGGTTGACGTGCGAGAGCGCGGGGTCGGAGGAAATCCGTCCGCAGAGCCGGACGCGGTTGAAGTTACAGTCCATGTTGTCCACCTCGTTCGTTGAGATAGACCAGCATATGCGCCCGGCGGGAGAAATATGTGCTTTTCAAAGCGGCAAACATCCGGTATAATGATCTTATAAAGAAGAAGGAGACATTTTACATGCGATACAAGGGGAAAGTTTACCGCCCGCCGAGTGAGGCCTACAGCCTGATCGTGCAGGTGACCTACGGCTGTAGCCACAACAGCTGCGCCTTCTGCGACATGTACGACGACAAGCATTTTTCCATGCGCCCCATGCAGGAGATCCGCGAGGATTTCGAGCTGGCACGGCGCGTCTACCACCGGGTAGAGCGCGTGTTTCTCGCCGACGGCGACGCGCTCATGCGCAAAACGGACGAGCTCATCGAGATTCTCGGCCTGATCTACGGGCTCTTCCCCGAGTGCGAGCGCGTGACGTGCTACGCCTCGCCCACGAGCCTGCAGATCAAGAGCGAGGACGACCTGCGCCTGCTGCGGGCGCGGGGGCTGCGGATGGTCTACATGGGGCTTGAGTCCGGATGCGACGCCGTGCTCACGCGGATGAACAAGGGACACGATGCCGCGGCCATCGTCGCCGCCGGGCAGAAGGCCCGCCGCTGCGGTCTGGCGCTGTCGGTCACGGCGATCTCCGGGCTCGGCAGCCGCGAGCTGCTGCGCGAGCACGCCATCGGCACGGCGCAGGCGCTCAGCGCGATGAACCCGGAGTATGTCGGCCTGCTGACGCTGATGGTCGAGCCGGGTACGCCGCTTGCCAAGTGGGTACGCGAGGGCAGCTTTGAGGTGCTCGGCCCGGTGGATATTCTCCGCGAGACGGAGCTGTTTCTCCAGCACATCGACAGTCCCGGCAGCGTCTTCCGCATGAACCACGCGTCGAACTACCTGACGCTCAAGGGGACGCTCAACGACGACCGCGCGGCGCTGCTCGCGCGCGTACAGGAGGGGCTGCGCGGCCACGGCCTGCGCCCCGAGTCCATGCGTGCGCTGTGAGCGCAGAGAGGAAGGCTTCCATGAAAAGAAAGAAAAACAAATCGCCCCAGCAGCTCTATCAGGCCGCGCGCGGCAATCTCCTGCTCATGCTCATTTTCTCCGCGGTCAACGTCGCGTTTGCCGCGTTCGGCGTCGATATTTATTTTCTCTTTTCCGACTATCTGGCCTATATGCTGGCGCTGACGGGGCGCGTTTTCCTCGAGTACTCCGACGAGGGGCTCTATCTCGCCGTGGGACTCGCCTTTGCGGTGCTCGTGCTGGTGCCGTATCTGCTGTGCTGGATCTTCTCGAAGAAGCGGCGCGGCTGGATGATCGCGGCGCTCGTGCTGTTCGCGGTGGATACCGGCGCGCTCGTGGTCGATACGCTCGGATCGGATGACGTTCTCTATAATCTGCCCGACCTGCTGTTTCACATCTGGGTACTCGTCTATCTGGTGCTCGGCGTGAAGCATGCGCAGCAGGCGCTCGCTCCGCAGCCGGAGGAGACGCCCGCCACCCAGCCGCTCGTGGAGTCCACGTTCTATGACGCGTCCCTCGGCGGTCAGCCCAACACCCCCTCCCTCGGCGCGCCGCAGGAGGAGTGGAAATACCGCATTCTCGTCACCGCCGACTGGAACGGCCGCCACATCGAGGTGCGCCGCAGCCGCGGCCTGACGGAGCTGGTCGTGGACGGGCGGGTCTACGGCCGCACGGAGGGCATCATCGAGCGGGAGCACACCATTTCCGCCCGCATCGACGGCCACGACGTCGCGACGGTGTTCTATCCCACCGGCCGTCAGACGATCGAGGTCGACGGCGAGGTGATCGCCAAGAAGCAACGGCTGTATTGAGCGTCTGACGGCTTTGCAGGGCGGGGGTCTCCCCTGCCCTGTTTGTTTTTGTTGGCGGGTTGGTGGGGGAATCGGCGTATTCTGCCTCCGGCGGGGTTACTTTTCTCACTGCTGAGAAAAATAACCCGCCGGAGGCCCCTATCCCACAAAGAAAGGCACAGGCCCGCGGGCCTGTGCCTTTCTTCAGTTCTCGCTGACCGCTTCGCCCAGCGCGTCCGCCAGACGCGCATAGTCCGCCAGCCCCAGCCGCTCGCCGCGCACCGTCGGCTCGAGTCCGCAGCGCTCCACGATCTCAGTTAGCTGCGCCTTCGGCAGTGGGAAGGCCGTCTGCAGGCTGTTCACCAGCGTCTTGCGCCGCAGGGCAAAGCCCGCACGCACCGTGCGCCAGAGCATCGTCTCCGACCGGACGGCGACGGGCGGCGTCTTGCGCGTCCGGCAGCGGATGACGGCGGAGGTCACCTTCGGCGCAGGGATGAAGCAGGTGTTCGGCACGGTGAAGAGCAGCTCCGGCTCTGTGTAGTACTGCATCAGGAGCGAAAACGCCCCGAATGCTGCCGTCCCCGGCGCGGCGCAGATCCGCTCGGCGACCTCCTTCTGGATGAGCACCGTCAGGCTCTCGAAGCAGCCCGCCTGCACGCACGCGGTGAGAAACGGCGTCGTGATATTATAGGGCAGGTTCGCGCAGAGAATCGGCCGCAGCCCCGCGAAATGCTCTGCCGTGAGCGCGCGCAGGTCCATCTTCATCGCGTCGCCCTCAACGAGCGTGAAGTTGTCGAAGCCCGCCATCGTCTCCGCCAGCACCGGCAGCAGCCGCCGGTCGAGCTCGACCGAGACGACCCGCCCCGAACGCTGCGCGAGCTGCTGCGTCAGCGGGCCGATGCCGGGGCCGATCTCCAGCACGCCCATCCCCGCGTCCGCGCCGGAGGCGTCGGCAATCTGCGCGGGCACCCAGCTCTCGATGAGAAAGTTCTGCCCCATGGACTTGGAAAAATGGAAGCCGTGCCGCGCCAAAAGCGCCTGAATATCGCTGCGGTTACAGAGATCCATGGTAAAAATACTCCTTTTGGTATGCGTTTGGTTCAATATACCACATTTTCTCCCTGCGGTAAAGGGGTTGACAGCGGTTTCCGGTTATGTTACGATGTAGCAAAAGTAAGAAAAGTTATACTTTTAAAACTCTCAGGAGGGATCGGCATGGGACACAGAAAAGACGACCGGCACTATATGGCCTCGGTGAAGCTCGGCCCGAAGGGGCAGATCGTGATTCCGAAGGAGGTGCGTGCGATGTTCGGCCTGGAGCCGGGCGACACGCTCGTCCTGCTCGCGGACAAGAAGCGCGGCATCGCGCTGCAGACGACGGAAAAGCTCAGTCCGCTGCTGCGCAGCGTCTTTGACGGGATGGAGAGCGAAGAGGAGGACGAGGCATGAATCTGCTGGAGGTACAGGGACTGCGCAAGACGTACCCGGCCTTCCGGCTCGAGGATGTGTCCTTCTCCGTGCCGGAGGGCGCGGTGATGGGGCTGATCGGGCGCAACGGTGCGGGCAAGTCCACGACGCTCAAGTCCATCCTCGGCTTAGTGCACCCCGACGCGGGGCGCGTGGAGATGTTCGGCCGGGAATTTTCGGAAAATGAGCGCTATATCAAGGAGAACATCGGCGTCGTGCTCGGCGGTATCGACTTCTACCCGAAGAAGAAGGTCAGGACCATCACGGACGTCACCCGCCGGTTCTACAGCAACTGGCAGGAGGAGAAATACCGCCACTACCTCGACCTGTTCGCCATCGACGAGAATAAGCGCGTCGACCAGCTCTCGAGCGGCATGCGCGTGAAATACCTGCTGGCGCTGGCGCTGAGCCACAACGCGCGGCTGCTCATCCTCGACGAGCCGACGAGCGGGCTCGACCCCGTGAGCCGCGACGAGCTGGCGGAGCTGCTGCGGCGCATCGCGGCGGACGGGACGCGCAGCGTCCTCTTCTCCACGCACATCACCTCGGATCTGGAGAAGTGCGCGAGCCACATCACCTTCATTCAGGAGGGCCGCCTGCAGCGCAGCGACACGCTCGCGGGCTTCATGGCGCACTACGCCGACCTTGGCTCAACGCTCGAGGAGATCATTGTCGCCGCAGAGAGGAGGCCCTATGATGCGGACGCTATTATATAAGCAGCTGCGGCTGGTGTGCCACCCGATGACGCCGGTCTTCTGCATGTTCGGGGTGATGCTGATGATCCCGAACTACCCGCTCACGGTCGTGTGGTTCTATGTGATGCTGGGGCTGTTCTTCACGTTCCTGAACATGCGCGAGCAGAAGGACATCTACTATTCCGCCATCCTCCCCATCCGCAAGCGCGACACCGTGAAGGCGGCGTGCCTGTTCACGGCGCTGATCGAGATTGCCTCGCTCGTGATCGCGGTGCCGTTCGCCGTGTGGCGCGCGCACACGTCCATCGGCGGCAACCTCGTTGGCGTGGATGCGAACGTCACGCTCTTCGGCTTCGCGCTGATGCTCTATGCGCTGTTCAACGCGATTCTGCTTTGCTCGTTTTATAAGACGGCCTATCAGGTCGGGACGGCCTTCCTCAAGGCGATCATTCCCACGTCGCTACTCATGCTCGCGATGGAGATCTCCGTCCACATCCCGGCGCTCGCGTGGCTCGACGGATACGATACCGCGCGGCAGCTGCCCGTGCTGACCGTGGGCGCGGTCATCTACGTCGCCAGCTGGCCGCTCACCTTCCGCCGTGCCGCCGCGCTGTATGAGAAGGTAGACCTGTGAGTATATGCAAAAAGGCATAGCCCTTTTGCATAAAGGGGATTCGCTGCGGCGCCGCGAACGCTGTGAGACTTCTAACAGCAGACCCCGTGCGCAGCGCGCACGGGGTCTGCTGTTGCGTTAATACCCTCCGCTTATTTTCCAAGCCATGAGAGATACTTGTCCAGAACACGTTTCTCAAACCATCGATTATATTTGCTGCCGTCCCAGCCAACTGTTGTGTCTACATAGCTTTCGGTATGCAGTTCATCGGGCGGCAGTGACAGATCCTCTCCCGGCAGATTGCCGAGATATGTCAGATTTTCCTGCGGAATATCCTTCGCCGACTCGGTAATCAGTCCTAAAGAGTACTCGCCCGCCCAGTCGGGGTAAAGCGAAAGGATAGTTGCATTTGCACAAATCTCCTGCAAGCCGTAGCCAGCCAGCTGATCCAACGGCGGAATGTTCTCCCCGATCCATCTATACAGCCGTACCACTGGAATTCTATGCCCCGGCCACCAAGTGTCCTCCCCGACTTTTCTGAATACGACATACTTCCCCGCAAACCCTTTTTCGCGGCTGTATGCGCCGGAAAACCGATAGGCAAACACGTCACCCAAGGCCCACGGGCACTGGTAGAGCTTATATGGACGGATTCGTTTTCGCGGCGGCTGCGGTGACCGCAGCTTTTCTCCCAGCGCCCGGCAGGTTTCGTTCCAGGCTTCCAGCTTTTCCGCCCCCGCTTCGCTCCATCGCTCCTGATCCACCCCCTGCGCAAGCAGTTGAAGCGCCTTCTCGCGCACCGGTTCTGTCAATCGGCCATATTCCCACTGCGTATCAGCCAGCGCCAGCCAGAAAAGCGGTCCTTCGTCCTCGTCGTCCTTCGTTCTCTCATACTCGACCAGCATTGCCTCCATAGCTTCCTGATCGTTTTTGCCGCTGCGCAGCTTATGGACATAGTCCCCCTTCACATCCCGTGCCGTGTCGTTTCCGTACAAAGATGTATTCCATGCCCCCATGTCGACGCCCCCTTTCCGTACCCTTTTATCATTTTACAGGATGAGTGCGGCGCTTCTCAATAAGGGATATATTTTTCTCCGCATCCACCAAAAATCAGGCAGATAATCCGGCGTTTTCACCACCTTTCCGCCGGTGACGCTTTTGTAAGCGGGGGAGAGGTGGAAAATCGGCGGCGGATCTGGTATAATGGCGAGGAGAAACTTTTGGAAGGAGGCGCAGCGATGCAGAGAATCCTGCTGGTGGAGGACGACAGCTCCATCGTGCGCTCGCTGACGGCTTTTCTCGCGGAGGAGGGCTTTTCCGCCGCGTCCGCCCCCGGCGAGCGCCGCGCGCGGGAGCTTTTGTGTGAGGAGAGCTTCGATCTGCTGCTGGTGGACATCTCACTGGCCGACGGGAGCGGCTTCGGCGTGTGCGCGGCGGCGAAGGAGCGGGGGCTGCCCGTCATCTTCCTGACCGCCTTCGGCGACGAGGGGAGCGTTGTGACGGGGCTCGACATGGGCGCCGACGACTATATCGCCAAGCCCTTCCGCCCACGCGAGCTTGTCTCGCGCATCCGCAGCGTCCTGCGCCGCTGCGGCAAGAGTCAGGCCGTCGTGACGCTCGGGAACGTCACGGTCGACACGGAAAAGGGCGTCGCGACGAAGGGCGGCAATGACCTCTACCTCTCGGCGCTGGAGTATCGGCTGCTGCTCGTGTTCGTCAACAACCGCGGCAAGGTGCTCTCGCGCAGCAAGCTCCTCGAGGAGATCTGGGACGTCGCCGGGGACTTTGTCAACGACAACACGCTCACCGTCTACATCAAGCGCCTGCGCGAGAAGATCGAGGACGACCCGCAGAGTCCCCAGATCATCCGCACCGTGCGGGGAATGGGCTATAAGGTGGACGGATGAAGCTGATGAGAAACCGCGAGGTGCAGCGGCTGCTGCTTCTGTGCCTGCTGGGGACGGCGCTCATCGCCGCGGCGGGCTTCTGCGCGGGGATCGTGCCGGGCGTGCTGGCGCTCGCGGGCGGTTTGGTGCTCTCCGGCGGGGTAATGGGTGTGACGCTGCGGCGCTACCGCGCCATCGCGCAGCTGAATCAGGACATCGACCGCGTGCTGCACGGGGAGGAGTCGCTGCCGATCGTCTCAAACGACGAGGGCGAACTCGCCATCCTGCGCAGCGAGGTCGGCAAGATGACCATCCGCCTGCGCGAGGCGGCGGACAGCCAGCGGCGCGAGCGGCTGCATCTGGCCGACGCGATGGCCGACATCTCCCACCAGCTGCGAACGCCGCTGACGGCGCTGAACCTAACGGTGACGCTCCTCGCGGCCGAGGATATCACGCCTGAGCGGCGGCGCGAGCTGATGCGCGAGCTGCGGCGGCTGCTGAGCCGGATGGACTGGCTGGTGGAGAACCTACTCAAGAAGAGCAAGCTCCACGCGCGCACAATACCGTTTCAGCGCATGCACCATTCCCCGGCAGAGCTAGAGCTCCGCGCGGCGGCGCCGCACGCGCTGCCGATGGAGGTGCGCGGCGAGCATCTGGAGACGGATGTCGGCGGCGAAATGCTCCTGTGCGACCCCGGCTGGACGGTCGAGGCGCTCGGAAACGTCCTGAAAAACTGCATGGAACACGCGCAGAGCGTCGTGCGTGTCGGCGCGCGGGAGACGGCGCTCTATACCGAGATCACCGTGCGCGACGACGGGCCGGGCATGGATCCGGACGACATCCCGCACCTGTTCGAGCGGTTCTACCGCGGCAAAAACGCGCATCAGGAGAGCTTTGGCATCGGCCTTGCGCTCAGCCGCGCGATCCTTGCCGCGCAGAACGGCACCATCCGCGCCGAGAACGCCCGCGAGGGCGGCGCGCTGTTCACGCTGCGGGTTTATAAAGGCGTGGTGTAGTCGCGCAAAAAGGGCTTCGCCCTTTTTGCGCGAGGGATTTTGCTCCGCTCTGCGCCTCGGCTGGCTATGCCTGCCTGTGACACTCCGCTCCGCTAAAAGTTTTTTTTGCGGCATACACGCCGCCGCAAAAAACGGATTGGATCTTTTTCGCGCCGCTGCGGCGGCGCGAACTCTGTGAGACCTTTGGTTAGGGCGCGCCTTAACCTTTCTATATGCGTTATATATTCTCCTTATGGGAGAAATTTGTGCGACGGAATCATTGGGGTTTGGGCGTGTGGGTTGTGAAAAACGGGGTTTGGGTGCCCGGTGCGATGGCCCACATCCTGTGCACTTTTGCCATTGACAGGGAAAATACCCCATGGTAGAATACACGCAATTTAGGCAGCAGACGGCCGCTGTGGGCGCTTCGCCCGGACGGACGCCGCACCCGGAGGGAGGGAAAAAGCACCATGTTGATCCGAGATCTGATCTATACCGGCATCGGGGTGTACCAGTGTTTTTTCCGCCGCCGCTGCGGGGCGCGTCCCGCGGCCGCCGTTATTGAATCGTGATCGTTTCCCGGTTCGGCAGATGAATTGTTTCATTTGCCGGGCCGGGATTTTTTCACACCTGAGACAAGGAGAGGAACGCGTATGAAACGGACAGACATCAAGAAGATTCTCATCATCGGCTCCGGCCCCATCGTGATCGGCCAGGCGGCGGAGTTTGACTACGCCGGCACGCAGGCGTGTCTGGCGCTGAAGGAGGAGGGCTACGAGGTCATCCTCGTCAACTCCAACCCCGCGACCATCATGACCGACACCTCCATCGCCGACAAGGTCTACATGGAGCCGCTGACGCTCGAGTACGTCGCGAAGATCATCCGCTACGAGCGCCCCGACGCCATCGTTCCCGGCATCGGCGGGCAGACGGGTCTGAATCTCGCCATGCAGCTCGAGCGCAAGGGCGTGCTGCGCGAGTGCGGCGTTGAACTGCTCGGCACAAGCAGCGAGAGCATCGAGCAGGCCGAGGACCGTGAGAAGTTCAAGGAGCTGTGCCAGTCCATCGGCGAGCCGGTCATCCCCTCCGAGATCACCTACAGTCTGGAGGAGGCCCGCGCCGCGGCCGAGCGGATCGGCTACCCCGTGGTGCTGCGCCCCGCGTTCACCCTCGGCGGCACGGGCGGCGGCTTTGCCAACGACGAGGCGGAGCTGATGGAGCTGGGCGTCCACGCCTTCGCACTCTCGCCGGTGCATCAGGTGCTCATCGAGAAGAGCGTCAAGGGATATAAGGAGATCGAGTTTGAGGTCATGCGCGACAGCGAAGACCGCGCCATCACGATCTGCGGCATGGAGAACGTCGATCCCGTCGGCGTCCACACGGGTGACTCCATCGTCGTTGCGCCGATTCTCTCCCTCTCCGACGCCGACCGCGAGATGCTCAACGCCAGCGCCATCCGCATCATCCGCGCGCTGAAGATCGCGGGCGGCTGCAACGTCCAGTTCGCGCTCGATCCGAACTCCAGCCGCTATTATCTCATCGAGGTCAACCCCCGCGTCTCCCGCTCCTCCGCCCTCGCGTCCAAGGCCAGCGGCTATCCCATCGCCCGCGTCACCGCGAAGATCGCCGTCGGCATGACGCTGCCGGAGATTCCCGTCGCGGGCGGCACCGCCGCCATCGAGCCGAGCCTTGACTACATCGTGGCGAAGTTCCCGCGCTTCCCGTTCGACAAGTTCCAGTCCGTCCCCAACGTCCTCGGCACGCAGATGAAGGCCACGGGCGAGGTCATGGGCATCGGCGCGACGCTCGAGGAGTGCTTCCTCAAGTCCGTGCGCTCGCTCGAAACGGGCGTGTGCCACTTCCGCCTCGCGAAGTTCGACGACGTGCCCGCCGAGGAGCTTCTGACGTATCTCGCAGAATTCCACGACGACAACATCTACGCCATCGCGGAGCTGCTGCGCCGGGGTGAGAGCGTCGAGCGCATCCACGCCGTCACCGCCATCACAGAGCTGTTCCTCGAGTCGCTGCAGCGCATCACGCGCATGGAGCAGCGCCTTGCCGCCGCGCCGCAGGACGCGGACGTGCTGCGCGAGGCGAAGATCATGGGCTTTTCCGACCGCTGCGTCGCGGAGCTGTGGAACGTCGCGGAGCTGGACGTCTACAATCTGCGCAAAAGCCGCGGCATCACGCCGGTTTTCCGCATGGTCGACACGCTCCACACCGGCACCTACATCGCCTATCTTTACTCTTCCTATACCGGCACGAACGAGTCCCGCCTGACCGACAAGCGCAAGATCGTCGTCCTCGGCGCGGGCCCCATCCGCATCGGACAGGGCGTGGAGTTCGACTACTCCACCGTCCACGCCGTCCAGACCATCCGCCGCGCCGGGTATGAGGCGATCATCATCAACAACAACCCCGAGACGGTCTCCACCGACTACACGACCTCCGACAAGCTCTATTTCGAGCCGCTGACGGTCGAGGACGTCATGGCGATCCTCGACTATGAGCAGCCCGACGGCGTCATTGCCTCCCTCGGCGGCCAGACGGCCATCAACCTCGCCGAGCCGCTGGCCGCGCGCGGCGTGCGCATCATCGGCACCGACTGCGCCGCCATTGAGCGCGCCGAGAACCGCGAGTGCTTCGAGGAGATCCTGCAGCAGCTGGAGATCCCGCAGCCGCAGGGCCGCGCCGTCACGAACATCGAAGACGGCGTCCGCGCCGCGGCCGAGATCGGCTACCCTGTGCTCGTGCGCCCGAGCTTTGTGCTCGGCGGCCGCGCGATGGAGATCGTCGCGAACGAGGAGATGCTGCGCCACTACCTCAAGACCGCCGTGGAGATCGACACCGACAAGCCCGTGCTCGTCGACCACTACATTCAGGGCAAGGAGGTCGAGGTCGACGCCATCTGCGACGGCTGCGACGTGTTCGTCCCCGGCATCATGGAGCTCGTCGAGCGCACGGGCGTCCACTCCGGCGACTCCATCAGCGTCTATCCGTCCTACTCCATCTCCGACCGCGTGAAGGGCGTGATCCTGCAGTATACGAAGAAGCTCGGTCTCGGCATCGGGATTGTGGGTCTGTTCAACGTCCAGTTCATCGTCGACAGCCATGAGCGCGTCTACATCATCGAGGTCAACCCCCGTTCCTCGCGCACGGTGCCGTTTCTGTCGAAGGCGACGGGTTTCTCCCTCGCGGATATCGCGACGGAGGTCATTCTGGGCCACAGCCTGAAGGAGCAGGGCATCTTCGGCATCTATCCCGACGAGAAGCCCCGCCACTACGTCAAGGTGCCCGTCTTCTCCTCGAACAAGATCAAGGGGCTGGACGCCTACCTCTCCCCGGAGATGAAGTCCACGGGCGAGGCCATCGGCTATGACCGCTCGCTCTCGCGCGCCATGTACAAGGCGCTGCAGGCCTCGGGCATGAAGCTGCAGAACTACGGCACGGTCGTCGTCACCCTCGCCGACGAGGACAAGGAGGAGGCCCTCCCGATGGTGCGCAGCTTCTATAACATGGGCTTCAACATCGCCGCCACCGAGGGTACGGCCGCCTTCCTCAAGAAAAACGGTATCCGCACCCGCCGCCTCGGCAAGCTCTCCGAGGGCAGCAGCGAG
Source organism: uncultured Eubacteriales bacterium (assembly GCA_900552475.1). Classification (GTDB taxonomy): domain Bacteria; phylum Bacillota; class Clostridia; order Oscillospirales; family Oscillospiraceae; genus Vescimonas. The sequence continues at coordinate 19,202 of USAC01000006.1, read as the reverse complement.
ATTCTCGACCTGATCCGCTCGGGCTTCGTGAGCTACGTCATCAACACGCGCGCTGTCTCCTCCGGCACGCACAGCCAGGACGGCGCGTCCATCCGCCGCTGCGCGATCGAAAACGGCGTCACGATCTTCACCTCGCTCGACACCGCCCGCATCGTTACGGAGGTGCTGGAGGAGATGACCATCTCCGTCTCCACCATCAACGCGGAGTAAAAATTTTATTCTGGAAGGCCGATGGCCTTCCGGGATCATTCGCAAAAGGCTTCCGGGAAGAACTTCCCGGAAGCCTTTTCGTCGTCCAGACGTCTCACTTTGACAGATTTCTCTATTCCGGCTTCTCCTCCTGATAGAACATGTTCCAGTCGACGGTGTGGGCGCAGAGGGTTTTCTCGTCGGGACAGCGGAGCGTGACGGCGAGCGGCGGCAGCGTGCGCAGCGTCTCGACGATGGCGCGCAGTGTGACGTGCGCGGCCTGCGCCGGAGGTATGCCGTCCGCCGCCGCAGCGCTGAGCTTGAGCTCCCTCTCCCCCGCCCGCGCGGCATCCGTGAGCAGGCGGTGGTACAACGCGGCCATTTCCGCCGCGTTTTCCGCGTGCAGAACGTCTGCCCGCGGGTCGAGAATGATGGAAAGATGCATAAAACGGCTCCTTTTTCACAAGATGGAGTGTTCAGCAGCGGCTAAGAAAGATGAACAAATTTTAAACTTTCTCTCCGCTTACAGGATTTTATTTACAAAAAGCGTCCCGTATGCTAAAATACGTTTACATAATATCACAACGTAGAACGGAGGAGGACGCTTTGAAGAAGTTTGTACCGGTTTATGAGGGGGAACTGCGAAAACACTCGCTGCAGGTGCCCCGGTGCATCAGCGAGTGCAGCGGGATCCGCGTGTTCGGTCGACGCATCAAGTCGCTGGTGTTCTCCACCGACGTGGCGATTATCAAGAACATCAACGCCGATGCGGTCATCGCGGTCTACCCCTTCACGCCGCAGCCCACCATCACCGAGGCGATCATCGAGGCCTCGGAGGTGCCGGTGTTCGCGGGTGTCGGCGGCGGGATGACGAACGGCCGCCGCTCGGCCAGCATCGCGGCCTATGCCGAGCATCAGGGCGCCTTCGGCGTCGTGTGCAACGCCTTCATCCAGAACGAAGCCATCCGCGCCATCAAGGAGACTGTCGAGATTCCGATCGTGTTCACCGTTGTCTCCGAGCACGCGGACATCCAGAGCCGTCTCGACGCGGGCGTCGACTTTCTGAACGTCTCCGGCGCGGCGCGCACGCCGGCGATCGTCGCCGAGATCCGCAGGCAGTATCCGCGCGTACCGATCATCGCGACGGGCGGCCCGACGGACGAGAGCATCCGCGCGACCATCGCCGCCGGCGCCAATGCCATCACCTATACCCCGCCGACGAGCGCCGAGCTCTTCGCCGAATCGATGGCGAAGTACCGCAGCCGCTACGACCTGCCGCAGGAGGAAAACTGATATGCCATGTGTTGCCCCAAAGAGCACAGCTCTTTGGGGCAACTTTTTTACATATTAAGATACGCGCGGCACTTTTCGTTCGCTTCGCGCGCCACGCGGTCCTCGTCGACGGTCACAAGGCGGCCGTGGCGCACGGTGACCTTCCCGTGTACCACGGTGTAGTCCACCGGGCCGCGCACGCCGACGGTGCCGAGCACGGAGCCCGCGTCGAAGCACGAGCCGACGAACTCCAGATGACGGCTGTCGATCAGGAAGAGGTCGGCGCACTTGCCGGGGGCGAGCTGGCCGATGTCGTCGCGGCCGAGCAGGCGGGCGCTGCCGCGCGTCGCCATTTTGAGCACGTCATAGCCGCTCGGCGCCTCGCGGCTGGAGTTGAGCCGGTGCAGCAGATACGCCACGCGCAGCTCCTCCATGAGCGAGGAGCCGTCGTTGCTGGCGCTGCCGTCGACGGCAAGGCCGACCGGAACGCCGAGCCGCAGCATCTCCGGGATGCGTGCGATGCCGGAGGAGAGCTTCATGTTGCTGATAGGGCAGTGCGCGACGCCCGTGCCGGTCTCGGCGAGCAGGCGCAGCTCGTCGTCATTGAAGTGGATGCCGTGGGCGAACCAGACGTCGCTGCCGAGCCAGCCGAGCTTTTCCATGTACGCGAGCGGGCGCATCCCCTCGCGCGCAAGCATGAAGTTCTCCTCGTCCTTCGTCTCGCACAGGTGCGTGTGCAGGCGCACGCCGTACTCGCGCGCGAGCAGCGCGCTCTGGCGCAGCAGCTCCGCCGAGACGGAAAACGGCGAGCACGGGGCCAGCGCGACGCGGTGCATCGCTCCATAGCTCGCGTCGTGGTACTTCTCGATGCAGCGGACGCTGTCGGCCATGATTTCGTCGACCGTCTGGACGACGCTGTCGGGCGGCAGGCCGCCGTCCTTGACGCTCAGATCCATGCTGCCGCGGCTGGCATAGAAGCGGATGCCCAGCTCATCCGCGGCGGCAAACTGCGCGCCGAGCAGGTCGCCGCTCCCGGCGGGAAAGACATAGTGGTGGTCAAAGCAGGTGGTGCAGCCGTGCTTCATCAGCTCGCCGAGCCCCGTCAGGCTCGAGAGCCAGACGACGTCGGCATCCAGATTTTTCCAGATCTCATAGAGCGTTTTCAGCCAGTCGAACAGCTCCATATTCTGCACCTGCGGCAGGTTGCGGGAAAAGACCTGATACAGGTGGTGGTGCGTGTTGACAAGGCCGGGGTAGCACAGCATGTGCGTCCCGTCGATCACCTCGTCGGCGCTGACATCGAGATGCGCGCCGATCTGACGGATGAAGCCGCCCTCACAGAAGAGGTCGACGCCCTTGAGGATGCGGTCCCCGTCGTCGCAGGTGACGAGCTGGGAGATGCCTCGGATAAGCAGGGTAGACAACGAAAAAACTCCTTTCCTGAGAAGAATAGCCCCCGTTTCCGGGGGCTATCGGCGGTTTGATGGGGCTTCAGCGCTCCTCGCGGAAATAGCTCAGTCCCAGCGACGCGGGCGGCTGATTCTCGCGCTTTTTGCGCAGGGAGACGACGATCAGGACGACGAGCGTGATGACATAGGGCAGCATCTTGAACAGCTCCTGCGTCGAGCGGCCGAGACCGGGGATATACAGATACGCCCAGTACACAAAGCCGAACAGGTACGAGCCCCAGATCGCGTTGACGGGCTTCCACGAGGCGAAGATGACGAGCGCCACGGCCAGCCAGCCCAGGCCCTCAATGATCTTGCCGTTGGCCCAGGTGCCGAGCGTGTACTCCATAACATAAAACACGCCGCCGAGACCCGAGATGCCCGCGCCCACGCAGGTCGCGAGGTACTTGTACTTCGTGACGTTGATGCCGGCCGCGTCCGCCGTGGCGGGGCTCTCGCCGACGGCGCGCAGGTTCAAACCCGTGCGCGTCTTGTTGAGAAAGCGCGCCATCAGGATGGCCAAGATGATCGCGAGATACACCATGAAGCCATAGGAGAAAAAGAGCTTGCCGAACGTGCCGAGACCGGAGAGGAAGGGAATCTTCGCGCAGTAGGCGCTGCTGGTCTGGGCCACGCTCACCTGACCGACACCGCCGGAGAGCGTCGAGACGGACGCGCCGAAGAAGTTCGCGACGCCGCCGCCGAAGATCGTCAGCGAAAGGCCGGTGACGTTCTGGTTCGCGCGCAGGGTGATGGTCAGAAACGCGTAGATCAGGCCGCCGATCGCCGAGCCGACGAAGCAGGCGATCAGGCTCAGCAGCATGCCGACAAACGGTGACGTGCCGCCCCCGCGCTCATAGAAGAACGAGGAGATCAGGCCGCAGATGGCGCCGATATACATGATGCCCGGCACGCCGAGGTTCAGATGTCCGCCCTTTTCGGTCAGGATCTCGCCCAGAGCGCCGAACATGATGATCGTGCCGAAGGCGATGGCGGAGGTAAACAGAGAGATGAATGACGACATTACTTGGACACCTTCTTTCCGCGGAAATGCACGGTGTAGTTGACGAAGAACTCGCTGCCGAGCAGGAAGAACAGGATGATACCCGTGATCATCTGGGAGACCTCCTGGCTCAGGCCGTAGAGCGAGGCGATGGCCATGGCGCCCTTCTGCAGAACGATCAACAGGAAGGAGAAGATGACCATGACGATGCTGTTGAACTGCGCGAGCCACGCCACGATGATGGCGGTGAAGCCGCGGCCGCCGGAGACGGTGGTGGAGATGGTGTGCGCCGCGCCGGAGACAGCGATGAAGCCCGCAAGGCCGCAGATGGCGCCGGAGACGAGCATCGTGCGGACATAGACGCGGCTGACGCGGATACCGGCATAGCGGGCGGTGTTCTCGCTGTCGCCGATGACGGCGATCTCATAGCCGTGCTTGGACTTGGAGAGGTAGAGGTACATGCCGACCGTCACGACCAGCACGATCAGCACATTCCAGCCGAAGTCGCCGTTATAGCCCTCAGAGAACATGTTCGGCAGCCAGCCCTGCTTGCCGGTGGGGTTGATGATGCCGACGGTGTTCGAGCCGAAGGGGTACTCCCACTTCGCCACGAAGAAGGACGTCAGCTGGATGGCGATGTAGTTCATCATCAGCGTGAAGAGCGTCTCGTTCGTGTTCCAGCGGGCCTTGAAGAAGCCGGGCAGGAAGCCCCACGCCGCGCCGGCGATAAGGCTCGCGATCATCATCACAAGGATGAGCACCACCGGCGGCAGCGCCTTGAGATAGATCATGCAGGCCGCCGTGGCGATGCCGCCGACGAGGATCTGCCCCTCGGCGCCGATGTTCCAGAACTTCATCTTGAACGCGGGGGCAAGGCCGACCGCGATGCAGAGCATCGTCATCGCGTCGCGCGTGGTGACCCATGCGCTGGTCTTGTCGCCGAGGGCGGCATTGATGATGGTGCCGTAGACCTTGAGGGGGCTGATATGTACGACCGACACGATCAGCAGCGCGCAGGCCACAAGGCTCAGCAGAAAGCCGATCAGCCGGATGCCCCAGGCCTTCCAGCCGGGGAGCGCCGTGCCGCGCTTGGCCATGCGCAGCAGGGGCTCATGTGCCTTTTTGTGTTCCATTACTCGGCACCCTCCTTTCTGTGCTGGGTCATGAGCAGGCCGACCTCTTCCTTCGTAGTGGTGCGTGCATCGACGATGCCGGAGACCTGACCGCCGCAGAGAACCACCAGCCGGTCGCACAGCTCAAGCAGCACGTCCAGATCCTCGCCGACATAGACGACGGCGGTTCCCTTCATTTTCTCCTCCGTGAGGAGGTTGTAGATCGTATAGGAGGTGTTGATGTCGAGGCCGCGCACGGCGTAGGCCATCATCAGCACGGACGGGCGCTGGGCAATCTCACGCCCGACGAGCACCTTCTGCACGTTGCCGCCGGACATGCGGCGCACGGGGAAGTCGGTGCTCGGGGTGACGACGTCGAGCTCCTCCCAGATGTTGCGGGCGAGCTGCTCGGGGGCCTTGCGGTTGACGAACAGGCCCTTGCCGATGCGCCACGAGCGGAGCATCATGTTGCCCGTCATGCCCATCGAGCCGACAAGGCCCATGCCCAGACGGTCCTCCGGGACGAAGGCCATGGCCACGCCTGTTTTCTTGATGGCCATTGGATCCATTCCGACGAGGTTCTTCGTGGCGGGCCTGCCGTCAGCCTCGGCCTTGGGATCATAGAAGGTGATGGTGCCCTCCGTCACAGGGTAGAGTCCCGCGACAGATTCGAGCAGCTCCTTCTGGCCGGAGCCGGCCACGCCCGCGATGCCGAGAATCTCGCCGCTCATCGCGGTGAACGAAACCTTATCGAGCCGCTTGACGCCCATCTCGTCGAACACGGTCAAATCCCTGATCTCGAGCCGCGGCTTCGGGTCGACAGGCATGGGGCGGTCGATGTTCAGTGTCACCGAGTGGCCGACCATCATGTCCGTCAGCGACTGCTGCGAGGCGTTCTTTGTGGGGACGTCGCCGACGTACTTGCCCTTGCGCAGGATGAGCACGCGGTCGGACACGTCGAGCACCTCGTGGAGCTTGTGGGTGATGATGACGAGAGACTTGCCGTCGGCCTTCATCGCGCGCATGACGCCGAAGAGCTTGTCCGTCTCCTGCGGGGTCAGCACGGCCGTCGGCTCGTCGAGAATCAGGATATCCGCCCCGCGGTAGAGCACCTTCACGATCTCGACGGTCTGCTTCTGTGAGACGGACATGTCGTAGACCTTCATGTCCGGGTCGATTTCGAAGCCGTATTTCTGACAGATCTCGCGGATGCGCGCGGAGGCCGCCTTCAGGTCGAACTTCCCCGGCTCCTCCAGACCCAGCACGATGTTCTCCGTGGCGGTGAACACGTCAACCAGCTTGAAGTGCTGATGGATCATGCCGATATGGTTGTCGAAGGCGTCCTTCGGCGAGGAGATGGTGACAGGCTTTCCGTGTACATAAATCTGCCCCTCGTCGGGGTAGTAGATGCCGGAGAGCATGTTCATCAGGGTAGTTTTACCGCTGCCGTTCTCGCCCAGCAGCGACAGGATCTCGCCCTCGTGCAGCTCCAGATTGATGGCGTCGTTGGCCACCACCGAACCGAAGCGCTTTGTGATGTTTTCCATTTTAATGGCGCATGAAGAGTCCAAAGCGGTCATCCTTTCTTTCTGGGATGGGGGAGTCTGCTGTCCCGGGATTGGTTGTCGGGTATTTGATACTTTATTTTAGCATACCGGCAAAGCATTGTAAATCGAATTTGGCAAAAAGTTTTTTAGATCGTCATACAATTTGTCAGGTCGCACAGAAAATCTGTGACATTTCACGAAAAATCCATCCCATCACCGCCGGGAGAAGGGATCGCAGGAAAATATGCGGACATGTCACGCCTGCTTCCCGGAGTCCTTCTTCATCTGCTCTACTGCGGCTTCGATCGCGGGCGTAATCGCCGAGAAATCCTCCACATCTGGATTAAATTGACGGAGCATATTCATGTAATCCTCAACAGACCATCCCTGTTTCAAATATGACAGAACGTCCTCCACGTCGTCTATGAACATGTACGGATGAGTTGGCGGATCCACCAACTCTTCTGTTTCAACGAATGGAATCTGATTTTCCCGGCACCAGTTTTCTGCATAAGACAACTTATAATCTGCCGCGAATTCCAGATATGCCCAGTGCCTGTGAAAATTATCTTCTATGATTTTCCAAGACGCTTCCTCAAAAGATTGCTCATCCGTGCATTCCCGTATGCTTTCCTCCCACATCGCCCGCACTTCTTCGTCCTGCTGCTCAAAAAATGCCCTTTGGATGTCAGATCGACTGATCTGCGCCACTGGAATGCACCCCTTGCGCTCATCATCCGACAGCAGATATTCATATGTTACACGATCAACCAGCTCCGCTTTCGCAGGACAAAACCAATGCTTCGTTGCACGATCATCCAGCCAACATCTCCAAAAGATGCAGCAATTAGAGTGTTTTGACAGTTTAATAGGCTGCACAAAAAGTCCTCCTCACGAGTTGTTTTTCGCTTGATAGGTAGACGTTTCTGATCCCATTATATCTGTACGCAGGATGAGGGACAAGATAAAGCTGCATGAAACAGACAAAAAAGGTTCTCCGACCGCAGGATGCAGACGGAGAGCCTTTTCGGGGGGTATATTTTTACCGCGCGCCTTTGCCGATCTTCAGACCCTCTTCAAATGCCTGCTTATTGAGCGGCAGCAGCTTCGGCTTCTTGCCGAGCTTGTGCTCGATCGTGTTCCACACGACATTCTCGGGAACAACCTGCGTATAGCCGACGTAGGCGCCGAGCATGATGATGTTCAGGACCTTGGCGTTGCCCATTTCCAGAGCCATCTCCGTGACGGGAACCTTCACAACCTTGACGTCGGTGCGGGTGATCTCGCTCTTGACGATGGAGCTGTTGATAAACAGCGTGCCGCCGGGGACGAGCTTATACAGGAACTTCGCAAGGCTCGGGTCGTTCATGACGATCAGGTCGTCCATCGCGTCGCCGAGCGGGGCGCCGATCTCCTCGTCGGCGATGACGACGTAGCAGTTCGCGGTACCGCCGCGCTGCTCCGCGCCGTAGGAGGGGAAGAACGTGACGTTCTTATCGGTCGAATTGCAGGTGGCGTCGGCGAGGAACTTGCCCAGCGTCATGACGCCCTGGCCGCCGAAACCGGCCACCATCAGATTGCGCTCCATTTACTTGCCCTCCTTGCTCTTATCGCGGATGACGCCAAGGGGGAACTCCGCGAACATCTTGTCCTCGAGGAAGTCCAGCGCCTCGAGGGCGTCCAGACCCCAGTTCGTCGGACAGCTCGTGACGATCTCCACGAGGGAGAAGCCCTTGCCGTCGAGCTGGTTCTGGAAGGCCTTCTTGATGGCGGCCTTCGTCTTGTTCACGTTCGCGGGGTTGTTGCAGCTCGTGCGCTCCAGATAGTAGGGCGCTGTCAGCTGGTTGAGAATTTCGCAGACGTGCATGGGGTAGCCGTGCTCCTTCGGGTCGCGGCCGTTGGGGGCGGTGGTGGCCTTCATGCCGACGAGCGTTGTCGGGGCCATCTGGCCGCCGGTCATGCCGTAGATGCCGTTGTTGACGAAGATGACGGTGAAGTTCTCGCCGCGGTTGGCAGCGGAGATCGTCTCCGCCAGACCGATGGAGGCGAGGTCGCCGTCGCCCTGATAGGTGAATACCAGCGACTCCGGGTTCGAGCGCTTTGCACCTGTCGCCACGGCGCAGGCGCGGCCATGCGCGGCGAGGAAGTAGTCATAGGTGATGTAGTCCATGTGCAGGCCGCAGCAGCCCACGCCCACGGCACAGGCTGCCTTATCGAGCAGGTGCATCTCCTCGAGCACCTCGCCGATCAGCTTGATGACCGTCGAGTGCATGCAGCCGGGGCAGAAGCCGGAAACCATGTCGTCCCGGATGCCCTTTGTTCTTGCGTATACCTTTTCCATGTTCAGTCCCTCCTTCAGCGATCGAGCAGCGCTTTCGCGGCGCGGATGACCTCTTCGCGGCCCATGATCTCGCCGCCCGCGTGCAGGCACGTCTCAATGGGGCAGCGTCTGCTCACGGCGAGCTCGACGTCGCGCACCATCTGGGCGGGGATGCTCATCTCCACGTCGAGGATGGCCCTGACGCAGCCGTAGTCCAGCACGTCATAGGTGTCATAGGGGAAGGGATTGAGCGTCTTGGGGCGGACGAAGCCGACCTTATAGCCCTCCCCACGCAGGCGGCTGACGGCGGATTTGGCGATGCGGCCGCAGATGCCGTAGCCGGTCAGGATGAGCTCGGCATCGTCAAGCCAGAGCGTCTCGACCTGCACGTCCTTCTTCCAGCTCTTGTAGAGCTCCTCGGCGTCGCGGCAGCTTTGCTCCTGATCCTTCGTCGACCAGCGGCCCGCGGCGACCACGCCGCGCGGCTCCTTCGTCGAGTCGTGGCCCACGGCGGACGTCGCGCGCAGCGCTTCCTTGAGCGCGCGGACCTCCTCCTCCGGCCGCATCTCGGGGAGCACGACCGGCTCCATGATCGTCCCCATCACGCCGTCGGTCAGGATGAGGACGGGGTTGCGGTCGCGCTGGGCATAGTCGAAGGCGGCATACGTCATGTCGACCGCCTCCTGCACCGTCGCGGGGGAGAACACCATCATCTGAAAGCCGCCGTTGCCGCTGGCCTTCGTGGCCTGCGTATAGTCCTGCTGGGCGGGCTGGATGGTGCCAATAGCGGGGCCGCCGCGCTGGACGTTGACATAGACCATCGGCAGACGCGCGCTCGCGCAGAAGCTGATGCCCTCGCTCATCAGGCTGATGCCGCAGGAGGAGGACGAGGTCATGGCGCGCGTGCCGGTACCGGCGGAGCCATAGACCATGTTGATCGAGGCGACCTCGCTCTCGCCCTGCACGAACGCGCCGCCCACCTCGGGCAGACGCCGCGCCAGATACTCGGGAATTTCGTTCTGCGGGGTGATGGGATAGCCCGCGAAGAACCGGCACCCGCTGCGCACCGCCGCTTCGGCGATAGCCTCGGTGCCCTTCATGAATTTTCTTGCCATGTTCTCTCCTCCTTACTTGTAGACTTCGATGGCCGCGTCCGGGCACATGCGAGCGCAGATGGCGCAGCCGATACAGTTTTCGGGATGGGCCGCCGTGACATAGGGGTAGCCCTTGGAATTGACCTCCGTCCCGACGGCCAGAATGCCCTTGGGACAGAACTTCACGCAGTAACCGCAGCTCTTGCAGCTCTCCGCGCGGATGGTGACTTGCGGCATAGCATTTCCTCCTTATTCAATCAAGCTCCGTTTCCGGAACGGATATATGGGTGGTGATGGGGATGAGCGGGAGCGGTGCCAAGGCCGCGACCCGCGCCAGCAGCGCCGCCGGGACGGCGGCCCCCTCCACGGGGACATACGGCGAGAGCATGGCAAGGCCATCCTCCAGCCCCGCGAGATATTCCTCCGCCGTCGTCTCCTGTCCGAGGTTCGGGTTGAGCAGGAAGCGCGGCAGCTTCAGCCGCGCCGCGCGCAGGATGGCCGAAAGCGTCCCGTCGATGTGCTCCGTCGAGCCCGACCATGGGCGGTAGGGGTTCACGATGAACCAGACGTCGGCATTCTTAAGCAGATGGCTGTATCCGCCGATCAGGCGCGCGCCCGCGTCGCCGCCGCCGACATCCAGGATAACGTTTTTGTCCGGCGCGAGCAGCAGCGGCACGAGCCCGCCCACCTGCGTGGGCGCGTCGGCGGTCTGCCGCTCAAAGTGGACGGTGACGCCCGCGCCCTCGAGCAGCTCCTGTGCGTCGCGCGAGCGCATGAGCGGCTTCGTCTGGTCGAGGTCGAAGAAGTGTACCTCTCTCCCCTTCCCGGCGAGGGAAAGCGCCAGATGCACCGCGAGCTCCGACTTGCCGCAGCCCGCCTCGCCGAGAAAGACAGCCGCCCGCCCGGCGGGCAGCCCGGTCAGAATATTTTCCGTCACGGCGCTCACGCTTTCTCCAGCAGCTTTGAGAAGTCCTTCGCCTTCTCCTCGCCGTCGAGCACGCGGCATGCGCCCGCCGCGAGCGCCTCGAGCTCAAACTCGCCCGCCATGACCTCGACCGGTGCGATGAAGGAGACCTTCTTCGTGATGTACGCCGCGACGTACTTCGAGTGCGCCAGTCCGCCGGTCAGGATGATGCGGTCGATCTTGCCGTCCGCCGCGGCCGCGAGGGCGCCGATGGCGCGGACGTTGCTGTAGAGCATGCCGTCATAGACGAGCTTGGCATGGGAGTCGCCCTCCTCAATGCGCTTTTCAACCTCGATGGCGTTCGACGTGCCGAGGTGCGCTACAAGGCCGCCCTTGCCGCGGACAAAGCCCATCATCTCGCTCTCGGTGTACTTGCCGGAGTAGCACAGCGTCACGACGTCCTGTATCGCCGCGCCGCCGAAGCGCTCGGGCGCGAACATCCACTCGTCGTCGCGGACGCAGTCGACCATACGGCCATCGACGAACAGGCGGCACGAGCCGCCGCCGAGGTGCAGCACGATCAGGCGGCAGTCGGCGAGGGGCTTATGCAGCACCTCGTCCGCGCAGCGGATGGCCATCGCGCGGCAGTTGAGCGCGTGGCCCTGCATCTTGCGCGGCAGCTCCGGCAGACCGGAGACGCGCGCGACGTCGTCCATCTCGTCGACCATGACAGGATCGACGATGTAGGCGGGGATGCCGAGGGGCTTTGCCAAAAGCAGCGCCAGCACGCAGCCGAGGTTCGACGCGTGCGCGCCCTGCCTGCGGGTGTACATGAAGTCCACCATCGCCTGATCGACGCGGTAGGTACCGGCGGCGCAGTACGGCACCTGTCCGCCGCGGGCGCAGATCGCGTCAAGCGAGTCGGGGTCGATGTTGTTGTCGGCCAGCGCCTTTTCGATCGTGGCGCGGCGGAAGTCCACCTGCTCCATGACCCAGCCGAAGGACGCGAGCTCCTCGGTGCTGTAGCGCAGCGTCGTGTCAAAGAGCTTCTCCTTGCCCTCAAAGACGGCGATTTTCGTGGAGGTGGAGCCGGGGTTGATGACCAGTACGCGGTAGTTCATGTCGGTTGTTGCCAGACGGCGGGCGTCCGGACGCTCCTTTCTTTCGTGAGTTTGTTCTTGTCAAAGATTTTTCTTTGTGATAGCATGAACCCAAGAGGTGAGTGCGATGGATATCGAAAAGCTGAAGGCGCTCAAGACCGCCGTCGAGATCGGCAGCATCACGCAGGCGGCGGAGCACATGGGCTATTCGCAGCCGGGTCTGACGGGGATGCTCAAGCGGCTCGAGCAAGAGGTCGGCTATCCGCTCCTGCGCCGCGGGACGAAAGGCGTGCGGCTGACAGAGGCGGGTGAGGCCGTCATGCCGTATATCGACCGCGTTTTAGAGAGCAGCCGTGCGCTTGAGCGCGCCCTTGCGGATCATGCCCCCGCGCGCGAGCGCATCCTGCGCATTGGCTCGTATACCAGCATCACCCGCGGCATCCTGCCGCGCAGCATGAAGCTCTTCCGCCAGCTCTATCCATAATAGCAGTTTACCATCCGCGACGGCAGCTGCATGGATATCGAGCAGTGGCTCGTCGACGGGAAAATTGATATCGGCCTGCTGAGCTGCTGCTTCACGGCGCCGCTGGATTTTGTCCCGCTGCTGAATGACCCCCTCTACGCCGTCCTTCCTCCGGAGGAGGACGTGGGCGAGACGGTACCCGTCTCGTATTTTGAGGGGCGGGATTTTCTCATCCCGTCCACCGGCGCGGATCTCGAGTCGCTGCGCGTGCTCGAGCGGGGCGGCGTGCATCCGCGCTTTTCGTGCCTTGCCATGGAGGACAGCGCCGTGATCAAGATGGTCGAGCAGGGCATGGGCTGCAGCATTCTCAGCGAGCTGGTGCTGCGCGGCGCGACGGATCATGTGACCCTCGCGCCCATCGATCCGCCCGCCTATCGCGAGATCGGCGCGGCCGTCGCGCGCGGCAGAAAGCCCAGCCCCGTCATCCGCGCGTTTCTGACATGCCTGCGGGAGGATGTGCGGCAAAGCGCACCAAATCCTGTCTGACATATACGCCTTATCTGTCATTTATTATAAATTTGCCGTTTCTTCTTGGGAAGATTTGCTTCATTATGCAGGCATAGCGTTCTGTTATGCCCTTGCACAGGGGATCGAAATATGCTATACTGCCCGTGAAAAAACGGCGGGAGGACTTTTATGGATCACAGCGGAAACGTACTGGACTATCTGAACTGGCGCGGGGATTTGACGTTCGCGCAGGACGGCTTCAACGAGGTCGACAACCTCGTTCTCTGCATCATCTCCTATATCAATTTCCGCCGGGTGGAGCGGCTGCGCTCGCGCGAGCCGGCGCAGGCCATGACGCTCGGTGAGGTGTGCGCTCTGCTGAGCGAAAAGGACGAGCAGCTCGGCCTGTCGAACCTCGACTATATCCCCGTGCTGCGCGCGGCGTCGGAGACGGTGCGCTTCGGCGCGGTGCGGATGTACGGCTATGAGTGCAGCCACGACGACGAGCGTGAGATGCAGTTCGCGGCGGTGTCGTTCCTGCTGCCGGACGAGACGCTGTTCATCGCCTTCATGGGGACGGACCGCTCGCTCGTCGGGTGGAAGGAGGATCTCAACATGAGCTACCTCTCGGCCATCCCCGCGCAGCAGCGCGCCGCGGCCTACGCCGAGGTGATGGCCGCCACCGCGCGCCGCCGCAAAATCCGTCTCGGCGGGCACTCCAAGGGCGGCAACCTCGCCGTCTGGGCGGCGATGCACCTGCCGGAGCGGATCCAGAGCCGCCGCCTGCTCGCGGCGTACAACAACGACGGGCCGGGCTTTCTCAACTCGGTGCTCGAGACGGAGGAATACCGCCGCATTGCCGACAGGATCCACACGTTCATCCCGGAATCCTCCGTCGTCGGCGTCCTGCTCGACCACGCGGAGGACTACGACGTCATCGACAGCAGCAACCGCGCCATCATGCAGCACGAGCCGATGTCGTGGAGCGTACTCGGCGGCCGCTTCGTCCACCTCGGCGAACGCTCACAGCTCGGCAAGCTCTCCGACGGCGTGATGCGCGAGTGGGTCGGCTCCATGACGCCGGAGGAGCGTGAGGAGTTCTGCAATGCGCTGTTTGAAATCCTCAGTCAGGGCGGCAAAATGCGCACGCTCGACGACCTGCGCTCGGGCGGCTTCGCCGCGCAGGCGGCGCTGCTGCGCAGCTATATCGGCGCGGACGAGAAGAAAAAGCAGATCATCACCGAGCTGATGCGGCGTCTCGCCATCGACGTGAAGGACGAGCTGATGAAGGCCGCGGGCGGCGGCCTTCGTGCCGCCACCCAAGCCCTCTCCGAATGGAAAAACAGCAAATAAAAGCATTGTAAAAAGGCGGGGCCAACCGGCCCCGCCCTTTCATGTCTCACAGAGTTCGCGCCGCGCACGGCGCGAATAAAGTCCAATCCGTTTTTCGCGGCGGCGTGTACGCCGCAAAAAACCCCCTGCGCGGAGTGAAGTGTCGCAGGCCAGCAAAGCTGGCAAAGGCGTGGAACGCAGCGAAATCCCCTCATGCAAGAGGGTACGGGGCCATTCGGCCCCGTACCCTCTTGCATGAATTTTTACACGTATCTCTGCGTATTCACATCGAACACGCCGCGCGTGGTGATGCGCAGGCTCGGGATCACCGGCAGCGCCATGAAGCTCAGCGTCATGAACGGGTCGATCGCCCGGTTCACGCCGAGACGGAACGCCTCGTCCTTCGCGGCCTCGAGGGCACTGTTGACCATCTCGAGACTGTCATCGGACATGATGCCCGCGATGGGCAGCGCCACCTCACCGAGCACCGCGCCGCCGTCCATAACGGTGATGCCGCCGCGGTTTTCGACGATCCGGTTCGCAGCGGCGGCCATATCCTCCTCCGACGCGCCGACGACGATGATGTTGTGGCTGTCGTGGCTGATGGAGGTCGCAACAGCGCCGTGCGTCAGCCCGTAGCCCCGGATATAGCCGAGACCGATGTGGTGCGTGTTCTTATGCCGCTCGATGACGGCGATTTTCAGGATATCCTGCGCGGTATCGATATGGTCGGCATAGCCGCCGTCGACGGAGACGATCTCCCCCGGCACCATGCCGATCACGGCGTGGGGACGCTCGTCGCTGAAGTCCCCGGCCGTGAGCGTCGCGACGTGGAACGTGTCGTGCGCGCGGCGCACGAGGTACGGGTCGATCTCCGGCGCGTCGAACTCGCGCAGGACGCCGTCGTACATGAGCTTGCCTCGCTTATAGACCATCTCGATATTGAAGTCGCGGAAGTTGTTGATAATGACGAAGTCGCCGAGGTAGCCCGGCGCGATGGCGCCGCGGTTATTGAGCAGGAAGTACCGCGCGGCGTTGTGGCAGGCGGCCTTGACGGCGATAATCGGGTCAACGCCGAGAGAGATGGCCTTTTTGACGATGTAGTCGATGTGCCCCTTTTCGAGCAGGTCGCTCGGGTGCTTGTCGTCGGTGCAGAACATGCAGCGCTCGACGTACTTGTCGCACAGCAGCGGCGCGAGCGCCTCGAGGTTGCGCGCGGCGGTGCCCTCGCGGATCATGATAAACTGGCCGCGCTGGAGCTTGGCAATGGCGTCGTCGAGCTCGGAGCACTCGTGGTCGGAGTAGACGCCCGCGGCGATGTAGGCGTTGAGGTCGTTGCCCTTGAGGCCGGGCGCGTGGCCGTCGATCTTCTTGTGGTGCGCCTGCGCGGCGACAATTTTCTCCACGACCTGCGGGTCGGCGTTGATCGCGCCGACGAAATTCATCATCTCGGCCAGCCCCTGCACGCGCGGATAGTCATAGAAGCTGTCGATGGCGCGGTAGTCGAGGTTCGCGCCCGACTCGTCGAGCGGCGTGGCGGGCACACAGCTCGGCAGCATGAAGCGCACGTCGACGGGCAGATCCTCCGTCGCCTGAATCATATACTCGATGCCGTCGGTTCCCATGACGTTCGCGATCTCGTGCGGGTCGGTGATGACCGTCGTCGTGCCGTGCGGCAGGACGGCCTTGGCAAACTCCCTGGGGCTGACAAGCGAGCTCTCGAGGTGGATGTGCGCGTCGATGAAGCCGGGGAGCACGATCTTCCCCGTCACGTCGACCTCCACATGCCCGTGGTAGGAGCCCATGCCGACGATCAGCCCCTCCGCCACGGCGATGTCCCCATGGCAGAGCTCGTTGGAAAACACGTTGACATACGTCGCGTTCTTCAGCACCAGATCCGCGGGCGTGCGCCCGGCGGCCACGTCGATGACGTGGATTTTCTTGTTGAGCTTGCGGTTAATCTTGCCGGCATAACTCTCAATCGCCATAGAGATACTCCTTTCTCCCGCGCGGGCGGGCACCGGAAACACGATTCGTTTGATTAATTTCTCATATTACCACAAGAGATGACGATTGTCCACCGCAATTTTATGGCCATTTTCACAAACGAAGCCGTCTTTCCGCTCGGCTTCGACGGGATTCGGCCTTTTTCGGTTGCAGGGCGGCGCGTTTTTGTGTATGATAGGGGCGAAAGACGAATCACGCTGCAGGAGGACACCCCTATGAAAATCATGGCCATCGACTACGGCGACGCGCACACCGGCATCGCCATCTCCGACCCCACCGGGACGCTCGCGGGCTTTTCCACCGTTATCAACAGCCGCAAGGCCGATATCGTCGTGGAGGAGATCGTCCGGCTCATCGCCGGGCACGGCGTCACGGAGCTGGTGCTGGGCTATCCGAAGAACATGGACGGCACGCTCGGCCCGCGCGCGGAGAAGGCCGCCGCCTTCGCTGAGACGCTGCGCGCGGCGACGGGACTCTCCGTCACGCTCTGGGACGAGCGGCGCACAACGATCGACGCGCACAACATTCTCTTCAGCAACGGCAAAAACGCCAAAAAGCGCAAGAAGACCGTCGATGCCGTCGCGGCGGCGCTGATGCTCGAGGGCTATCTCACGCGGCGCAGACTGGAGGCGCAGTCATGACCGTCCTCGTGATCGGCGGGGGCGCGTCGGGCATGGCCGCGGCGCTCACCGCCGCGGAAGCGGGACACCGCGTCCTCCTCGCCGAGCGGCAATCGCGCGTCGGGCGCAAGCTCCTCGCGACGGGCAACGGCCGCTGCAACCTCAGTAATCTCCACGCATCCCCCGCGCACTACCACGGCGCGGCGGTGGACTTCTGCCGCCCGGCGCTCGAGCGCTTCCCCTCGGAGGAGACGCTCGGCTGGTTCGAGCGGCTCGGCCTGTTGACCGCGGCGGAGCCGTCGGGGCGGGTCTATCCCGCGAGCAACATGGCGGGCTCGGTGCTCGATGTGCTGCGCTACGCGCTTGAGCGGCCGGAGATCGAGCTGCGCACCGGCTGTGTGATCACGCAGCTACGCCATCGCGGCGGCGCCTTTACCGCCCGCACGGAGAGCGGCGAGACGCTCACGGCGGAGCGCGTCATCCTCGCCGCGGGCGGCGCGGCGGGCAGCAAAGTCGGCGGCGTGATGGACGGCTATCAGCTCGCCAAGCAGCTCGGTCACCACCGGACGGCGCTGCTACCGTCGCTGGTGCAGATGAAAACCGATCCGACGTACCCGCGCGGGCTCAAGGGCGTGAAGGCCGAGGCCGATATCCGTGTGCTGCGCGGGCGCGAGGTGCTCGCGCAGGGGCGCGGCGAAATTCTCTTCACGGAGTACGGCGTCAGCGGCCCGGCTATCTTCGACCTCTCGCGCGCCGTGAGCACCGGGGGCGAGGGACTGCTGCTCACGCTCGACCTGCTGCCGCAGCTGGACATGGCGGGGACGCTCCGTTGGCTGCGCGAGCGGCAGGCATCGCTCGGCGCGCACGAAGCCGCGCTGCTGCTGACGGGGAGCGTCCACACGCGGCTCGGCCAGACGGTTGTCAAGCGCGCAGGCTTTACAAGTCAGCCCGTGTCCTCGCTCACGGAGGACGCCCTGTGGCGCATCGCGGCGGGGCTGCACAGCTTCACGCTGCCCGTGACGGGCGTCTGCGGCTTCGATCAGGCGCAGGTGACGGCGGGCGGCCTGCGCACGGAGGAGTTCGACCCGCGGACGATGCAGAGCCTGCTTGTACCGGGGCTTTATGCCTGCGGCGAGGTGCTCGACATCGACGGCGACTGCGGCGGCTATAACCTCCAGTGGGCATGGTCGAGTGGGCGGCTCGCGGGACTGCTGGCGGATTGACAGCGCCGTGCGGCGCGGTATAATAAAAGGCAAAATCAGGAAATCTAATATATCATATCAGGAGGAGCTTTCTATGGAACGAAAATTCATTCTGAGCTGCTGCTCGACGGTGGATCTGCCCTACAGCTACATGGAGCAGCGCGATATCCCGGTGCTGTTTTACACCTACGTCGTCGACGGGCAGGAATACGTCGACGATATGGGCCGCGACCCGGAGGCCCTGCCCCGGTTTTACCGTTTTCTGCAGGAGGGAAAGCTCCCGCAGACCTCGCAGATCAACGTCGCGACGTACCTCGACTTCTTTGAACAGCAGCTGCAGCACGGCGATCTGCTGCACCTGAGCTTCACGTCCGGCCAGTCCGGCTCGGTGCACAACGCAGAGTTCGCGGGCAAGATGCTGCAGGAGAAGTACCCCGATAAGAAGATCGTCGTGATCGACACGCTCTGCTCCTCCTCGGGCTACGGCCTGCTCGTCGATACCGCCGCCGACATGCGCGATGCGGGCGCTTCGCTCGACGAGGTCGCCAACTGGGTCATGCGGAACCGCAACAAGGTACACCACCAGTTCTTCTCCTCCGACATGACGCAGTTTCACCGCACAGGGCGCGTCTCCGGCGCGACGGCGATGGTCGCCTCGATCATGAACATCTGCCCGATCATGCGCCTTGACAGCAAGGGCGCGATCAAGGCCTACGGCAAGGTGCGCGGCAAGAAGAAGGCCGTGCAGGCCACGGTCGACGCGATGGTGCAGCACGCGCAGGGCGGGCGCGGCTATGACCAGCGCTGCTTCGTGTGCCACTCCCAGTGCCCGGAGGATGCGCAGCTGCTGATCGACGCGCTCGAGGAGCGCTTCCCGAAGCTCCGCGGCAGGATCCGCCTGTGCGACATCGGCACGATCATCGGCTCGCACAGCGGCCCCGGCACCGTCGCCGTGTTCTTCTACGGCGATGAGCGGCCTGTGATGGACTGAAAAACATTTCCCCCAATGGTAGCACCAGATAAGAAAACATTGAAGAAGTCAGTAAAATCAATGTTTTTCATGGTGCAAACACGGTGCGAAG
>USAC01000005.1 GCA_900552475.1 uncultured Eubacteriales bacterium | reverse complement strand
ATGTTTTTCAACCTTTACCAACCCTAAAAATCGAGCCACGAAGTAGTTATAGGTCCCTTATTGTACATTATCAAAATCCCCGCGGCATATGCCGCGGGGATTCGCAGTTAAATGAACGGAAACGGCTGGGGCTCGCCGCGTTTACGGGCAATCCGGTTTAGGAGAAGTGATACGCCAACACTCACGATACATGCAACAAGAACATAGAGCGAGGACAGGTGGTCGAACCGCTCCAGCGGCTGACCAATCGGTGTGCAGAACAGCGCGACATAGCCGGCGACAAACAGCACCCCGACGGCAACCTTGATGACGGTATACTTCATAGCGAACCTCCCTTTCTATTCGGCAGCTTTGGGTATCCTTCTTATCCTTTATTATACAAATTTTTCTCCGGTTTGTAAGGGCTTTCTGGTAAATTTGCGAAAATCACCGGATTCAAAAGAATCCGGTGATTTTACAGGCTTTATTTTCTGACAGGAATCTTCTTGCGGATATCCTGCAGACGGTTGAGCGCCTCGTTCAGCGTCTCGTCCTTCTTCGCGAAGTGCAGACGGATCAGGTGATTCACCGGCTCACGGAAGAAGCTCGAGCCGGGCACCGCGCCGACGCCCACGTCGCGCGCGAGCACCTCGCAGAACTCGAGGTCGGAGTCAAAGCCGAACTCGGAGATATCGAGCAGGATGTAATACGCGCCCTGCGGGTCGGTGTGCGGGATGCCGATGTCCTCAAGCCCCTTGAGGAAGAGGTTGCGCTTGTGCGTGTACTTGTCCTGCAGCCACTGGTAGTACGAATCCGGCATATGCAGACCCGTCACGGCAGCCTCCTGCAGCGGCGCGGCGGCGCCGACCGTCAGGAAATCGTGTACCTTCTTTGCCGTCTCGATGATCTCCGGCGGCGCGATGATATAGCCCAGACGCCAGCCGGTGATGGAGTAGGTCTTGGACAGCGAGCTGCACGAGAGCGTGCGCTTCCACATGCCGGGCAGGGACGCGAAGTAGGTATGCTTGTTGGGGGCATAGACGATGTGCTCATAGACCTCGTCGGTGATGACATAGACGTCGTACTTCTCCGCAAGGTCGGCGATGATCTTCAGCTCATCATAGGTGAACACCTTGCCGCAGGGGTTCGAGGGGTTGCAGAGGATCATGGCCTTCGGGTGCTGGCGGAAGGCGGTCTCGAGCTCGTCGACGTTGAAGTGGAACTCCGGCGGATACAGCGGCACATAGATCGGCTCCGCGCCGGAGAGGATCGTATCCGCGCCGTAGTTCTCATAGAACGGGGAGAAGATCACGACCTTGTCGCCGGGGTCGGCGACGGTCATCATCGCGGCCATCATGGCCTCGGTACTGCCGCAGGTGACGACGATCTCGCTGTTCGGGTCGATCTCGTGGCCCATCAGGCGGGACTGCTTCGCGGCGAGCGCCTCGCGGAAGTTCTGCGCGCCCCAGGTGATGGAGTACTGGTTGAAGTCCTCGTGCGCTACCTGCGAGAGACGGTCGGTGATCTCCTTGGGCGGCTCAAAGTCGGGGAAGCCCTGCGACAGGTTGACCGCGCCGTAGCGCAGGGACACGCGCGTCATCCGGCGGATGACGGAATCGGTGAAGTCTTTTGTTCTGACGGAAAGTTTCTGCATAAAATCTCCTCCTGAGATTTCGGAATCTCTTGAAAAAAATCCCGCCGGACGGATCCGGCGGGATGCTTGCTGTGATTACTTCTTCAGCCGCTTGTCGCTGCGGCGGGAAAGCCAGGTCCCCAGGCTCTGGAACAGCTGCACCAGCAGGATCAGGATCACGACCGCCACCAGCATCACTAGATACTTGTAGCGATAGTAGCCGTAGTCGATGGCGATCTTGCCGAGGCCGCCGCCACCGATGATACCGCTCATGGCCGAATAGCCGAGGATCGTGGTCAGTGCAATCGTAATGTTCTGGATGAGCGACGGAACGCTCTCGGGGATCATCACCTTGCAGATGATCTGCATCGGCGTCGCGCCCATGCTCTGCGCTGCTTCGATGATGTTGCCGTCCACCTCGCGCAGACTGGTCTCAACCAGACGCGCCACGAACGGGAACGCCGCCACAACCAGCGGCACGATCGTCGCCGTGGTGCCGACGGCCGTACCGATCAGCAGACGCGAGAGCGGGAACACCATGATCATGAGGATCAGGAACGGGATGGAGCGCAGGAGGTTGATGATGACGTTCAGCACATGCAGCAGCCACGTGGGCAGCGGCAGAACGCCGTTCTTCTCGCCCACGACGAGCAGCACGCCCAGCGGCAGGCCCAGCACAAGCGACAGCGCCGTGCTCAGCACGGTGACATAGAACGTCTCCCAGATCGCGTACGGGATGGTCGGCAGAGCCGCCATCAGGTCCTGAATGGACTGCGGGTCAAACAGGTTACTGTACATTCTGGTCCACCTCCTCGATCTGGATGTTGCCGATGCCGGAGATAACCTCCAGCGCACGCTTATACTGGCCGCTGGGGATGCCCAGCAGCATGCTGCCGTAGACCTGCT
Source organism: uncultured Eubacteriales bacterium (assembly GCA_900552475.1). GTDB lineage: Bacteria > Bacillota > Clostridia > Oscillospirales > Oscillospiraceae > Vescimonas. Next base: position 48,733 of record USAC01000005.1, on the reverse strand, counting down.
CGGAGAGCTTCTGCGTCGTCGCGGAGATCACGTTGCAGAGGATTCCCTCCTCCGAGGCCAGCCGTGCGACCATCGGGATGCCCGTGGTCTGGCTGTCCTGGAAGATGATGCGCACCTTGCGCTCGGCCAGAGGGTCGGAGACAAGCTCGTCGATCCCGCCGGGGAACACCAGGCGGCGCGCGGCGGCGGACTTCGGCGCGGCGAACACCGCCGACACAAGCCCCGATTCCTCCACCACGCCGTTATCCAGAATGGCGACGTGGCTGCAGATCTCCTTCACCACGCTCATCTGGTGCGTGATGACGACGACTGTGATGCCGAGCTTTTTGTTGATGTCCTTGATGAGCTCGAGAATCTGGTGCGTCGTGTTGGGATCGAGGGCGCTGGTCGCCTCATCGCACAAAAGCACCTTCGGATCGGTCGCCAGCGCGCGGGCGATGGCGACGCGCTGCTGCTGGCCGCCGGAGAGCTGCGCGGGATAGGCGCTTGCCTTGTCCGGCAGGCCGACCAGCTCCAGCAGCTCCATGGCGCGCTTCTCCGCGTCGGCGCGCTTGACGCCGTTGAGCTCCATCGGGAAGCAGATGTTGCGCAGGCAGGTGCGCTGCATGAGCAGGTTGAAGTGCTGGAAGATCATCGTAATTTCGCGGCGGGCCGCACGCAGCTGTGCCGGGGTCATGGTGTCAAGGCGTTCGCCGTTGACAATCACCTCGCCGCTGGTGGGGCGCTCAAGCAGGTTGATGCAGCGCACCAGTGTGCTTTTACCGGCGCCGCTCATACCGATGATACCGTAGACGTCGCCATCTTCGATCGTCAGGGAGACATCCTTGAGCGCGTCCACCCCGCCGGTTCCGGATTCAAATGTCTTACAGACATGCTTTAACTCGATCACGAACGTCTCCCTCCTTTCACTTACTTGCCGCTGACAGCGTCGAGTGTGGTCTGCTTGCCACCGTAGAGGCCCATGGGCTCGACGTGGATACCGGCCACGGAGACGAGGTGCGTACCCTGCTGGGCGTTGAAGTCCTCGAGGTAGGGCAGGTGCTGGAAGTAGTTGGCGTCGATGCTGCCGTCCTCAACGAAGGTGTTGGGGGTGACGTAGTCGTTGACGACCTGGATCTTCAGTGTGATACCCTTCTCAGCCAGAATGTTCTTGACGATCTCGAGGATCTCGGCGTGGGGCGCGGGGGTCGCGGCGATGCTGACGGTCTCGCCGTTCAGCGCGCTGTAGTCGATGGAGGCGTCATAGCCGTCGGTGGGGTTCTCCACGACAGAGACGACGGAACCGTTATACTTCTCATTGATGTAGTCGACGACCTGCTTGCTCTCGAGAGCGGCCTTCAGGGCGAGGATCTTGGGGGCGTTCTCGTTGCCCTCCTTGACAACCAGCACGTTGACATAGGCGGAAGCGGCGCCCTCGATGGCCAGAGAATCCTTCACGGGGTTCAGGCCGGCGTTGATGGCATAGTTGCTGTTGATAACGGCGTAGTCAAAGTCCTTGAGCATGTTGGGCAGCTGCGCAGCCTCGGCCTCAACGATCTCGACGTTGTAGGGATTCTCGGCGATGTCGTTCTTGGTGGCGGTGATGCCGACGCCGTCCTTGAGCTTGATGATGCCGTTCTCCTGCAGCAGCAGCAGAGCACGGGCCTCGTTGGTGGTGTCGTTGGGCACGCCGATCTTAACGGTCGCGGCGGTGGTCTGCTGATTGCCGCAGGCAACCAGACCCAGAGCCAGCACGAGGGCCAGCGCAAGGGTAATCAGCTTGGTAAAGTGATTGTGTTTCATGTGGATCTTCTCCTTTAAAAATATACAGTGCATTTCCATGCAGGTTGAACATTTTCTCCCGTCCCGGGACCATCTCTTAAAGTGCTGTGTCCGGAGGACACATTCGTTTGCTCAGGCGCATCACTGTCCTCAGCTCCTTCTCTTCAAAATAAAACAGCGGAAGGCCGTTCGACCTTCCGCTGCTCAAACCATCAGGCATCCCGGCGTACCGGGCTTTAACAGGGCTGGGAAAGCAGTTGGCCGAATTGGGCGCAACGAAGCATGCACATGGAGCACATGCGCATCAGCATCATCATCATGATGGCGCTCTGCTTCTTCATCTTGCTTTCCTCCTTGTTCCAGAGTATTTGCTTTGGACGTTTGGGATCGTAACACGTCAGCCCCCGCTTGTCAAGGGTTTTTGCATCATTTCCGCACATTCTCCAAAAATCCGGCACATACAGAGCCGTTCTTTAGGCAATTACTCCCGTCCCTCGTCAGGCTGCTGCACGTCGATCCCCGTGCCCGGCCCCTCCGGGAAGTCCAGCTGGATCACGCTCTGCGCCCGGTTTATGAAGCACGCGACGCCTCTCCCCTTCGCCTGCGCCAGCGCTTGACACCTCGTAAGAATGTCCTCAAGCACCGCACGATTCAGCCCGCCGCCGCGCCAGTGGAACACAAAGTGCGCCTGCTTTTTGCGCAGCGCCTGCTTCGCGCGGTTTTCGACGTCCTCCACCTTCGTCAGCGACACCGGCCGGTAAAAATACCCCTTCTCCTCCGTACACGGCGGCACCGGCAGCACCAGCTCCTCGTGGTCGCGGAAGATGTGTCTGTCATCGAGGTTGAAGTAGTCGTACCGCTTTACGCCCCGCTGCAGGGAGTTGTCAAACGTCGCGTCGAGGTGATAGCGCCTGCCGCCCACGGTCACGACGTTCCACGTGTGCCGGTACTTGACGCCCGCGTCCGGGTTTGCTTCACTGAGCGCGACGATGCACTCCAGCCCCACCGCGTCGCACAGCGCCTTCACCGTCTTCGCGATCCCCTCGCACACGCCGACGCCCTGCGTCAGCGGCCCGATGATCTCGTGCGAATAGCTCTTTTTGAGCTTGTCATAGCGGACGTTCTCCAGCATGAAGTCGTGAATCGCCTGCTCGCGCTCAAGCTCGCTCTTTCCGCGCAGCGGCCGCGCCAGCCGCTCCAGCCGCGCGTCGATCGCCTGCCGGTGCGTGCGGATCTTCCCCTTGTCGAAGAGATATTCCGGGATCAGCTCGATATGATCCCCGCGCGGGTCGAACCGATACTTGAACCCCGTCACATGAAACAGCAGCGGCTCGTCGAGCTTCAGCCGCAGATAGATCTCCGACAGCCGCTCCCCCTCCAGCCGGGGCAGGCGGATGGCGGGCGCGAGCGCGGCAAAGCCCGCCCGCATCCCGTCATAGACCTCCCGGCCGCTCCGGTCCAGCTGCCGATAGTACCAGCCCGCCATATACGCCGCCCCCTTCCGCGCTTCTCGTTTGATCACTCCCCTATTGTACCGAAAAGCGCGCCGCTGTCAAGCCGTCAGATGCCCGCCTCCGCGTCGTAGCGTGAAAACAGCGCCGCGAAGCGCTTCTTCTGCGCCGGGGTCATGCGGCCGCTGTACTGCGCGAGCAGGCTCTGCGCGCTCGCGCTGTCCCCCGCGCGGAAGTAGTTCCCGATCGCCCGCTCCAGGCTCTCCGCCGCCGCGGAGCTGAGCGACTCGGTGCGCTGCGCGGGCGCGGCGGTCCCGGTATTGTACGTCTTACCGTCCGCCGCCTTCTGCTCGGCATTCGCCTTGTCGCGGTAGTACTTCAGCGCGTCCTGCCATGCGTCATAGTCCTGCTGCGCAGCGGTCTGCGTGCGCTTGGCGGCGCTGTCCGCCTCCTTCTGCCAAGCCTCCATCGCCGCCTCCCACGCGCTGCGTTCATCGTCCTCACGCCCCTGCAGGAGCTGATACTGCTGCAGCATGCTTTTGCCCTCCGCGTCATAGCGGCTGCGTGCCGCCTGCTCCAGCTCTGGCAGCACCTCATTGAGCTTCTGCAGATACTCACCGTAGCTCTGCTGTCCTGTCGCCTGTGCATAGGAGCTGCCGTAGCCGCCCGTCAGCGCCGCGGCCTGTCCGAGCGTGTCCTCCATCGCCCGGCGGCCCTGCCGCTGATACATCCCGGCGTACTGCACAAACGCCGCATCCTCTGCCGGGTCATACCGGAACGCCCCGCGCCCGCTGATCTCACTGTAGAGCTGCTCGAGCTGCCCCGCATAGCTCGACCGCCACGCACCGGGGCGCAGTGCCTCGATGCTCCGCTGCTCCTCCTGCGCCGCCGTCACGTCGCCCGACGCCTCGTACCCCTTCTCCAGCTGCGCCAGCCGCGCTGCCGTCTCGTCCGAAACGCCCGAGAGCACCTGACGGCTCTCCGTCGGCCCGCTCGGCGCAGCCGCCGCGCTCATCAGATGGTTCCATGTCTGGCTGCCCGCGATCCCGTCGAGCAGCAGCCCGTTCTTCTTCTGATAGTCTCTCACCGCCGCGCGCGTCTTCGCGCCGAAGATGCCGTCCTCCGACAGCTGATAGCCCTTCTGGTTCAGCGCACTCTGCAGCTGCCGCACGGCGCTGCCCGTCGAGCCGTAGCGCACGGTCTGATAGGTCGATGCCATGATTTTCCCTCCTTATTTAAGATGTCCTCCGCCAGACGTAAACCGCCAAATACGGCGGCATATTGTTGTGTGCCTTGCCCCCGCAGTTGCTGCTTTGCTGCCCCGTGTACTGGTTCGGCTGTCCGTTGCGGTCATATAGCCGGATCGTGTCCGTACCTATGACCGTGCTCTGGCCGGTGTACTGATAGCTGTGCGTATGATCCGGGATCTCGTCCACAGTCAGCGTGTGGCTCGCTTCACCGCCGGTCTTTCCCACGGCGAAGGTGTCGCCCGCAGCAAGCAGAAAGCGGTCCTTGATCCGCGTCCACGTCCCGCCGAAAAGTGTCTTCGGATCCGTCGCCGACGCCGAGATATACACCGCGCCGATCGGATAGATCCAGTCGAGCAGCATCCGTCCGCCCACACGCAGCGACGCCGCCTGCACCTCTCCCTGAAATTCCGCGTTCCACGCACACTCCAGTGCTTCCTTCTCGCTGTACTTGCCGAAGGCCGCGCCCTTGCCGCCGGAGCGCAGATGCAGCGTCACCTCCGCCGTCGAGACGGGCACCAGTACCGTCTTGCTCCCGCCGAGACTGTCCGACGCCGTCAGCTGTACCTCATACGAGCCCGTCGTCTCAAAGCCCGCGAGTACGCTTGCCGTGCCGCTCGTAAGCGACTGATACGCGCCCCAGCTCCCGCCGACGCGCCGGTACCGTGCGCGCAGCGTCAGCGCGTTGTGCCCGCCGCACGGCGCGCACCGCGCCGTGCAAAGAATGCGCACATACGCCCCGTCCGTCTGCAGCGTCCCGTCCGCGCCGCATCGTCCGACCGAGACCGTCTCCAGCACCGGCTGATAGTAGTCCAGCACCTCCACCGCCGCGCTCGTGAGCGTCACAGAGCGGCCGCGAGCGTCCGTCACCACCGCCGTTGCCTTCTGGCTGCCGCTGCGCTCCGCCGGGCCGACCGTTCCGCTCAGTCCGTCCGCCGACGCTCCCGAGAAGCTCACCCGGCACGTCCGCACCGCCGCGCCGTAGGCGCCTGTCACCGCCGCCTGATACGAAAGGCTGCTCCGTCCCCGGATGCAGACACCCCAGTCCGCCGCCGCGCCCTCGTTCACCACCGAGACCGTCAGCGTCCCCGACGGCTTCACACTCTCCGGCACATAGACCGTGCAGGCATACGACCGACTTCCGATGAGCGTGCTCCCCTGATACGTCTCCACCGTCAGTGTTCCCGCCCCGGCCGTGCTCTCGGGCAGCTCCGCCGCCCACGCCAGCGGCATCGTCCAGCTGACGCTTCGTGCCGACGTCCTGTCGGCGATCACCGCGCTTTTCGACCCGAGCGCGCAGCGGATCGTGTGGCGGAAGCTCTCGCTCGCCGCCTGCACCGTGATCCCCGCCGCCGCACCGAGCGTGAACGTCCCGAAGCTGAGCGCCGACGCGCGCGGGATCGTGTTGAGCGTCACCGACGCCGCAATTTCCGTCGAGGACAGGCTCGTCCCCGAGATGCCGCCCGCGGCCGAGATCGTCACGCTGCGGCTGCCGTCCGTCTCGTGATACACGCGTACCGTCGCGCGGATGGCCTCCGTGTGCGTCTGATAGCCGATCTCGAGATACCGGCTGCCCGCCGTCGCCGCTCCGTTGATCGTGATCGACCCCGACCAGGTGCCGTAGGTCGTGTACCCGCTGTTCGTGCGGTCATAGGTCAGCACCGCCGTCACATCGGAGTAGTTCCCCTCCTGCGACTGCGCCGCCGACCATGTAATCGTCGGCACGATGGCGCTGTTGGCCGTCGTGCCCGTAAAGCTCCCGGATCCTGCCATCGTTTATCCTCCGATCCACTGAAATGCCAGTCCGTTTTCGCTCGCGAGCTTCCACCCGCCCAGCGTCACGCTGTCGAGCACCGTGATGTCCCGGATATAGAGCCGGTTGTCCGAGACATACGCCACCTCCGTGCTATCCTGCCAGAACGAGAGCCGTTTTGCCGTGAACGTCGCGCGGAAGTCGTTCTGCGCGACCGTCTCCACGCCGTCCACGAGCGTGGTCGTCAGGTTCTGCCCCACCGCCACGCCGTAAACCGGCAGCGCCCCCTCATAGTACACGACACCCGTGCGGATGTACCCCTCCGTCCCGGCCTTATAGCTGCCAAACGCCGCGTCCACCGCGTCCACGTCCCCCTGCAGGTCGGAGCAGAAGCTGTAATACTGCGTCAGCGCGTCCGGATGCGCCTCGATATAGGCCGAGAGCTTCTCAACGTAGCTCCCGAATTCGGACGAAGCCACATACTCGCCCTCCAGCCGCGCCGAAAGCTGATCCATCCGCCGCTGCACCGTGTCCGCCGTCTTGATAATCAGGCTCTTGAGGTTCTGGTATTCCTGCTCCGTCCCCTGCGCCGCCCGACTCTTCCCGGCGGCCTGCACCGCCGCCGTGCGGGAGTTCTCCGCTGCCTCGAGCGTGAGGTTCAGCTGCTGCGCCATCTGGAAGAGATATGAGTACTGCTGCAGCACCTGCTGCTCCACCGTCCCGCTCGGATATGCCGGCATCGAAAGCACGCTCACGGCCCGTCACTCCCCTTCTCATAAACCGCCGACACGCTGTAGAGCACCATGCCGCCCTCTCCCGTGAGCCGCAGCCGCAGCTGCTTGGCGCGCCGCGGCCGCACATGGAGCAGACAGTCCTGCACGCGCCCCGCTGCCTGCATGCTGCCTCGCAGCTCCCAGCTCGCCCCGCCGTCATAGCTCACATAGAGCCGCACGCCGCTCCCGCTCTCGAGCGCCATGCGCAGATCGAGCCGCTGGAGATACCGGTTTTCCGGGCTGCTCAGCCCGAGGTTGCCGCTCTCACCCATCCACGAAACGCACTCCTCCTGCGTCCCGTCGTGCCCCGTGAGATCCCACAGCGTTCCGTCCGCACTCAGCGCATACAGGCTCTCCCCAGCGCGCGTAAAGCCAACCGCCTGTACACCGCTCTCCGCGTGCCAGAGCCCGCGCCGCGCGTCGTATACCAGCAGCACCCACGCGCCGTCCGCGCCCTTCGCGCTCAGATAGTACCGTCCGTCAAGGCTCCCCGCCGCCGCGTCCGTGTACCGCTCCTCGCCGAGCACCTGCGACACCACTACCGGCAGGCTCCCGTCAAACACGCACACGCCGCCCGCGCTGTTGTAGTAGAGCTTCCCGTCCACCACCTGCACGCTCCGCCAGTCACCCCGGCGCACGCCGCTGCACCGCGTCGTCACGATCTGGTGCGCGCCCGACGCGCTCGGATACACCCGCTCCAGACAGTCCTCCTTGAAGAAAATCGGGCTGCCCAGATAGTCCGCCGCTCCGGTAAACGGCCCGTCTGACCCGCGCGCGGCGGCATAGCTGTCGGTTGAGAGCCCCGCGAAGCAGTTCCAGTTCTTGAAGTCCCCGAGCTTGCTCGCGTAGATCTCATTCACCGTCCCCCCGTCCACAAGGCCGTACTTGCAGCCCCACAGCCGGTTCCCGCACTCAATCACATAGTCCATCTCCGGCACGCTGCGGCTGACCGTGAGCGTCTCCGTCTGGCTCACCGTCTGCGGCAGGATCCCCGGTACGACGATCGCGCCGCTCTCCGCGCGCTCAAGCAGAAAGCTCCCGTTCATCCGCTCGTCGGCGCATCCGTCGATCTCCACGCCGTCGCCCGCCTGAAATCCCTCGCCGATCCCCGCCGCGCGGATCTCCACGCACACGCCGTCCACCGCGCTCCAGCTCTCGCCGTCAAAGCGCCGCAGCACGGGCGTCTGCGCAGCCGTGTCGACCCAGAGCGCCCCGCTCTGCGCGCCCTCCGGCGCGCTGCCGCCCGCCTGCCAGTCGCCGAAGTCCGTCCCGTCCGCGCGGCACAGCCGCAGCGTCACCGTCCCGGTGCTCTCATAGCGCCGCTCGAGGCTCCCGAAGTCCGTCAGATCCTTCGTGTTGATGTACTTCTTGTCCGGCCAGATCACGAGATACGCCCCCATGCTCACCAGCTGCTTCAGCCCTTCGGTCAGCACCAACCCCGTCTTGATCCCGCCGACATAGAGCGCCGTTCCGTCCACCCAGATCAGCGCGTCCTTTGCCGTCAGCCCGCCGGGTTTGACCGCCGTTCCCGCCGCGGACCGCCTGCTGCGCACCGCCAGCGCCGGATAGTGCGCCCCCGTCAGGTTCTCCATCGCCGCGAGCGCCCCCTCGGACGCGCGCCTGCGCCGGTCGAGCCCCAGAAACCGATCCACCGTCACCCGCTTCTGCGGCGGCTCGCTCAGTTTGGGAAAATACATCCCCTCGCCCCCTCTCAGCACAGCCGCAGCGCCGGCACGCGCCGCGGCGGCACCTGCGCGCGGCAGTACGCGTCCCGATACGTCAGAAACGCGTTGTTCCATGCCGTGCTCGCGTTGTTACAGCGCACCGTCTCGCCATTGGCGTAGTGGATCTGCGCCTCGAGATAAAAGCGGTACAGCTCGTCATACGGCGGCGGCACGCGCAGCTCCGTCTCGTCGGAGAACGTCTCCCCCAGCGTCTCGTGCAGGATCTCCTCGCACACGAATCCCTCCGCCTGCTGCAGCCAGCGCCGCTTCTCCTCGAGCGTATACTGGTTCGGCAGCAGCGCGTCCACCTGACTAAGCACCTGTCCGGCCGTCCGGTTTGCCATCCGCGCCACCTCCTCAGTTTGCCATCCGGTCGACATAACTGCGCGCGGTGCTCTCCATCATCCGCGCGTTTTCCAGCACCTCGGCCGCGCACAGCGGCACCTCGACCTCCACGCCGCGCATGATCTTCCAGCTTCTGCCGTTCACCGATACGATCACGAAGTTCTCCTCGTTCTTTCTGCCGCGCGGCAGCAGGATCTTCACCATCTGCTCGTTCATTTCCCCATACTCCTTTCCGTATTTTGCCGATTTCCGCGCCCCGGAGCCGAAGCCCCGGGGCGCGTCCTCTTAAACTGTCAGTTTGCCTTATCCTGCCCGGAGTAGGACGAGCCGCACTCCACGCGCACCATATACTCATTATAAAGAATGGCCGCCGCGTGAACGCCCTTCCAGCCAACGCTCGAGCGCTGATCCAGCGGATCGGCCGTGCCGGAGGAGCCGCGCGGCTTGACAATGACCTCCGTCCCCTCGCTCAGGTCGACCACGCCATAGGCGTTCTTGCCGAGGAACAGGCAGCCGTACACGGCCGCGCCCTCCGCGCCGCCCTCGCCGGGATAGATCACGGCGTTTGCCTCGGCGGTGACGTTCTCACTCACCGTCATGCTGCTCGCGGTGTTCGCAGTGATCTCCACGCGCTTGCCGCCCACGAGCACGAAGCGCCCAGCCAGTGCATTCACTGCAACCGTACCGCCTGTAAAGCCAATAGACTTGCTGCCTTCCACCTTCGTGCTGACCTTCAGCGTGCGGCTGTCGGACGCGAGATTTTCACCACAGTAGATCTTCGCCTCCGTCGTCTCGACGAAGCGCACACCGTGCAGCTCGCCGATCTCGCCTGAGAACAGCTCGCGCGCCGCGGCGTACTGGTGCGCGGCGATCCACGCCTCATCCTGGCGCAGGTCGAACGCCACGCTCGGATGGATGATGCAGACATACTTGCCGTCGAAGGTCGGCGCGTTCATCTTCTTCAGATGCGTCGCGGCCTTCGCCACCAGCTCGCTCGTCAGACGGCAGTCCGCCGTCAGATCATAGCGGTGCTCCACCTCGGTCTTGGCACCGCCTGCGCCCAGCTTCGGTGCGTAGATCACCTGATTGCCCTGCTGAATCTCGTTGCGCGTCACCGTGTCGAGCGTCAGCCCCATGTTCGCGCCGTGGCGGTCGGTGATCTCCAGCACCACGTCGTCAATGGCCGTCAGATCCAGCATATCGGACACGGTCGTGTAGTCGCCGTACTGCGCCAGCTCCTTCGTGATGTAGCTCACGGAGATGCCGCTGCCGTCCGGGGTCACGCCCTCGGTCAGCGGCGTGAGTGCCTTATCGAACGAGCCGAACTTGCGCCACTCCACCGTCTTGCCGCCGCCCACGGGCATCCCCTTCGTCGCCGCGAACTGGTTGTGTACGAGCTGGGGCTTCGCGCTCTCGAGCAGCTCCATCCCGTAATACGTCTTCATCTCCGCGCTCAGATCATTGCTTGTCTGCGTGTTCGCCTCCGCGAACAGCTGCAGGTCATACATATGATTGATTTCCATAGTTTTCCCCTTTCTTCTTGTCCGTTTTCCGTCCGAACCGCTCAGAATCGGATCTTCTCGCCGCTCTGCACCCGTCTGCGGATGTCGGCCAGCTCCTCGCTCGAGAGCTTTCGCGGATCCGGCCGCGAAACGCAGCTGCTGCCGCCCCGGTTCTCGCGCACGCGCCGTCCGCCGCTGGCGATGCTGCGCGCCGCCTGCCCCGCCGCGCGCTCCGCCGCATAGCGCATCGCCTGCCGCAGCAGCTCCTCGCGGTGCCTGACCTCATACGCCGTCCGTGCGTCCACGCCCGCCGCTATCAGCCTGCAGAAATCCTCGTCGCGCAGCTCCTCCTCCGGCGAAAACGCCGGATACATCTGCCGCACTGCCGCCGCGTCCCGCTCCAGCCGCTCAAGCGCCTGCACCTGCCGCGCGCTCTCCGCCTGCCGCAGCCGCTGGTTCTCCTGCCGCAGCCCCCTGAGCCGTCCGTCCAGAATCTTCTTCACCCGCGCGTCGAATTCCTCCTTGCAGCGCCCGCGGATCAGCGCCTCAAAGTCCTCCCCGGCGTCGGGAGGCGTGGAATCCTGTCCTTCGCCCGCTCCCTCCGGCGCGGACTCGCCCTCGGCAAATAGCTGCCAGTCCATCCAAAGCTGCTTCATCGCATCTCCTTCCCGTGGTAGGTCACGACCCATGCACCGTGGTTTCCACGGATACAAACTCCCCATAGCGCGCCTGCAGCTGCTCCAGCCCGCAGCGCACCAGCGCGAACTCTGCCGCGCACGCGCCCCCGGCGCAGAGCATCACATACCCCGGCCGGATCACCAGCTCGCGCACCAGTCCCCGCTCCTGCAGATCGCCGATCAGCGCATACACCAGCGCCGAAACCGCTGCGCACACGATGTCCTCCCCGCGCGCGGCATATCCCGCATGCCCGCAAACCGTCAGTCGGTTTTCCTCAAAGCGCACCCGGATCATCGCGGCCGCACCGCCTCAAGCGTCGCCTTGCGCATCCGCTCCGTGGCGCTCCCGCGCGAAGATGCCGCCCTCCCCGGCGCGCCGCTGCCACCGCCTCTGAATTCCTCCTCCAGCGCCCCGGCCAGCTGCGTCCCCTGCAGGCGGTCAACCACCTGCGCCAGCTCCAGAAGGCGCGCCTGCAGCTGCGCCGTCTCCCGCGCCTGCGTGCGTCCCTGCGCGATCACATCCGCCAGCCGGTCCTTATTCTTGAACTCCATCAGCTCCAGACACCGCAGCGCCTGATCCGCCAGATCCTCGCGGAAAAAGCCCATCTGAAACAGCTGCAGCGCCAGCTGGTTGTATTCCATCGTCTTGTAGGGGTTTTCGTCCTGCGCCGCAACCTCCAGATCAAACTCCGGCACGCGGTAGCGCACCTCTACCCCGTCGTCCATCGCCTGCGGCTGCAGCCCGCGGCTGTCGTAGCTCACAAACTCCTCGCCCCCGCGCCCGAGCAAGCGGAACTGCCGCGGCAGACTGTAAAACTGACGGATCAGCTCGATGCACAGCGTCACCACGTCGGAAAACGCCTCATACCCGTCGTCGATCATGTTGCGCGAGAGCTTGCTGCCTGCCTCCTGCAGCGCCGCAATGGCCGTCGCCGCCGTCACGCCCGAAGCCGTGCCGCCGCTCGTCACATCGCGGTTGCCCGCCGTCTCCTTCATCTCCGCGATCTTGCTCTGCAGAATCGCCACATACACGCTGTCCAGCCCCGCCGTGTGGATCGGCGCGATCGAGTCCGCCCCGAGATTCCCGTTCGTGTGGACGAACGGCCTTGTCCAGTCGGCGTATTCCTCCTCGTTCACCGCCCCGTCCGCGCGGATGAAAAAACGCGGTGTCGCCGCGGCCAGCGTGTTCTTGAGAATCGCCTGGTTCATCAGGTCGATCTGCTTCTGCGGGCTCTTGCACAGATCTACATACCCGTACCCCGCGGGCGTCCCCTCCTCAGGAAATAGCACATCGAATACGAACGGATACCTCCCATGGTCGTACCAGCCGCGTTCGGCCATGCTCGGCCCCGCCGGAACCTCCTGCGTCAGGGGTTGTCCGTTCTCGTCCATCCCCACCACGCACGTCTCCGTCGGCACGGCCATGTCGTTTTCCGTGGCATAGAGCACCGTCTCCCCCACAAACTTGCAGTATTGCAGGATTTTTCTCCCGCCGCGCTCCGTGTGGTAGTACCAGTCCACCACCAGCGACTTTCCGGACGTGTCCACCCGGTCGTCGTAGAGATACCGGCTCACGGAGAAGTCCCCACACCCGAGCTTGCCCTCCAGCTGCGGATACGCGCGCAGCAGCGCCGCGTCATCCACCAGCTCCGTGCAGAAAAAGTGTTCCGAATCCTGCACATCCGTCACGCCCGGCTCCCAGAACAGGTTCAGCAGATCCATCCGCCGGATGGAGATGTCCCCCAGCCCGCCGAGCTTCCCAGCGTCCCAGAACACGCCGTACACCGCGCACCCGGACTTGAGCTTGTACCACCACGCCGACGAGTACGTCCGCTTGAACTGGTTCTTCTTCAGAATCACCGGCAGAATCCGCGTCAGCTTCGCTGCCTCCTCGCGGTCGCCCGGCTCGCGCGGGAGCACCGTCGGCTCCGGGTAGCAGTCCATCGCGTCCGCGTGCTTCGAGAGGATGCAGTTGACGAGCCAGCCGCTCGTCGGCTGCGGATCGTCCGGATTGCCGCCCCGCCCCTCCTTTTCCATCTGCTGCCAGTGGCGCAGCTTCCAGAACTGCTCGTTGTCGATGATGCGCCGCTCGAGCTGAATCTTCCCCTCGCGATACTTCTTGAGGATCTGCGCCGCGCGCCGGATCTCCTCGCTTCCGATCCTCGGCGTCAGGATCTGCGTCTGCTCCATACCGTTCCTCCTTCCCCGGCGGCTTTCCCCGCCGCCGGCCGTTACAATTCCCGCCGCGCAAGCCCCCATCCGTTGCACCCCGTGTTGCACGTCCCCGTGCACCAGCCGAAAAACTCAAAAAATTTCACGCTCCTAACCGCCCCGCATGACAATTTGTTCATGTTTTTAATATCGCTTGACTTTTATGAACGTCCGGTGTAAAATACCTATATTGACCACGCAGACCGCCCACAGGCCGCCTATTTTATATAATGAGGGATACAACATGCTGACAAAGAAAGAATTTGACATACTGGTCCTGCTCACCGAATCAAAGGAGCCCATGAGCCAGCGCGAAATTGCCGAAGCGCTCGGCATCTCGCTCGGCGCCGTCAACAAGGCGATGCAGGAGCTCACGGAAAAGGGCTGCTGCGAAAAGGGTGTGATTCTGCAGGCCGGGCTCGACGCGCTTGAGCCGTACCGCGTCAAGCGCGCCGTGTTCATCGCGGCGGGCTTCGGCAGCCGTATGGTGCCCATCACCTTCAACACCCCCAAGCCGCTCGTCCGCGTCAACGGCACGCGCATCATCGACACGCTCCTTGATGCCGTCGCCGCCGCCGGGATTCCCGAGATCGTGATCGTGCGCGGCTACCTCGGCGAGCAGTTCGACCAGCTGCTCTATAAATACCCGAATATCCGCTTCGTCGAAAACCCCGTCTACAACGAAGCGAACAACATCTCCTCCGCCGTCTGCGTGCGCTACCTGCTGCAAAACGCCTATGTGCTCGAAGCCGACCTCTTCCTGCGCAACAAGCACCTCATCCGCAAGTATGAGTACGAGACGAACATTCTCGGCATCCCCGTCGACCGGACGGACGACTGGTGTCTCATGACCGACTCCAGCGGTGTTGTCACCGAGGAAACCGTCGGCGGGCTCAACTGCCACCAGATGGTCGGCATCTCCTACTGGAGCAGCGATGACGGCGTGAAGCTCGCCTACGACCTCGACGAGGTGTACCGCTCTCCCGGCGGCAAGGAGCGCTACTGGGAGCAGGTCCCCATGGTCTACAAGAAGGACAACTACCGCGTCCACGTGCGCGAGTGCGCCTTTGAGGACATCACGGAGATCGACACATTTAATGAACTGAAAAAGATCGACAAGCTCTACGCCATCTGAAAACGGATCGGCGTTCAGCTGCAGGCGGATCCCGGCGCGGTGCGAAACAGCCGTCCGGCTCTGCCTTTCCCTGCTCAAATTTCCCGCTTTTCCGTTCCCCATCCGCAGCCAAAAGCCGTCCCGGTGAACGAACGCGGTCAAAGAAAGGAAACCTGTCTATGCATCAGGAAAAAGCCACCCTGCAGCGCCAGCTCAAGCCCATGCACGTCTGGGCCGTCGCCTTCGGCTGCATCGTCGGCTGGGGCTCATTCATCAACCCCGGCAAAAAGTTTCTCCCGAACTCCGGCGTCGCCGGAACGGCCATCGCCATGGCGCTCGGCGCGCTGGTCATGATCATCATCGCCTTCAGCTATGCCTACATGGTGCCGAAGTACCCGCAGGCGGGCGGCGAGTTCACCTTCACGAAGATGTGCTTCGGCAAGCGCGCGGCCTATGTCTGCGGCTGGTTCCTCGTCGCGGCGTACCTGACGAACGTGCCCATGAACTCAACGGCCATCGGCCTGATCGTCGACGGGCTGGACGGCTCGGCCGACATCCTGAAGTTCGGCTTCCACTACCAGATCGCGGGCTTTGACGTCTGGCTCGGCGAGATGCTGCTCGCGATGGGGATTCTGATCCTCTTCGGCCTGCTCAATATCTGGGGTGTGAAGAAGGCCGGCATCGTGCAGAGCATCCTCGCGGCGCTGCTGGCCGCGTCCGTGTTCACGCTGACCGCCGCCGCGCTTATCAGCAGCAAGGCAAACGGCATCAATATGCACCCTATCTGGGGCTTTGACAAGAGCGCCGCCCTCGCCGCCGGTGCCGGGGCCGCGAACATCTCCGACTTCGCCCACACCGGTGGAAAGGGTATTACCTCCGCCATCCTCGCGACCTTCGCCATCGCGCCGTGGGCCTTCGTCGGCTTTGATACCATTCCTCAGACCGCGGAGGAGTTCAAGTTCTCCTATAAAAAGGTCAGCGGCATCATGATCGTCGCCATTCTCTTCGGCTGCTTCGTCTATACCGCGAACAACACCGTGGCCGCCGCCGCGCTCACGAACTGGCCCGACCGCGTCCTCGCGGGTGACTGGGTGCTGCTCGTCGCCGCGGAGGAGCTGCTCGGCACGTTCGGCAAGGTGCTCGTCGGCATCGCCGTCTCCTGTGCCGTGCTCTCGGGCATCATGGGTTTCTACCTCGCCTCGAGCCGCCTGATGTACTCCATGAGCCGCGACGGCTTCCTCCCGCCCGCCTTCGGCAAGATCGACAAGCGCTATGGCACACCGAAAAACGCCATGATTTTCTGCATCCTCATCTCGCTCTCCGGCCCGATACTCGGCCGCGAGGCGCTCGGCTGGTTCGTAGATATGTCCGCCATCGGCGCGTCCATCGGCTACCTCGCCACCTGCGCCGCCACGCTCGTCACGCTGCGTCGCGACGGCGATGGAACGCCGTTTCTCAAAGCAATGGCCGTGACCGGCGTTGTTTTCTCGGTCATCTTCATCGTGCTGCAGCTCATCCCAATTCCGTGGCTTTCGGGCGTCCACTTCGGCAAGGAGAGCTACCTCATGCTGATCGTCTGGGTCGCCATCGGCGCGGTGTTTTATATCAAAGAACGGAAAAGCTTTCTAAAAGCATAGCTGCATCCCCCGCGGGGCCGGACAGATGTCCGACCCCGCATTTTTTACGGTTATATCCGTTCAAGCACAGCCGGCAGCCGAATGATCCGGTCCAATACCTCCGGCGGGTTACTTTTCCCACGTGGGAAAAGTAACCAAAAACGCGCAAGAAGCCAAGGTTTCTTGACTTCCTAAGCGCGCCCCGCACATTGGGAAGTAGTTATGGCACATACCACACGTTTGATAAATTTTACAAGAGACCTTAAATATATAGTATCGTCTCTGCGCCTGCGCCGCTGACGCTGACGGTTCAAAAATCACTGTGCACTGTTCTTACATCTTTCTGCCTCAAGAACCACTGTAGGGCAGAGCCCATGTGCACCGCTGCGTTTACCGAAAGTTTTTCACTGTTCTTACGTAGGGGCCGATGCCCACATCGGCCCCTACACAAGAACCCCGCACCACACAAATCCCCTCACATAGCCGCCAAGACCCGCTATTTTTCGATTTTCCCGTCCAAAGCCCAAATTTCACTCTTCGGATTTTCCCATTTTTCATTCCGTATAGTGGGACAAAAATGCTGTTTTTTTGTGCCATCCGTCAATTCAGCCGATTGAAATTTTATATTGTGTTCACATTTCACAAAGTTAACATGCATAATTTGTCACCGCAAAATTATCGTATTTTGTTGACTTTTTTGCAGTACCGCTTATACTAGGTAATAACATCTCGTCGGACAGATAACATCGCTTATATCCAGTGAGGAAGCGCAAGGAAATCGTTTATGCCCGCCGTCAAGCGGCCGACACTTTTGTCTAAACTGACAAATGTTTTCGGTCAATATTGACAAATTCTGAAGACGCTCGTATAATACGTCACATTGAAGGCAAAGGCGTCTGAGGATCGTATCTCGGACGCTTTTGCTTTTTTTGTTGGCCATTTCCATGCAAAGCATGGAGCACGCGCGTTTTCAACCGAAAAAAAGGAGTGATAAGAAATCATGAAGCAGGAATTTTCCAGTGTAAAGCTGCTGGGTCCGGCCAATATCTATTTCGACGGCCTGGTCACCAGCCGTACCTTCTTTGAACCGGACGGCCAGCGTAAAACGCTCGGTTTTGTCTGTGCCGGCGAATATGAGTTCTCCACCTCGACGATCGAGGAGATGGAACTCTACGCCGGTGAGTTTGAGCTAATGCTCCCCGGCGAGACAGAATATCACAAGTACGTCGCGGGTGACACGTTCACCATCCCCTGCGGGATTCAGTTTAAGGTGCGCAGCCGCACCTTCGCTGATTACTGCTGCACTTATGTGACGGAGTAAGAGAGAATCCGTTCACTATTTATCAGCAGCACCAAACGAATTAACGACATCTTAACATTGTCTTCCTTGCGCAAATAGCTTTTCCGTATTTCAGAAAATCACAAAGGAGTTTTCACGCCATGGATGAAAAGAAAACAACGAAAGGCAGAGGCTTTTCTTCGCCGCTTATGATGGCGATTTCCCTGATTGCCGCCTCCGTCGGTACGGGCAACATCTGGCGCTTCCCGCGCGTGATGGCCACAAACGGCGGCTCGGCCTTCGTCGTGGCCTATGTGGTCATCATGCTCATCGCCGTCATCCCCGTGATGATGGGCGAGCACGTCATCGGCCGCTGCACCCGTAAGGGTCTGCCCGGCGCGTTCCGTGACTTCCTTGGTTCCCGCAAGGCCACCTGGCTCGGCACCTTCGTCGAGTGGGTTGTCATCATCACCATCGCCTACTATACCGTCGTCGTGGCATGGATCTTCCAGTATCTGGGCAAGTCCATCACCGGCTCCTGCTTCGTGGAGGACAAGGCGGGTCTGTTCGCCAGTGTCTCCGATCATAACTGGGTGTCCGTCCTGATCTACATCGCCATTCAAGTCTTTTGCTGCTGGGGCGCCTACAAGGGCATCAAGGCCATTGAGCAGTCCACGAAGATCCTCCTCCCGATCCTGTTCGCGTGCGTCATCATCCTCGCCGTCCGCACCGTCACGCTGCCCGGCGCAACAGCCGGCCTAAACTTCATGTTCAACCTGAAGTTCTCCGACCTGCTCAACTATAAGATCTGGCTCGAAGCACTGACGCAGTGCCTGTGGTCTGCCGGTCCCGGCTGGGGCATCTGCATCGCCTACGGCGTCTATGCCAAGAAGAAGGACGATGTCGTCCTCGCCACCACCGTGCAGGGCTTCGGCGATATGTCTGTCGCGATGCTCGCCGCAGTAGCGATTCTTCCGGGTCTGTTCTCTGTTCTCGGTGAGCAGGGCGCCCTCGACGCCTGTGCCTCCGGTAACAACGGTCTGGCGTTCATCGCCCTGACCGGCGTGTTCGAGACGATGGCCGGCGGCCGCATCTTCGCGTGCCTGTTCTGGATCGCCCTCATCTGCGCATCCATCACCTCGATCATCGCCATGTACTCCATCGTTGTCCAGCCCCTCGCCGACGCGGGCATCAGCAAGAAGAAGGCCTGCATCATCATGGGTGTCATTACCATCGCGCTGGGCATCCCCTCTGCATGGAGCAACTTCGTCTTCTGCAACCAGGACTTCGTTGTCGGCCAGGCGATGGTCATCGGCGCCACCTTCTCCGGCTACGCGCTGCTGAAGTTCGGCCCCGAGAAGGTTCGCACCAAGTTCCTCAATCACCCCAACACCAGCCTGCACATTGGCAAACGCTTCAACTGGGGCGCGGCCATCCTGCTGCCGGTTCTCGCCGTGGTGATGTTCGTCTGGTGGTGCATCCAGTACATCGGCTGGGAGCCCAACTGGTGGAAGCCGTTTGAGATGTACTCCCTCGGCTCCATGTTGTGGCAGCTCGGCATCCCGATGATCCTGTTCGCCGTGTTCAACAAAAAGATCGCGGCCTCCGCCGGCCCGAAGTATTTCAACGGCGAGGAATTCCCCGACATCGTCGATAACGGCTTCAATAGCTAAAGGAGGCAATCAACATGACTGTAACTTCCATTATCCTGATGATTCTCTGCCTCGGTGGTATCTGGGGCGCGCTGATCTACTACCTGATCCGCATGATCCGGACACAGAACAAGTCCGACAAATAAGACCTATTCATTATCGAATCTCTTCCCATCTCTCCATGAATGCCCCGGCCTGCACCGCAGGCCGGGGCATTCACCTTTTCTCCCACCGCAAGAGTGTTTGCATTTTTGTCATCCAGCGGTTTCATTTTCCGCATGCAAAATTGCAGTTTTTTCCTCCAACGGCGCAGATTCTGCATTTACAAATATTTAACTTGCAAAAATACATTTCTTCTCTTATAATAAATATAATCGTCCCGCGGCCGCCCCGTCGGGCGCGGCAGGATTTCAGAAAGGAAAAGCACAGCAATGATCGAAAAGGACAACAACACTCTCAAGGCATATACCGGCCCGCTCAGCCGGACGCTCCGTGAGGAATACACCATAGGCGAGGAGTATTACCGCGGCGACGTGAAGCGTGGCCTGCGCAACAGCGACGGCACCGGCGTGCTCGTCGGCGTGTCGAAGGTCGGCAGCGTGCAGGGCTACCTCATTCAGGATGGCCAGCGCATCCCCGCGCCCGGCCGGCTGTACTACCGCGGCATCGACCTGTATGACATCGTGGGCGCCCACCGGGAAGCGGGAACGTTCGGCTATGAGGAGGTCGCGTATCTGCTGCTCATGGGGTATCTCCCCTCCCGGCCCGAGCTGGATCACTTCAAGGACATCATGAATCAGGCCCGCAAGCTCCCCAAGGGCTTCACCGAGGGCATGATCATGCACCACCCCAGCCAGAACATCATGAACGAGCTGGCCCGCGGCGTCCTCTCGCTCTACTCCTATGACCCGGATCCCGACAACACCTCCATCGAAAACCTGCTGCTGCAGTCGGTGCGGCTCGTCGGCTCCTTCCCCTCCATCGTCGCCAACGCCTACGCCGTCAAGCGCCACTATTTCCAGGGTGAGTCCCTCCACATCCACTATCCCGAGCCGGAGCTCTCCACGGCGGAGAACTTCCTGCGCATGATCCGCCCCGACAAGAGCTACACCGAGGAGGAGGCACATCTGCTCGATACCATGCTCATGATCCACGCCGAGCACGGCGGCGGCAACAACTCCACCTTTGTCTGCCGCGCGATGTCCTCGAGCGGCACGGATACCTACAGCGCCATCGCGGGCGCGGTCGGCTCGCTGAAGGGCCCGCTGCACGGCGGCGCGAACGCCAAGGTCATGCAGATGTTCCGCTACATCAAGGAAAATGTCGACCCGAACGACGACGGCGCCATCCGCGACTACCTCAATAAAATTCTCGACGGCGAGGCCGGCGACCGCTCCGGCAAGATCTACGGCCTCGGCCACGCAGTCTATACCATGTCCGACCCGCGCGCCGTCCTCATCAAGCGCTACGCCCGCCACCTCGCCGAGCTCAAGGGCTTCGAAAAGGACTTCGACCTCCTGCTAAAGGTCGAGGAGCTGGGCATCCCCCTCATTCAGGAGCGCCGTCACAACAACGCCGACATGTGCGCCAACGTCGACATGTACTCCGGCCTTGTCTACACGATGCTCGATATCCCCGAGGACGTCTTCACGCCGCTGTTCGCCTCCGCCCGTATCGCGGGCTGGTGCGCCAACCGCATTGAGGAGCTCGTCACCTGCCGCCGCATCATGCGCCCGGCCTACCGCGCCGTAACGACCCACGGCCAGTACATCCCGATGGAGCAGCGCACGCCGCACATCCAGTAATTTCCAAAAGGGCGAAGTAAGTGCCTTCAAGAGTGATCCGATCCAATCGGATCACTCTTATTTTTTTGCGTTTCCTGTATTCATTACACGTTATTGAACGCTCTCGTGGAAACGTTTCCGGCATTTCAGTAATGAAATGTTGAATGATTCAATGAATTTTTGCACAAAAATTGAGCACTTTGCATAAACAACTATCGTTAAATATAGGTAAAACATCAAGTAGCCCTCGGCAAATTTGACAAAACTCTCGACAAACTTCACAAATTATACATAAAATTAGAAAAACCCCCTTAACAAATACTAAACGAGCGTGTATAATGCTGGTATATTATCAAGGGGATTACTCTTGATAGATGCGGAAGGAGTGAGTCCGATGGAGATGACAAAGCAGGACAGACTGACCAAGCTGCTCAATGCCTATTCTCATCATTACGACATCGAACGGGACGTGGACGTAGAAGGCGGGCACTTCCCCGCCACGGCGTTCTACTATCTGCGCGATGAGAACTATCTCATCAGCAAGAAGCACGTTCTGAGCGCGATCGAGAATTATGAGTATATCTACATTGATCTGGCGGATCACCTGACGGCAGAGGATCTGCAGAGGAAAATTGACCTCTCGCGGCAGGCCGGCATGAGCCACATCAAGCCGAACAAGGAGCATATGTCTTCGTTCGTGACGCTTGTGGTTCTGGCCGACACCATCGATCCAGAGGCCAAGGCACTCATCAAGAAAACTCGCTTCCGCAAAAACTTCCGACTGGCACTCCATGGCTGGATGGAGTATCGCATCGCCGCAATGGAAATTGCAACCAACAGCTTCCTTTCCAATCCGGCCGCTAAGGAAGCACGTAAGCTCTTAGAGGCGAATTTCGCCCCTAAGAAACATTAAGAAGGGAGAGTTTCACACAAATGAATGGTCTTGTACTTCTGATCATCGGCCTTGCTGTGCTGCTGTGTGGCTACATTTTCTACGGCCGCTGGCTGTGCAAGCAGTGGGGCGTTGGCGAGAACAACGAAGCCACCCCCGCACACACCATGGAAGATGGTGTTGACTATGTCCCCGCAAAGGCCCCCATCCTGATGGGCCACCACTTCTCCTCCATCGCTGGCGCCGGCCCCATCACGGGCCCCATCAGCGCTGCTGGTCTGGGCTTCGGCTGGCTGGCCTGCACCCTCTGGATCCTCATCGGCGGTATTTTCTTCGGTGGTGTCCATGACTTCGGTGCTCTGTTCGCCTCCGTCCGCCACGGCGGTAAGTCCATCGGCGAGATCATCTCCGCCAACATGTCCCTGCGCGCCAAGCGCCTGTTCATCATCTTCTCTTATCTGACCCTGATCCTCGTGGTCGCCGCCTTCGCCTCCATCGTGGCGGGCACCTTCGGCGCCACCTATGTGGACGGCGTTCTGGATAAGGCCGCTTCCACTGCGAATGCGCAGGTCGCCATGGTGTCCCTGCTGTTCATCGTGATCGCGATCATCTTCGGTTACTTTGTCTATCGCCGCGGCGTGTCTGTGGGCATCGCCTCCGTGGTCGGCGTGTTCGCGATTGCCGCGATCATCCTCATCGGCCTGAACTTCCACCCCATCTACCTGTCCACCACCGCGTGGATGTGGATCTGCGGTGCGTACATTCTGGTCGCTTCCGTCACTCCTGTCTGGATCCTGCTGCAGCCGCGTGACTACCTCAGCTCCTTCCTGCTGTATGCCATGCTCGCTCTGGCAATTCTCGGCGTCATCATCGGCCATCCCTCCATGGACAGCCTGCCCGTCTTCCAGATCTCTGCGGAGGCCGCTGCTGCCAAGAACATGACCATCACGCCCGTGTTCCCCGTCCTGTTCACCACCATCGCCTGCGGTGCTATCTCCGGCTTCCACTCCCTGGTCGCCTCCGGTACCACCTCCAAGCAGCTCGATAAGGAAACCGACGCGAAGCCCATCGCTTACGGCGGCATGCTGATCGAGTGCGTGCTGGCGATTCTGACGCTGGTTGCCGTCGCTTATGCTTATAAGTGGAACGCCGCCAACCCCGACGCCGCCCTGAAGGGCGCCACCGCCATCTTCGGCGGCGGTATCGCCGGCATGATCGATCCCAGCCGCGGTACGGTCTATCACGTCCTGTACACCCTGCTGGTTCTGACCTACTCCACCTTCTGCCTGACCTCCCTCGACACCGCTACCCGTATGGGCCGCTTCATGTTCCAGGAGTTCTGGATCGATGGCTCCAAGGGTGAGACTCCCGAGAACGTCACCGGCTTCAAGAAGGTTATGGCCAACCCCTATGTTGCGACCGTCATCACCGTCGTTCTGGGCATCCTGCTCGGCCTGAACGGTTACCAGAAGATCTGGGCGCTGTTCGGCTCCGCCAACCAGCTGCTGGCCGCTCTGGCTCTGCTGGCTGTGGCTACCTGGCTCGGCAATGTCGGCAAGAACAACAAGATGTTCCTCATCCCCATGGCCTTCATGCTGGTCGTCACCATCTGCTCCCTGATCATCAACACCAAGACGCAGATCGGTCTGATCACCAAGGGCGGCGCCGACTGGGGTCCCTATGTTCAGGCGATCCTCGGCGTGCTGCTGGTCATCCTGGCCGTCGTCCTCGCGGTCGAGGGTATCTCCACCCTCAGCAAGCAGGCCAAGGCCAAGGCTGCGAAGTAAGCTGGGTTTTCCAACTGAATCAGGGCGGAGTTTTGCCAGTCTCCGCTGACAGAGACAGGGCTGCCGAAAGGCAGCCCTGTTTTTTCATCTGCAAAATCAAAAAGGGAGATCGAAGCCGCCGGCTTCGATCTCCCTTTTTTCTGCGCGGTGTCTACTTCTCGTCTGCGAGGATTTCCTCCGCAATGACGCGCCGCGTCACGCAGCGATCCATCGCCCGCTTTTCGATCATGCGGTGCGCCTCCTGCTCCGTCAGATGGAGCCTGTCGATCAGCATCCACTTTGCGCGGTTTACGATCCGGATCTCCTCCATCTTTCTCTCCAGCGTAGCCGTTTTCTGTTCCATCCGCCGCAGGCGCTCGCGCGTGCTGCGCAGCAGCCGCAGCGACTGCGTCATGATCTGCGCCGTTGTGGGCTTGGACACCGTGAGCACACCGAAATCCGATACCCGGGCATTGATATCGGGGTAGTGCTCCGCCTTCACGAGCAGAAGCACGCCTGATCCGGTGTTTTCACAGACGTCGAGCGCCAGCTGCGTGCCGAAGTCGTCCGGCATCGGGGTGTTGATGAGCACGAGGTCAAAGCGCCGCTCAAGCAGAGCGCGCCGCGCGCCCGCAACCGTCGCCGCAACGGCGATGGGCTGCTGATACTGACTCCCGGCCAGCAGCGGCAGCATCGAGCCGTTCAGCCGCGCAGAGGAGGATACAAGCAATACGCTGTAACAGCGGTCACGGTCATTCACCTGTATCCCTCCCTTCTGTGCTCTTATCCGGCCGAGCCGGTATAGCCTTCTATCATCTCACGCGGCAGGCTCTTTTCAATGAAGCGGCTCTGCGCCGCGGCCTCCCGCGCCTGTGCCAGCGACCGCGGCAGCGCCCTGCAGCGCGCGTGGACGTCCTCCGGCGCGTGATACAGATCCAGATCCGTCGCCTCCGGCAGCTGCGCATGCGTCCGGATACCGTCCAGTCCCGCCCGGATCAGCAGCGTAAACGCCAGATAGGGGTTGCACATCGGATCCGGTGAGCGCAGCTCCGCGCGGCGATATTCGCCGTCCGCCGCCGGGATCCGGATGAGCTGCGAGCGGTTCTCGCGCGACCAGGAGATATATCCCGGTGCCTTCCCGACGCCGAAACGGTGATAAGATTCCTCCGTCGCGTTTAAAAACGCGGTCATTTCGGTGATATGCGCCAGAATCCCGGCGATCACCTCCGGCATCACGTCGCGTCCATCCACCGCGTGGACGGAAAAATTGACATGCATACCGTTGCCCGGCGCATGTGCCAGAGGTTTGGGCGAAAAATCTGCGCACAGACCGTTGCGCGCCGCGATCGTGTGCACCACCGTGCGGAAGGTCACGGCGTTGTCCGCCGCCGTAACGGGATCCGCGTAGCGGAAGTCGATCTCATTCTGCCCCGGCCCCTCCTCGTGGTGCGAGCGCTCCGGCTGGATTCCCATCTGCTCGAGCGTCAGGCAGATCTCACGGCGCACATTCTCCCCCTTGTCCTCGGGCGCAATGTCCATATAGCCGGCGTTGTCATAGGGGATGCGTGTCGGCTCGCCGTTCTCGTCGCGCCGGAAAAGATAGAACTCCATCTCCGAGCCGAAAGCAAACGTGATCCCCTCCTGCGCGGCATCCGCCGCGGCGCGCTGCAGCAGCGAGCGGCAGTCAGCCGCGCAGGGCGTACCATCCGGGTGCTTCACGGCGCAGAGCATCCGCACCACGCGCCCGTGCTCCGGCCGCCACGGCAGTGCCGTCAGCGTGGACGTGTCCGGAAACAGGAGCAGATCCGAATGCACCACATCACCGAACCCAGGCACCGCCGAAGCGTCGATGGCGATGCCATGCTCATACGCCCGCCCGAACTCGTCGGCCATGATGGAGATATTCTTCTGTTTGCCGTAAATATCGCAGAAGGCCATGCGGATAAACTTGACCTCCTCCTCGACAATGTACTGCTGAATCTCTTCCCGAGAATACTTCATCTCCGTCTCCCTTCCGCCGCGTCAGTTGGCGACATACATCTGTTGATAGGGGTTGTGCCCCTCGGGGGTCACCACTGTGAACGGCCCGGCCATCAGCGCCTGCGCATCGTGGCCGAACAGCTTCGCAAACCGCTCGACCAGCGGCCGGATCTCGCACAGATCCTCCTCCGCCGCCGGATGCTGGGCCGTCTGCTGCGGGAACTGGATGGCCGATACGTCACCGCGCAGCACCATCTTGCCCCCGTGCATACCGGTGCAGGGAAAGTTCCCGACAATGGGCCGTCCGTCCGTGTGAAGACCCAGCACAAGGATCAGCCCTCCCGCCTGATACTCTCCGAGAAAGCTCCCCGCGCGCCCGCCGATCACAAGCACCGGCTTCTTCTCGCGATAGGCCTTCATATGAACGCCCGCGCGGTATCCGGCGCTCCCGCCGACAAAGATTTCTCCCCCGCGCATGGCATAGCCCGCCGTGTCGCCGATATCCCCGCGCACAACGATCCGCCCCGCGTTCATCGTATCGCCCACGGCGTCCTGCGCGTTGCCGTTGACCGTGATCTCCGCCCCGGTCAGATACGCCCCGAGGGCGTTGCCGGGGATTCCGTAGATCTCGATCGTCTTATCGCTCATGCCCGCCGCGATGAACCGCTGCCCGAGACAGCCGGTAATCCGGCAGACCGGCCCGCTGCGCCGCAGCGCCTCATTGATGGCCGTATAGTCCAGCCGGTCCGCATCTATGAAAAACAATTTTACTACGCCTCCCATCCAATTGCCACTGAATTTCCTATAAATATCGCTTTTTCACTCCCCGGCGTGGCGGATGCCGAGAATCTCCAGCTCCTTTTCCGTCATCCCGACGCCGCAGAGCATCAGCCGGTTTCCGCGCAGCGCCTCGATGGAGTTGATGCCCATGCCGCCCATCATCTCCTTGATCTCATGGCGCCACGCGGTCATCAGATTCACGAGCCGCTGCGCGCCCTCCTCCGGGTCGAGCCGCCGTGTCAGCTCCTCCCGCTGCGTCGCGATGCCCCAGCTGCAGTTGCCGCTCTGGCAGGTGCGGCAGAGGTGGCACCCCAGCGCCAGCAGCGCCGCCGTCGCGATATAGCACGCGTCCGCCCCGAGCGCCACAGCCTTCACCACGTCCGCCGCAGAGCGGATGCTCCCGCCGACAATCAGGCTCACCCGGTCGCGGATCCCCTCGTCGCGCAGCCGCTGGTCAACCGCCGCGAGCGCAAGCTCGATCGGGATACCGACGTTGTCGCGGATGCGTGTCGGTGCCGCGCCCGTGCCGCCGCGCAGGCCGTCGATGGCGATGATGTCCGCGCCGCTGCGGGCGATACCGCTGGCGATGGCCGCGATGTTGTGCACCGCCGCCACCTTGACGATGACGGGCTTTTCATACCGCGTGGCCTCCTTGAGCGAGAACACCAGCTGCCGCAGGTCCTCGATGGAGTAGATGTCGTGGTGCGGCGCGGGCGAGATGGCATCGCTCCCCTGCGGAATCATGCGCGTGCGCGAGACGTCCGCGCCGACCTTCCGCCCGGGTAGATGTCCGCCGATGCCGGGCTTCGCCCCCTGCCCCATCTTGATCTCGATGGCCGCGCCCGCGTTCAGATACCCCTCATACACGCCGAAGCGCCCGGAGGCCACCTGCACCACCGTCTGCGGCCCGAAGTCGTAAAAATCCTCATGCAGGCCGCCCTCCCCCGCGTTCCAGCAGGTTCCGAGCCGCTGCGCCGCGAGCGCAAGGCTCTTCTGCGCGTTATAGCTGATCGAGCCGTAGCTCATCGCTGAAAAGAGCACGGGCATGCTCAGCTCCAGCTGCGGCGGGAGGTCGGTCTTGAGCCGCCCGTTCTCATCGCGCGCAATCTGCGCCGGCTTTTTGCCGAGGAAAACGCGCGTCTCCATCGGTTCGCGCAGCGGATCAATCGGCGGGTTCGTCACCTGCGAGGCGTTGATCAATATCCGGTCCCAGTACACCGGCAGCGCCTTCGGCGTCCCCATGGACGACAGCAGCACGCCGCCGCTGGCTGCCTGCTTGTAGATCTCGCGGATCGTGTCCGCCTGCCAGTTGGCGTTTTCACGGAAGGTACAGTCGTTTTTGACAATCTTCAGCGCGTGCGTCGGACAGAACGACACGCAGCGCTGACAGTCCACGCAGCGGCTCTCGTCGGCGCGCATGTGCTTCGTCTTTTCGTCAAAGCTGTGTACGCCGCAGGCGCACTGCTTTTCGCAGATGCGGCAGGCCGTGCACCGCGTTTCGCTGCGCACCACCTCAAACTCCGGAAACAGATAGGATACGGACATCAGTAAGCACCTTCTTCCACTTTCACAATCATCGGCTCGCCGCCCATCGGGGCGTAGAAATGACCCGCGTGCGGCTCCATCGCGCGGATAGCCGCCTCCTCGCTCGCGATATAGACCCGGTCGCCGCAGGTCGAGGTGATGAGCGAACGGAGCTTCAGCCGGTCGTTGAGCGCCATCAGCCCGCCCGTGAAGCCCAGTACGATCGAAAACGGCCCCGTGATGAGCAGGCTGGCATAGACCTTGCGCAGATATGTCAGCTGTTCTGCCTCGGCGGGGCTCCTGCGTGCAATCGTGCTCCAGAACGGCGCGGCGATGACGGACGCCAGCTCCTCCAGCGTCAGCCCCTGCCGCCGCAGCAGATAGTCGGCGATATAGGTGATGACCTCCGTATCGGTCTGCAGCGTACAGCGATAGCCGAACATCTCCATATAGCGCCGGTTCGCGTCATAGGACGAGATCTCCCCGTTGTGTACGACCGAATAGTCGAGCAGCGTAAACGGGTGCGCGCCGCCCCACCAGCCGGGCGTGTTTGTCGGATAACGCCCGTGTGCCGTCCAGCAATAGCCCGCATAGCTGTCGAGCCGGTAGAACCGGCCCACATCCTCCGGGTATCCCACGGCCTTGAACGTCCCCATATTCTTGCCGCTTGAAAAGACATACACGCCCTGCAGCGCCGTGTTCAGATGCATCACCGTGCGCGCGACATATTCCTTCTCGTCGATCTGCAGCCGCGCCACGACCGACTGCAGCGGCGCGAGGAAATACCGCCAGATCAGCGGCACGTCTGTGATCTGCGGGACCTTGTGTACCGGGACAGGCTCGGCCTGCACGATCTCAAACCGCTCCCGCAGCTGCGCCTCACACGCCCGGCGGGCGGTGTCGTCCTCAAAAAAGACATGGAACGCGTAAAAGTCCCGGTATTCCGGGTAAATGCCATAGGCCGCAAAGCCGCCGCCCAATCCATTTGAACGCTCATGCATGGGAACCATGCTCTTCATGATTCCCTCCCCGCTCATCCGCTCGCCCTTACGGGAAATCACCGCGGAAATCGCGCAGCCGGAGGGAATCCTTACCTGCCCCTCTTTCTTCATTCTTTTTCTCTCCTTTTTAACAATTAAAAAGGCGTCCATCTCCGCAGAGGAAGCCAATTCCTCTGCAGAGATGAACGCCATTGCTCATCCGGATTTTGAATTTTTTTGAATTATAGCACGGGCATCCCCGCTTGTCAAACCCCTTTTCGGCAAAATTGACAAAAAACGCAAAACAGGATTGACAAATCCGAAAAACGCTCGTATAATGCCCACATCGAAGGCAAAGGCGTCTGAGAGATGTTATCTCAGGCGGCTTTGTCTTTTTTTGTACCTTGCGTAAAACGCCATGCGTTTTTCAATTGAGTAAAGGAGTGCTGATTATGAACACAATCCCTGAATTCTTCGGAAGCCTGGTATTTGACGACCGCGTTATGAAGTCGCGGCTGCCCTCCGGCGTGTACAATTCCCTGCGCAAGACCATCGCCGAGGGCGCGAGTCTGGACAGCTACGTCGCTGACGCCGTGGCCGCCGCGATGAAGGATTGGGCGGTGGAGCACGGCGCGACGCACTTCACCCATTGGTTCCAGCCTCTGACCGGCATCACCGCCGAAAAGCACGACAGCTTCATCTCCCCCTCTCCGGACGGCGGCGTGATTATGGAATTCTCCGGCAAGGAGCTCATTCAGGGTGAGCCGGACGCCTCGAGCTTCCCCTCCGGCGGCCTGCGCGCGACGTTCGAGGCCCGCGGCTATACCGCGTGGGATCCGACATCCTATGCCTTCATCAAGGGTAAGACGCTCTGTATCCCCACCGCCTTCTGCTCCTATGGCGGCGAGGCGCTCGATAAGAAGACGCCCCTGCTGCGCTCGATGCAGGCGCTGAACAAGCAGGCCATGCGCATCCTGCGCCTGTTCGGCAACACCACCGTCAAGTGCGTGCGCACCTCGGTCGGTCCGGAGCAGGAGTACTTCCTCGTCGACAAGGAGATGTACGAAAAGCGCCGCGACCTCGTGTTCTGCGGGCGGACGCTCTTCGGTGCCATGCCGCCGAAGGGGCAGGAGCTGGACGACCATTACTTCGGCGTCATCAAGCCGCGCGTCGCGGCCTATATGGCCGACCTGAACGACGAGCTCTGGAAGCTCGGGATCCTCGCCAAAACCGAGCACAACGAGGTTGCCCCCGCGCAGCACGAGCTGGCGCCGATCTACACGACCACCAACGTCGCCACCGACCACAACCAGCTCACCATGGAGATCATGCAGAAGGTCGCCGACCGGCACGGACTGGTCTGTCTGCTGCACGAAAAGCCCTTTGACGGCGTCAACGGCAGCGGCAAGCACAACAACTGGTCCATCGCAACCGACACGGGCGTAAACCTGCTGACCCCCGGCGAAACGCCGCATGAAAACGCCCAGTTCCTGCTGTTTCTGTGCGCGGTAATTCAGGCCGTCGACGACTATCAGGATCTGCTCCGTCTGTCCGTGGCCACGGCCGGCAACGACCACCGCCTCGGCGCGAACGAGGCGCCCCCCGCTGTCGTGTCCATGTTCCTCGGCGATGAGCTGACCGGCATCCTCGACTCCATCGAGAAAGAGGAGCCCTACAGCGCCGCGGAAAAGACCGTCATGAAGCTCGGCGTCCATGTCCTGCCGAAGTTCATCCGCGACACGACCGACCGCAACCGCACCTCCCCCTTCGCCTTCACCGGCAACAAGTTCGAGTTCCGCATGCTCGGCTCCTCGAACAGCATCGCCTGCGCAAACATCATGCTCAACGCCGCCGTGGCGCAGTCGCTGAAGATCTACGCCGACCACCTCGAGTGCGCGCAGGACTTCGACGGCGAGCTGCACCTCCTGCTGCGCCAGACGATCGCCGCCCATAAGCGCATCATCTTCAACGGCAACGGCTATGATGACGCCTGGATCAAGGAGGCCACAGAAAAACGGGGACTGCTGAATCTCCGCACCACACCGGACGCTCTGTCCACCGTTCTGGAAAAGAAAAATGTGGAAATGCTCACTTCTCTGAAGATTTTCTCCGAAGCGGAGATTCACTCCCGGTACGAAATCTGCCTGGAAAACTACTGCAAAACCGTCAATATTGAGGGTCTAACCATGGTAGATATGGCCCGTAAAGAGATCTTGCCTGCTGTGGAGGCCTATCTGGGCGATCTGTCCGGCACCGTGGCCGCCAAAACTGCGGCGGTTCCCGGGCTGGCCTGTAAATATGAAAAGGATCTGATCTCCAAACTCTCCAAGCTGGCGGACGAGATCAGTGACGCCGCTTCCTCTCTGGATACCACCCTGATCCGGTTGAAAGCAATCCCCGATGTAACGGACGCAGCCTATGTGATCCGGGATGTGGTCCTGCAAAAAATGGCAGAGCTGCGAGTGGTCTGCGACGAGGCAGAGTCCATCACTGCCGACAAATATTGGCCCTTCCCCACCTACGGAGATCTCCTCTTTGGCGTGCGGTAAGTCCAGTTCTTATTTTTGCTTTTCTCTTTTTTCTTCTTTTTCTTCTTTTTTCTGAACAAGCCCCCGAAAACTTTTCCGGGGGCTTGTTCTACATAAAATGGCGTTACAGCTATT
Organism: uncultured Eubacteriales bacterium; assembly: GCA_900552475.1. Lineage (GTDB taxonomy): Bacteria > Bacillota > Clostridia > Oscillospirales > Oscillospiraceae > Vescimonas. Next base: position 17,259 of record USAC01000005.1, on the reverse strand, counting down.
TAATTAACCCATAAAAAGCCCCATTGTCATGGTCTCGAGTTCCATGACAATGGGGCTTTTATCAGTGCTTACGCCGTGAGCGGGTCTGAATCAGACGAGCTCGATGATAGCGGTCTCAGCAGCATCGCCGCGGCGGATGCCGGTGCGGATGATGCGGGTATAGCCGCCGTTGCGCTCCGCATACTTGGGAGCGATCTCCTTGAAGATCTTCTTGCAGACATCTTCGCGGGTGATGAAAGACATCGCCTGACGGTAAGCGGCCAGATCGGCCTTCTTACCCAGGGTGATCATCTTTTCAGCCATGGGCTTGATTTCCTTGGCACGGGTGATGGTGGTCTCCATCTTGCCGTTATCCAGGAAATCAGTGACCTGCTGACGCAGCATAGCCATGCGCTGGTCGCTGGTCTTGCCAAGTTTCCGAGTTCCGGGCATTTCGGTTCTCCTCCTTGTAAGGATTTTGGTGCGCCGGGGTGTTCCCGGCGGAAAATTTAGTTGTTTTCCTCGTCAGCCAGGTGCAGGCCCATCATCGCCAGCTTGTTGATGACCTCTTCCAGGGACTTGCGGCCCAGGTTGCGGACCTTCATCATCTCGTCCTCGGTCTTGGAGATCAAGTCCTCGACGGTGTTGATGTTGGCGCGCTTGAGGCAGTTGAAGCTGCGGACAGAGAGGTCCAGCTCCTCGATGGTCATTTCCAGTACCTTGTCACGCTGGGCCTCCGCCTTCTCCACCACCGTAGGCTTGCTGCCAACGCTTTCGGAGAGGTCGGTGAACAGAGTGAAGTGGTCGCACAGGATCTTGGCGCCCAGAGAAACAGCGTCCCGGGCAGAAATGGTCCCGTCGGTCCAGACTTCCAGCGTCAGCTTGTCGAAGTCGCTGGAGGTACCCACACGGGTGGGCTCCACAGTGTAGTTGACCTTCTTGACAGGGGTATAGATGGAATCCACGGCAATGGTGCCGATGACGTTTTGCGTGGGCTTATTCCGGTCGGCGGGCACATAGCCCCGACCATGGGAGAGGGTGATCTCCATGTTCAGCGTGGCACCGCTGTCCAGCGTCGCAATGTGCAGATCCGGATTCAGGATCTCCACCTCACCGTCGGCCTTAATGTCGCCGGCGGTAACTGTGCAGGGACCCACCGCCTCGATATAGACGGTCTTGCCGGAATCACCATGGAGCTTGGTCAGCAAGCTCTTGATGTTCAGAACGATCTCCGTCACATCCTCCTTGACGCCGGGGATGGTGGAAAACTCGTGCTGCACACCGTCGATCTTGATGGTCGTCGGCGCAGTGCCGGGCAGAGAGGAAAGCAGAATGCGGCGCAGGGCGTTGCCGAGGGTGGTGCCATAGCCGCGCTCCAGAGGCTCTACCACGTACTTGCCATAAGTGATGTCAGCCGGGGTCTCGATGCACTCGATCTGGGGCTTCTCAATTTCGATCATGCGGTTACCCTCCTTCATCTTGTCATTGCGGTCACGCGGTCAAGCCGCGTGCCGCTTGCAGTTCGTACCATTCTTCGAGGGTATCCTCCCAATTACTTGGAGTACAACTCGACGATGAGGTGCTCTTCCACGGGAGTATCGATCTCCTCGCGGGTGGGAAGGTGAGCAACCGTACCCTGGAGAGTGCCCTTGGTGCGCTCCAGCCAGGCAGGCAGCAGGGTCATGGGGGCATTCTCACCAGTGAGGCGCTTGAACAGCTCGGAAGAACGGCTGCTCTCGGCCACTTCGATGACATCGCCAGCCTTCACCAGGTAGGAAGGAATGTTGACCTTCTTGCCGTTGACGGTGAAGTGGGCGTGGCTCACCAGCTGACGGGCCTGACGGCGGGTAGCGGCGAGACCCATACGATACACAACGTTGTCCAGACGGCGCTCAACCAGAATCAGCAGGTTATCGCCGGTCTTACCGGAAGCGGCAGCAGCGCTCTCATAGTAAGCGTGGAACTGCTTTTCCAGAACACCGTAGATGAACTTGACCTTCTGCTTCTCAGCCAGCTGGAGGCCGTATTCGCTCTTCTTCTTACGCATCTGGCCGCCGGGATTACGATTGGTGGTCTTCTTAGCGTAACCCATCTCAGCAGGAGAGATGCCCAGAGCCTTGCAGCGCTTGGCGATGGGCTGCATATTCTTTGCCATATTGCTTGTTACCTCCTCTTTCGATTACACGCGGCGGCGCTTCGGGGGACGGCAGCCATTGTGGGGGATGGGGGTGACGTCCTTGATCATGGTCACTTCCAGACCCACGGCCTGCAGCGCGCGGATAGCGGCTTCACGGCCCTGGCCGGGACCCTTGACGAAGACCTCAACGGTCTTCAGGCCATGCTCCATAGCGGCGCGGGCAGCCGTCTCGGCTGCGGTCTGAGCCGCGAAGGGAGTGGACTTCTTGCTGCCGCGGAAACCCAGTCCGCCGGAGGAAGCCCAGGAAATAGCATTGCCCTGGGTATCGGTAACGGTTACCATGGTGTTGTTGAAAGAAGAACGGATATGGACCTGGCCGCGCTCAATGTTCTTCTTCTCCCGCCGACGGCGGATGACTTTCTTTGCCTGTGCCATTGCTGTTCTCCTTTCTTACTTCTTCTTATTTGCGATGGTCTTCTTGGGGCCCTTGCGGGTGCGGGCGTTGGTCTTGCTGCGCTGGCCGCGGACAGGCAGGCCCTTGCGATGACGCATGCCGCGGTAGCAGCCGATCTCGCTGAGGCGCTTGATGTCCAGAGCGGTCTGACGGCGCAGATCGCCCTCGACGATATAGTTGTCGATCACGTCACGGAGCTTCTGCTCCTCGGCGTCAGTCAGATCCTTCACGCGGGTGTCAGGGTTGACCCCGGCCTTTTCCAGGATGTCCTTCGCGCTCTTGCGGCCAATGCCATAGATATAGGTCAGGCCGATTTCAATGCGCTTATCCTTGGGCAGGTCAATACCGGCAATACGTGCCATACTTTTTAACCTCCAATCAATCTTAGCCCTGGCGCTGCTTGTGCTTGGGGTTCTCGCAAATCACCATAACACGGCCTTTGCGGCGAATAACCTTGCACTTCTCGCACATGGGCTTCACGGACGGTCTTACCTTCATAAGTTTGTAACCTTCCTTTCAGCGTTTTGTGTCTTAGATTTCGCCGGACGCGGCTTATTTGCTGCGCCAGGTGATCCGGCCACGGGTCAGGTCATAGGGAGACATCTCCACGGTGACCTTATCGCCGGGCAAGATCCTGATGAAATTCATTCTGAGTTTTCCGGAGATGTGTGCCAGAATCATGTGGCCATTTCCAATGTCCACCTGGAAAGTCGTGTTGGGCAGGGACTCTACCACAACGCCTTCCACTTCGATCATGTCGGATTTTGCCAAACGTTATCCCTCCTGGTCCGGTTGGACTTCCCCGCGGTAGGCCGCGAGTGTCCTGCGAAGCTCACTGTTGGTGATCTTCTCGCTGCGTTTGATCTTATCCGCCAGACGGCTGTCATCCTCCGCCACAAACAGCACGTGTTTGCGTTTTTTGCGTTTCGGTGACTCCGCCTTGCGGCCTTTTCCGTCTGCCAGCAGGAGGTACTCCCCCTCCACCGCGAGAACGATGAAGAGTTTTCCCTGATCTCTGCCGGCATCGGAACGAACAATATCTGATTTTGCGATCTCCATATACGTCTTTCCTCAGATGGCGGGAGCCGTCAGGATCTCAGGCTCCCCGTCGGTGATCAGAAGCGTATTCTCATAGTGGGCCGCCAACTTGCCGTCCGCAGTCCGGACGGTCCAGCCGTCTGGCATCTGGCGGATGGCGGCAGTGCCGGCGTTCACCATGGGTTCAACCGCGATGGTCATGCCCCGAAGAAGCCGGGGTCCGCGGCCGGGATGGCCGTAGTTGGGAATCTCGGGTGACTCGTGCATCTCCGTGCCGATGCCGTGACCGACATACTCACGGACGATGGAGCAGCCGTGACTCTCCGCATAACCTTGGATCGCTGCGGAAATATCATACAGCCGGCAGCCTTCCTTGGCAAACTTGATGCCCTCGAAGAAGCTCTGTCTGGTCACATCGATCAGATTCTGAGCCTCCGGAGAGACCTTGCCGCAGGGGAAGGTGGCTGCGCAGTCCCCATGATATCCTCCGATATAGGCGCCTACATCAATGCTGACGATGTCACCCTCCTGCAGCACCCGGGGACCCGGGATACCGTGGATGATCTCATCGTTGACACTGGCGCAGACACTGCCGGGGAATGCCCGGACTCCCGGCGGGCCGGGAAAATGGAGGAATGAGGGAACGGCACCCTGCTTGCGGATGAAATGCTCCACTGCCCTGTCGATCTCCTGGGTTGTTACGCCGGGCTTTACCATTTCCCCTGCCAAAGCACGGGCAGCCGCGGTAATTTTTCCCGCTCGGCGCATCAGTTCGATCTCATGTGCGGATTTGAGCGTAATCATAAGCTCATCTCCTCAGGGCGTTGAGGATGGCCTTGGTTGTGGCCTCCACAGAGGGTTGATTTTCCACCGATCTCAGGAGACCCCTCTCAGCGTAGAAATCCTTGAGAGGTTCCGTCTCCTTATGATAGACCTCAAGGCGGTGCTTGACCGTCTCAGGTTCATCATCGTGACGCTGAATCAGCTTGCCGCCGCAGCTGTCGCACACGCCGGGCACCTTGGGAGGCACAGCCACCAGATGGTAGCTGGCTCCGCAGTGCTCGCAGACGCGGCGGCCGCTCATGCGCTCCATAATCGCCTCATCGGGGATCTCAATGGAGATTACGTCGTCAAACCGGATCCCGGCCTTCTCCAGAGACTCAGCCTGAGCGATGGTGCGGGGCACGCCGTCCAGGATATAGCCGTTCTTGCAGTCATCCTCGTCCAGCCGGTCATGGATGATGCCGATGATGACCTCATCGGGGACCAGCTTGCCGGCCTTCATGTAGGCTTCCGCCTGCTTGCCGGTGGGGGTACCGTTTTTCACGGCGGCCCGGAGGATGTTGCCAGTGGAGATGGTGGGGATATTCAGCACTTTGCACAGGCGCTCAGCCTGTGTGCCCTTGCCGGCGCCGGGGGCGCCTAACAGGATCATTTTCATGACAGCACGCCTTCCTTTTTATTCCAGGAAGCCCTTGTACTGACGCATCAGCATCTGATTCTCCAGCGCCTTCACGGTCTCAAGCGCAACACCCACCACGATGATGACGGAGGTGCCGCCGATGGCCAGGGAAGAGTTGCCAATGATCTTGCCCACGATCAGGGGGCAGATGGCAACGATACCCAGATAGATGGCACCGAACATGGTGATCCGGTTCAGGACCTTCTGAATGAACTGCACGGTGGGCTGGCCGGGACGGAAGCCCGGAATGAAGCCGCCCTGCTTCTTCAGGTTGTTGGCGATCTCCACGGGGTTGAACTGGATGCTGGAGTAGAAATAGCTGAAGCCAATGATCATGATGAAGTACACCACCATGTAGATGACGGACTTCGTATCAATGGCATTGTAGATGCTGTAGGACACAGTACCTTCCTTGGGCATACCGATGAAGGTCCAGATGGTGATGGGCAGAGAAGCAATGCTCTGGGCGAAGATGATAGGCAGAACGCCGGACATGTTCACCTTCATGGGCAGGGTGCTGCTCTGGCCGCCATACATCTTACGGCCCACCTGACGCTTGGCGTACTGCACGGGAATGCGACGCTCAGCGTCATTGATAAAGACAATGAATGCGATCAGAGCCAGCATACCGATGACCAGCAGCGCAATGCTCCAAGGAGCCAGCGCGCCGTTCAGGTAAGCCTGCGCCTGTGCCTCGGTGTAACCGGCAGAGGTCAGGGTCTCCGCAGTCAGAGTGCCTGCGTTGATGGCGGACCATCTCTGGATGCCGTCCTTCATGCCGGAAACCATAGAGGGGATCCGGGCCAGAATACCGGCGAACAGAATGATGGAGATACCGTTGCCTACACCGAACTCGGTGACCTGCTCGCCCATCCACATCACGAAGGAGGAACCTGCGATCAGAGTCACGATGATGACCAGTGCCACCCAGATGCCGTCCTGCTCCAGGAGGTTGTAATTCTTCATCATGAAGTAATAGCCAATGGCCTGGAGAATGGCGATCGCCACGGTAGCGTAGCGGGTGATGGACTGGATCTTCTTCTTACCTTCCTCGCCGCCGTCACGGGCCAGCCGCTCCAGAGCGGGGATGGCCACAGTCAGCAGCTGGATGATAATAGAACTGTTGATATAAGGCTGGATGCTCAAGGCAAACACGGTGGCGGTGGCAAAGGCGCCGCCGCTCATCACGTTGTAAAGGCCCAGCAGGCCGGTGCCCCAGACCTGCATCTGCAGGGCCAGAGCGTCCCGGTTGATATAGGGCACCATGATGGCGTTGCCGAGACGGAAAATCAGCAGGATCAGGAGAGTAAAAACGATCTTTTTCCGCAGCTCAGGGATGCCCCATGCTTTGCGAATGGTTTGGATCATTTTACTTCACCTCTGCCTTTCCGCCCGCTGCCTCGATAGCCTCCTTGGCAGAAGCGGAGAAAGCAGAAGCCTCGACAGTGACCTTCTTGGTAACCTTGCCGTTGCCCAGGACCTTGAAGCCATACTCGCATTTGGACAGGATGCCCTTGGCCAGCAGAGCCTCGACGTTGACGACATCGCCGTCCTCAAACGCGTTCAGGGCACTCAGGTTGATGATCTCCAGCGGGGTTGCGAAAATGTTGTTGAAGCCGCGCTTGGGCAGACGGCGTGCCAGAGGCATCTGGCCGCCCTCGAAGCCAATACGGACCTTGCCGCCGGAACGGGCCTTCTGGCCCTTGTGGCCGCGGCCGCCGGTCTTGCCATTGCCGCTGCCGGCGCCCCGGCCCTTGCGGTAAGCCTGACGGACGGAGCCCTCAGCGGGAGACAGTTCGCTCAATTTCATGATTCCGTCCTCCTTTACTTCTCTTCGGTGACCTGCAGCAGGTAGCCGATCTTGGCGATCTTGCCGCGGGTGGAATCGTTATCGGGCTGCACGGTGACGTCACCGATCTTACGCAGGCCCAGGGAATGTGCGGTGGCAACCTGCTTCTCCAGGCGGCCGTTCAGGCTCTTAGCGAGCTTGATCGTAATATTCTTAGCCATTTCTCAGCGCCTCCTTAACCCACGATCTCTTCGACGCTCTTGCCGCGGATACGGGCGACATCCTCAGGACCACGCATGCTCTTGAGGCCCTGGAAGGTGGCAGCGACGACGTTGTTGGGGTTGTTGGAACGCAGGCACTTGGAACGGATATCCTTGATGCCTGCGGCCTCGACGACGGCACGCACAGCGCCGCCGGCGATGATACCGGTACCGGGAGCAGCGGGCTTCATCAGCACGCGGCCGGCGCCAGCCTCGCCAACAGTCTCATGAGGAATGGTGCTGCCGGACATGGTCACAGTGATCATGTTCTTCTTAGCGGCTTCCAGACCCTTACGGATGGCCTCGGGGACCTCAGCGGCCTTGCCCAGACCATAGCCGACCTTGCCCTTGCCGTCGCCCACGACCATCAGCGCGGAGAACTTCATGACACGGCCGCCCTTGACGGTCTTGGAAACACGGTTGAGGTAAACGAGCTTTTCGATATACTCGCTCTGTTCTCTTTCAAATCTTGCCATTTCTCGTTTCCTCCTCCCTTAGAATTTCAGGCCGCCTTCACGGGCGCCCTCAGCCAGAGCCTGCACACGGCCGTGATAGAGATAGCCGCCGCGGTCAAACACGACGTTCTCAATGCCCTTGGCCAGAGCGCGCTCAGCGATCAGCTTGCCAACAGCGGAAGCAGCGGTCACATTGCCGCCGTAACCTTCGATGGCCTTGTCCAGAGAGGAAGCGGAAGCCAGGGTCACGCCGTTCACATCGTCGATGATCTGGGCATAGATGTTGGCCTCGCTGCGGAAAACGTTGAGACGGGGGCACACGGGAGTGCCGGAGATCTTAGCGCGAACACGCTTATGACGCTTCATGCGCTGCTTATTGGTATTAGGTCTAGTAATCATTTCGGCACACCTCCTTACTTCTTGGCGCCGGTCTTACCAACCTTACGGCGGATGACCTCGTCAGTATACTTGATGCCCTTGCCCTTATAAGGCTCGGGAGGACGCTTCTCGCGGACCTCGGCAGCAAACTGGCCGACAGCCTGCTTGTCGCATCCATGAATGATGATTTTATTGGGACCCGGAACCTCAACAGTGATGCCCGGAATCTCAGGAACGATCACCTGGTGGGAGAAACCCAGGTTCATGACCAGGTTCGTACCCTCCTTGGCAACACGGTAACCGACGCCGTTGACGTCCAGCTCCTTCTTGAAGCCCTCGGTAACACCGACGACCATGTTGTGGAGCAGGGTGCGGGTCAGGCCGTGAACGCTGCGATGCAGCTTATCGTCGGAAGGACGTTCCACGGTGATCGTCGTACCTTCCTGTTTAATGATCATCTCAGGCCGCAGGCTCTGAGTCAGTTCGCCCTTGGGTCCCTTGACGGTGACCACATTGCCCTCAGCAACGTTCACGGTAACACCGGCGGGAACGGTAATGGGCATTCTACCAATTCGAGACATTGTTCGATACCCTCCTTACCAGACGAATGCCAGGACTTCGCCGCCAACGTGAGCTGCACGAGCAGCCTTGTCGGTCATGACGCCCTTGGACGTAGAGATGATGGCGATACCCAGGCCGCGGAGCACGCGGGGCAGCTCGTCGGCGCCCACATAGACGCGCAGGCCGGGCTTGGAGACGCGGCGCAGGCCGGTGATAACCTTTTCCTTGCCCGCGTTGTACTTCAGGGAGATGTGGATCATGCCCTGCAGGCCGTCATCTTCCACGGTGAAGCTCTTGATGTAGCCCTCATCCAGCAGGATCTGAGCAATGCTCTTCTTCATGTTGGAAGCGGGGACATCCACGGTTTCATGCTTGGCGTTGTTTGCGTTGCGGACGCGGGTCAGCATATCCGCAACAGGATCGGTGATATGCATGGATTGTTCCTCCTATTTATAGAGTTGCGGTCTGTGACCGCTTCGGCAGCGAGGTATCATGGCCAATGGAGCAGTCCGCTCGCGCGTGGTGCACAATTGGTCATGACCTTTCGCCATCCGTATTAACAAGGTCCCATATCAAAGACCTTTGTTAAAGAAAATAAGTGCCAGGCTCCAAAAACACTTCTGAACATGGCGTAATGGGTGCATTTCCTCAGAAATGCCCCATTTTTCAGCATACCAGACAAATTTTAATTCGTCAAGTCTTTTTGCTGCGCCATTTTCAATTTTTTTAGAAAGAAGCCTTACGCACGCCGGGGATCTCGCCCTTGTAAGCCAGCTCACGGAAGCAGATACGGCAAACACCGTAGTTCCGGAGATAGGCGTGGGGACGGCCGCACAGCTTGCAGCGGTTGTACTTGCGGGTGGAGAACTTGGCAGGACGGGCCTGCTTGATCTTCATAGAAGTCTTTGCCATTACTGTCTTCCTCCTTAGCGGGCGAAGGGAGCGCCAACCTGCTGCAGCAGGGCGCGGCCTTCTTCATCGGTCTTAGCGGTGGTGACAATGATGATGTCCATGCCGCGGATCTTGTCGATCTTATCGTACTCGATCTCGGGGAAGATCAGCTGCTCCTTGATGCCCATGGCATAGTTGCCGCGGCCATCGAAAGCGTTGGGGTTGATGCCCTGGAAGTCACGGACACGGGGCAGAGCCACGTTGAACAGACGATCCAGGAATTCCCACATCTTGTCGCCGCGGAGGGTGACCTTGGCGCCGATGGGCATCTCCTCACGGAGCTTGAAGTTTGCAATGGACTTGCGAGCACGGGTGACAACAGCCTTCTGGCCGGTGATCTTACCCAGATCGCCCACAACATTGTCCAGCACCTTCGCGTTTTCACGAGCCTCACCGCAGCCCACGTTGATGACGACCTTGTCGATCTTGGGGATCTGCATAACGGACTTGTAACCGAACTGCTTCATCAGAGCGGGAGCAACTTCGGCTTTATACTGTTCCTTCAATCTTGCCATTTGTTATCTCGCTCCTTTCTTACAGTTCCGCACCGCAGTGCTTGCACACGCGGATCTTCTTGCCGCCCTCGATCTTGTGAGCAACGCGGGTACCCTTGTTGCACTTGGGGCAGACAACCTGCACCTTGCAGGCGGCGATGGCAGCCTCGCGCTTGACGATGCCGCCCTCCTCGCCCTGACGGCGGGGCTTGACGTGGCAGGTCACCATGTTGATGCCCTCAGCCACGATCTTGGTGCTCTTGGGCACAGTGCCCAGCACCTTGCCCTGCTTGCCCTTGTCCTTGCCGGACAGGACGACGATGGTATCGCCCTTCTTAATGTTCATAGCCATTGTTCGAGCCCTCCATCAAATCACTTCGGGAGCCAGGGACAGGATCTTCATGTAATCCTTGTCGCGCAGCTCACGAGCCACAGGCCCAAAGATACGGGTACCTCTGGGGTTCTTGTCGTCCTTAATGAGGACAGCGGCGTTGTCATCGAAGCGGACATAGGTACCGTCATTCCGGCGGACACCCTTGGCGCTGCGAACGATGACAGCCTTGACCACCTCGCCCTTCTTGACGGTGCCGCCGGGCTGGGCCTTACGGACAGACGCCACGATGACGTCGCCGATGTTGCCGAACTTCCGGGTGGAACCGCCCAGGACGCGGATGCACTTGATTTCCTTGGCGCCGGTATTATCGGCAACCTTCAGATAACTTTCCTGCTGAATCATACTGGCACCTCCTTACTTGGCCTTCTCGATGATCTCGACCACGCGCCAACGCTTGTCCTTGGACAGGGGGCGGGTCTCCATCACCTTCACGGTATCACCGATACCGCAGGCATTGTTTTCATCGTGGGCCTTCAGCTTGTAGGTACGGCCGACGATCTTCTTGTACAGAGGATGGGCGACGCGGTCGGACACAGCCACAACCACGGTCTTATCCATCTTGTCGGAAACGACTTTGCCTACCCGGGTCTTACGGGAGGAAGTTCTAACTTCGTTCATTCTCGTTTCCCTCCTTCTTACTGCTTATCGGAAGCGGCGAGCTCCGCCAGCACGGTCTTGACTCGGGCAATATCGTGCTTCACTTCACGGATCTTAACGGGATTGTCCAGCTGGTTGGTTGCGTGCTGCATCCGGAGCATGAACAGGTCCTTCTTCAGGCCGGTCAGCTTCTCATTGAGCTGTTCGGCATTCATCTTACGGATTTCATTTGCCTTCATCTTACTCACCTGCTTCCTCGGTGCGGGCAACGATCTTCGTCTTGATGGGCAGCTTGTGGCTGGCCAGACGCAGAGCCTCGCGAGCGATCTCCTCGGGGACACCAGCGATCTCAAACATAACACGCTGGGGCTTCACCACGGCAACCCAGTACTCAGGCGTACCTTTACCGGAACCCATTCGGGAGTCGGCGGCACGCATAGTCACGGACTTGTCGGGGAAGATCTTGATCCAAACCTGACCGCCACGCTTGGTGTAACGAGTCATGGCGATACGGGCGGCCTCGATCTGGTTGCTCTTGACCCAGCCGGGTTCCAGAGCCATCAGACCATACTCACCGTAAGAAACGGTGTTGCCACGGGTGGCTTTACCAGTCATGCGGCCCCGCTGCATACGGCGGAACTTGACTCTCTTAGGCATTAACATTAGTTGGCTCCTCCTTCCTTAGCGGGGGCTGCGGGAGCAGCGGGACGATTGGTGTTGGGCCGGAAGCCGCCCTGAGGACGACGCTCGGCACCGCCCTGACGGTTGAAGCCGCCCTGACGATCACGGTTGAAGCCGCCGTTGCGACGGTCACCGCCGAAACCACCGCGACGATCACCGTCACGGCGAGGACGACGCTCACGACGCTCCTGATAGGGCTTGGAGGTGTCCATGGTGCGGGGAGTGGTGCGCAGGGTCTGAGAGAGAACCTCGCCCTTGTAGATCCACACCTTCACACCGATGCGGCCGAAGGTAGTGGCAGCCTCCGCGAAGCCGTACTCAATGTCGGCGCGGATGGTCTGCAGAGGGATGGTGCCCTCGTGATAGTGCTCAACGCCAGCGATCTCGCGGCCACCCAGACGGCCAGAGCAGCAAACCTTGATGCCCTTGGCGCCGGCACGCATGGCGCGGGCCATGGAGTTCTTCATGGCGCGGCGGTGAGAGATACGCTTCTCCAGCTGCTGAGCGATGTTCTCAGCCACCAGCTGAGCGTTCATATCGGGGTTGCGGACTTCCACGATGTTCAGCTTGACCTTCTTGCCGATCATCTTTTCCACAGCCAGACGATACTGCTCGATCTGCTCGCCGCCCTTGCCGATGACAACACCGGGACGGGCGCAGTGCAGATAGATGGTAACGATGTCGTTGCTGCGCTCGATCTCGATCTTGGGAACGCCGGCACCGTACAGAGTTTTCTTGAGATACTTGCGGATCTTCTGATCCTCGACGATCAGGTCGCCGACCTTCTCTTCACTGGCATACCAACGGGAATCCCAGTCTTTGATGACGCCGACCCGCAGGCCATGGGGATTAACTTTCTGTCCCATAAACTGTCTCCTCCCTTTCTTATGCCTTTTCCGTCACAGCCAGGGTGACGTGAGAAGTGCGCTTGTTAATGCGGTAAGCGCGGCCCTGAGCCCGGGGCATCATACGCTTGAGGATGGGGCCGGGGGTGGCGAACACCTCAGACACCACCAGCTTGGCGGGGTCCATGCCGAAGTTGTTCTCGGCATTGGCCACGGCGGACTTCAGCAGCTTCGTCAGGGGCTCGGAAGCAGCCTTGGGGGTCTGTGCCAGAATGGCCATAGCGGTTCCGGCATCCTTGCCGCGGATCAGATCGCAGACGATCTGGATCTTGCGGGGAGAGATGCGGACATAGCGCAGATACGCTTTAGCAGTTTTGTTTTCCATGTTCAGCATCCTCCTTCAATTATTTATCCTTGGTGTGGCCACGGAAGGTACGGGTGGGAGCAAACTCACCCAGCTTGTGACCGACCATATCCTCCTGGATATACACGGGCACATGCTTCCGGCCGTCATGGACAGCGATGGTGTGGCCAACGAAAGCGGGGAAGATGGTGGAGCTGCGGCTCCAGGTCTTGAGGACCTTCTTCTCGTTCTTCTCGTTCATTGCCTCGACTCTCTTGAGGAGCTCAGGGGCAACATAAGGGCCTTTCTTAATAGATCTGCTCATATTACCTTGCCTCCTTACTTCTCGTTACGCCGCTTGACGATGAACTTGCTGGTGGGGTTCTTGCCCTTGCGGGTCTTGTAGCCCAGGGCGGGCTTGCCCCAAGGCGTCACAGGCCCGGAACGGCCGACAGGGGCACGGCCCTCGCCGCCGCCGTGGGGGTGGTCATTGGGGTTCATGACGGAACCGCGGACGGTGGGACGCCAACCCATGTGACGCTTACGGCCAGCCTTACCGATGTTGATGTTCTCGTGCTCGATGTTGCCGACCTGGCCAATGGTGGCATAGCAGTTGGTACGCACGATGCGGACCTCGCCGGAGGGCATACGGATCTGAGCGTCATCGCCTTCCTTAGCCATCAGCTGAGCGGAGGTACCGGCGGCACGCACCAGCTGAGCGCCGTTGCCGGGATGCAGCTCGATGTTGTGGATCACGGTACCAACGGGGATGTTGGCGATGGGCAGAGCGTTGCCGGGCAGGATATCGGCGTCGGGACCGGTCATGATCTTGTGACCAGCCTTCAGGCCGACAGGAGCCAGGATGTAGCGCTTCTCGCCATCCTCATACTCGATGAGAGCGATATTGGCGCTGCGGTTGGGGTCATACTCCAGACGCAGCACGGTGGCGGAACCCATCTTGTCGCGCTTGAAGTCGATGATACGATACTTGCGCTTGTTGCCGCCGCCGCGATGACGGACGGTGATGCGGCCATAGCTGTTGCGGCCGGAGCTCTTCTTCAGAGGCTCGGTGAGGCTGGGCTCGGGACGGGCCTTCTTGTCGATGCCGTCGAAACCGGAAACCGTCATCTGACGGCGGGAAGGAGTCGTCGGCTTAAAAGTTTTAATAGACATTCTGCTTTACTCCTTCCTTAGACCATGCCTTCGAAGAACTCGATGGTCTTAGAATCAGCGGTCAGGGTCACATAAGCCTTCTTCCAGGCACGGGTGGTGCCGGGACGGCCGGCGCCCATGCGCTTGGCCTTAGCCTGGACGTTCAGGGTGTTGACGGAAGCGACCTTCACGCCGAAGATCTCCTCAACAGCCTTCTTGATCTCCACCTTGCCGGCGGACTTGGCCACTTCAAAGACATACTTCTTGTCAGCGGCGCCAGCCATGGCACGCTCGGTGATAATGGGGCGAATGACGATATCGTAAGCGGTCATCATGCGTACACCTCCTCGATCTTGGCGAGGGCGGCCTGATCCACCACCAGGTACTGGGCGTTGATGATGTCATAAACGCTCAGGATGTTGGCGACGGTAGTCAGCACGCCGGGGATATTGCGGGCGCTCTTGACGATGACGTTGTCCACCTCGGGGGTGACAACGACGGCCTTGCCGTCCACCTTGACAGCGCTCAGGAACTTACGGAAGTCAGCGGTCTTGATGGCATCCATCTTGATGGAGTCGATGACCACCAGCTTGCCCTCGGCAGCCTTGGCGGACAGGACGGACTTCAGCGCCAGGCGCTTGACCTTCTTGTTCAGCACATAGCTGTAATCGCGGGGCTTGGGAGCGAACACGATACCGCCGTGCGTCCACTGAGGAGCACGGGTAGAGCCCTGACGGGCGTGGCCGGTACCCTTCTGGCGCCAGGGCTTACGGCCACCGCCGGAAACCTCAGCACGGGTGAGGGCGCTCTGAGTGCCCTGTCTGCAATTGGCGAGGTGGTTCTTCACAACCTCATGCACAGCGACGGGATTGGGCGTGATGCCAAAGATCTCGTCGTTGAGTTCCACAGTACCGACTTCTGCGCCGGCCATGTTCAAAACTTTCATGGAAGACATTCTTTAAGCACCCCTTTCTTACTTGTTTCTCGCGGAAGCCTTCTGCGGGTTGCGGCCGGAAGCCTTCTGCGGGTTCTTGCTGATGTCAGCGCCGGCCTGCTTGACCTTGTGGACCTTAACGGTGCTCTTGATGGTCACCAGACCGCCCTTGGGGCCGGGAACGGCGCCGCAGACGACCAGCATGTTCAGCTCGGGGTCAACCTTCACAACGGACAGGTTCTGGACAGTCACCTGATCCACGCCCATGTGGCCGGCGCCGATTTTGCCCTTGAAGATACGGGAGGGATCGGTAGAGGAGCCCATGGAACCAGCGTGACGATGGACGGGGCCGCCGCCGTGGCTGGTGGGGGTGCGCTGTGCACCCCAGCGCTTGATGACGCCCTGATAACCGTGGCCCTTGCTGATACCGGTGATATCAACGAAGTCGCCAGCCTGGAAGGTGTCAGCCTTCACAATGTCGCCGATGTTCAGCTCGGCAGCGTTGTCCAGGTCGAATTCGCGCAGGTGCTTCTTGGGAGACACGCCAGCCTTGTTCAGGTGGCCCATCTCGCCCTTGGTCAGCTTCTTCTCAGCCACGTCCTCGTAGCCCAGCTGAACCGCATTGTAGCCTTCCTTCTCGGAAGTCTTCTTCTGAACGACCGTGCAGGGTCCCGCCTCAATGACGGTGACGGGGATCACGTGGCCGTTCTCGTCAAAAATCTGGGACATGCCCACTTTTTTGCCGATGATTGCCTTCATGTGTATTTCCTCCTGTTAGGTTATTGGTCGGCTTAGATACGGAATCCGCATTGCTCTGCCGACATGACCCTACCTGTCTCACGCAAGTTGACAGGCGATTGGGTGAGCAACATATTCAAAAAAGTGTTTACACTTCTTTGAGCTTGGGAAGTTTTGTAATCGCGAGGATTACAGCTTGATCTCGATCTCCACGCCAGCGGGCAGCTCCAGAGCCATCAGAGCCTCAACGGTCTTGGGGCTGGAGTTGGTGATGTCGATCAGGCGCTTGTGGGTGCGGCGCTCGAACTGCTCGCGGCTGTCCTTATACTTATGAACAGCGCGGAGGATGGTAACAACCTCCTTCTTGGTGGGCAGGGGGATGGGG
Organism: uncultured Eubacteriales bacterium; assembly: GCA_900552475.1. Lineage (GTDB taxonomy): Bacteria > Bacillota > Clostridia > Oscillospirales > Oscillospiraceae > Vescimonas. The sequence continues at coordinate 1,232 of USAC01000005.1, read as the reverse complement.
CCGGACACCTGGGCGCCGGTGCGCTTGGCGGTCTCTACGATCTTCTCAGCGCTCTGGTCGATGACCTGATGATCGTAAGCCTTCAGGCGGATGCGGATCATTTCTTTCTGTGCCATGTTGATTTCCTCCAAATGTTTCGTAGGTTGTTGTACGGGTCTCGACGACCTACGGCGAGAAATTTTCTGTACGCTTAACCGTGCGTATCATTCCTACTCATGAAAAAGACCGGCACTGTGGCCGGTACTTGTCCCATGGTATGGCGATCTACGCCGCATACAGGACTTCTCAGCCGCCCGATTATCGGACATACTCCCCGGAAGTTACCTCCTTGCGGAGCAATCTCCCGGTTCATCGCAGTGTCTGCGCGCGGAAAGGCTTCCACCACGCGGACTTGATTATCATATCGGATATTCAGCGGAATGTCAAGACCTTTTTCTCTGTTTTTCATAGTTTTTTTGAAATTTTTTTGGCAGTACGCGGATGCACACGGCAGCGGGGCAAATGTCCCCCCTCCGGGCTATTTTCCGCTCCGGTATTCTATTCCCGATCAGGCCGCTTCTGCATCGTATAATCATGTATCCGTTCGATGCAAAGAACACCGGGATGCTATGCACCCCGGTGTTCTTTATTATATATGTCCTCAGATACCCAGCTTGGCCTTCAGTGCGGAGATCATCTCCTGGTACTCTCCATCCGTCAGGTATACCGGCTCCGGGTTGGTGATGGCAAAAGCTCCGCCGAACTCAAAGCCGCCCTCATACTTGGGGACGATATGGAAATGCAGATGGGGATTCGTGTCGCCGAAGGAGCCCAAGTTCAGCTTCGTGCAGCCCCACAGCTCCTTGATGGCGCCGCTGGCCTTAGCCAGATCCTCGGCAAAATCCGCCCGCTCCTGATCCGTGCACTCGCACAGTTCCTTTTTGTGGGCCTTCAGAGCCAGCGCGCAGCGGCCCTTGTGGGCCTGATCCTTGAAGAGATACAGCACACCGGCCTTCATCTCCCCAACCTTGAACATAATGGCCTCCCGGCCCTCGTGGTGCTCATCGCAATAGAAACAACCCATTGGCATTTTCTCCTTTCAAAGTCAGGGACGGTTCCCTGTTAGCCTTAACATACTGCTTGCCAGCGGTTTTGTCAAGGAAAAAACGGACCGGAAAGGCTCTCTGCTGGTAAGACAGTAAAACTCAAATTTCTTGGAACAGGCATGATCTCGGTCATGCCTGTTCCGCTTT